>DAHUZQ010000217.1 GCA_027306495.1 Actinomycetota bacterium | reverse complement strand
AGACGGAGGTGAGGTTGACCTCCTGCACCCGCCGCCAGGCGTCGAGCCCGGTGGCCAGGATCGAGCCGTCGTCCGGCGGGGAGATCCCGGCGTTGTGGAAGGCGATGTCCACCCGCCCATAAGAGGCCAGCGCGGTCGCGTACAGGTCGCGGACGTCCTCCGCGCTGGTCACGTCGGCCTGCACGAAAATGCCACCGACCTCGTCCGCGGCCGCTTTGCCGGTGACCGGATCGAGGTCGGCGGTGACGACCTTCGCTCCTTCGGCGGCGAGCCGCCGCACGCTCGCCAGGCCGATGCCGCTTCCGGCCCCTGTGACGACAGCGACTCGGTCCAGCAGGCGTTGCATGTGTTCTGTCACTCCTCGGGTGTCCTTGCGTGGGGTGGGGGCCTGGGCACGGCGCGCTCAGGCGGCGATGAAGACGTTCTTGGTTTCGGTGAACGCGCTGAGGGCGTCCGGGCCCAGTTCACGGCCCAGGCCCGACTGCTTGAATCCGCCGAAGGGGGTCCAGTACCTGACCGATGAGTGTGAGTTCACCGACAGGTTGCCGGTCTCGACCGCGCGGGCGACCCGCAGGGCGCGGCCGACATCGCGGGTCCAGATCGATCCTGACAGGCCATAGGGGGAGTCGTTGGCCAGGGCTATCGCGTCCGCTTCGTCCTCGAACGGCATGACGGCCACGACCGGGCCGAACACTTCCTGCGTCCACACCGGGTCATCCGCCCGGACAGGCGCCAGGACGGTGGGGGGGAACCAGAATCCCGGCCCGCCCGGCGCGCTGCCCCGGAACGCCACCGGTGCGCCCTCGGGCACGTAGGCGGCGACCCGCTCCCGGTGGGCGGCGGAGATAAGCGGTCCCATCTGGGTGGCGGGGCTGGCCGGGTCGCCCACTGTGACGCCCCGCACGGCGGGCTCGAGCAGTTCCATGAAGCGGTCGAACACGCTCCGCTGGACGAGGATCCGCGACCGCGCGCAGCAGTCCTGGCCGGCGTTGTCGAACACGGCGTACGGGGCGGTCGCCGCCGCCTGCTCCAGATCTGAGTCCGCGAACACGATGTTGGCACTCTTGCCGCCCAGTTCCAGGGTGAGCCGTTTCACGTGGCGGGCGCACCCGGCCATGATCTGCTTGCCGACCTCGGTGGAGCCGGTGAAGACGATCTTGCGGACGGCAGGGTGGTCCACCAGCCGCTGGCCCACTACCGAGCCCTTGCCCGGCAGGACCTGGAAGACCCCCTCCGGGATACCGGCGGCGAGTGCCAGTTCGGCGATCCGCATCGCGGCGAGCGGGGTGAGTTCGGCGGGCTTGGCGACCACCGGGTTTCCCGCGGCGAGCGCTGGGGCGAGGCCCCAGCCGAGGATCGGCATCGGGAAGTTCCACGGGACGATGAGGCCGACCACCCCGACCGGCTCGGCGAAGGTGATGTCGACCCCGCCGGGCACCGGGATCTGGCGGCCGAACAGCCGCTCCGGCGCAGCGGAGTAGTAGGTCAGGACGTCCCGCACGTTGCCGGCTTCCCAGCGGGCGTTCCCGATGGTGTGGCCGGCCCCGGTCACCTCGAGCCCGGCGAGGTTGTCCAGGTCGGAGTCGACGGCCGCGGCGAACCGGCGCAGCACGGCCGCCCGGTCGCCGGGGGCGACGGCGCGCCAGGCCGGCCAGGCGGCGACCGCTCGCGCGATCGCGGCGTCGGTCTCCGCCACCGTGGTGGATGGCACCTTCGCGACGGGTGCCTCGGTGGCGGGGTTAAGGACGGTGTAGGTGGACATGGCTCTGTTCTCTGCGTGCTGGCGGTTGGTCTGTGCGTACTGGCGGTTGGTCTGTGCGTACTGGCGGTTGGTCTGGCCCGTTCGGATCTGTTCGCTGTTCTGCTGGTTGCCTCTGCTCGGCGTGTTCTGGGTGCTTGCCGCTCACATCCGCTCGAATCCGCGGCGCAGCTCCCAGTCGGTGACCGCGGCGTCGAAAGCGGAGAGTTCGACCTTGGCCGCGTTCGCGTAATGGTCGGCCACCTCTTCGCCGAACGCGGTGCGGGCGAGCTGGCTCTTCTCCCACTCCGCGAGGGCCTCGCGGAGGGTGGAGGGAACGCGTGGCCCCGGGCCGGCGTAGGCGTTCCCATCGGTGGCGGGCTCCAGCGGGAGCTCGTTGTCGATGCCGTCGAGCCCAGCGGCGATCATGGCGGCCACGCAGAGGTAGGGATTCACGTCCCCGCCCGGGACGCGGTTCTCGCCGCGGAGTGAGAGGCCATGGCCGACCAGCCGGTAGGCGCAGGTCCGGTTGTCCGGGCCCCACCGGACCGCGGTCGGGGCGAAGCTGCCCGGCACGTACCGCTTGTACGAGTTGATGTTGGGCGCGTGGAAGAGCATCAGCTCGGTGAGCCCGGCGAGTTGGCCCGCCAGGAAGTGCTCGCCGACCCGGGACAGGCCGTGCGGGCCGTCCCCGGCGAGCACCGGGTCGCCGGCGCCGTCGCGCAGCGACAGGTGAACGTGGCAGGAGTTCCCCTCCCGCAGGTTGGGCTTGGCCATGAAGGTGATGCTCATGCCCTGCTGGGAGGCGATCTCCTTGGCGCCACTCTTGTAGAGCGAGTGGTTGTCGCAGGTGGTGACAGCGTCTGCGTAGCGGAAGGCGATCTCATGCTGGCCGAGGTTGCACTCGCCTTTGGAGGACTCCACGTACATGCCGGCGCCGGACATACCGAGCCTGATCGCCCGCAGCAACGGCTCCACCCGGGCCGAGCCGAGGATGGAGTAGTCCACGTTGTACTGGTTGGCGGGCACCAGGTCCCGGTAGGACTTGGCGTGGGCTTGCTCGTAGGTGTCGGTGTAGACGCAGAACTCGAGCTCAGTGCCCACCAGGGCGGTCCAGCCCCGTTCGGCCAGGCGGGCGGTCTGGGCGGCCAGGATCTGCCTGGGCGAGGCCACCACCGGGCGGCCGTCCTCCCAGGCGAGATCGGCGAGCACCAGCGCCGTGCCGGTGTGCCAGGGCACGCGGCGCAGCGTGGCGGGGTCGGGGACCAGCACGAAGTCCCCGTAGCCGCGCTCCCAGGACGACATCGCATAGCCGTCCACCGTGTTCATCTCGATGTCCACCGCGAGCAGGTAGTTGCATCCCTCCGCGTGATGGCGGATCACTTCTTCGAGGAAGAACTCGGCGGACAGGCGCTTGCCCTGGAGCCGGCCCTGCATGTCGGTGAAGGCGAGCACGACCGTGTCGATCGCCCCGTCCGCCACCTCCGCGCGCAACCGGTCGAGCGAGAGCTTCCCGCGCCGGTCGGCGCTTTCGCCAGGCTGTGACACCGTGCTGATCCGTCCCTTCTGCACTCGTCAGGAATTGGCTCCAGACAGTTCACGCTCGATGGCCGCGAGTTCCTCCGGCGTCCCCTGGACCTTGGGGCCGGTGAACCACCTGCGGGCGGAGATCAGCCACCATGTCCCGGCGAACCCGAGCACGACCGCCACCGACACCACCGTGTAGTTGAACGACGATGCCGTGATGGGTCCGACCTGCGGCAGCATGAACAGGATGGTAATGATCGCCACCCAGGTGACGGCTGTCCATCCAACCACCTTGCTCCACCTGCCCAGATGCCACGGTCCGCGCTTGAAGCCGTCACCGCGGCGCAGCCGCAGATAGGTGGGCAGGACGTAGGCGATGTAGAGGCCGATGACCGCGATCGAGGTCACGGCCGCGTAGGCGGCGTAGTTCCACAGGTAGGGCAGGCCGAGGAGGAAGGCAAAGCCCGCCGCAAGCCAGATCGCGTTGGTGGGCGTGCGGGTCCGCTTGTTCACGCGGTGCCAGAACGCAGAGCCCGGCAGCGCGCCGTCCCGGGAGAACGCGTAGATCATCCGGGAGTTCGCGGTGACCGAGGACATGCCGCAGAACAACTGCGCGCCGATCGCGATCAGCAGCAGCAGCTTGCCACCGGTGAGTCCGAGCGAGTCGATGAAGATCTGCGCGGGTGGCACACCGGTGAGCGAGGTCGCCGATGCCTCGGCGGCGTAGTGCTGGATGGCGAAGGTGATGCCGATCAGCAGCAGCCAGCCTGCGAACAGGGACACCACGATCGACATCACGATGCCGCGGGGGCCGGCCGTGGCGGCCTGGTGGGTTTCCTCGGTCATGTGGGCGGAGGCGTCGTAACCGGTGAAGGTGTACTGGGCCAGCAGGAGCCCGATCGGGATGATGTACCACCAGCCGAGGTGCAAACCCGTTCCGTTGACGAGGTGGCCGAAGACGAAGCCGACGGACTGGTGGTGGGCGGGCACGAACGCGAGGACGCCCGCGATCACCAGCACGCCGATGATGTGCCACCAGACGCTGACGTCGTTGAGCAGGGCCACCAGTTTGATACCGAACTGGTTCAGCAAGCCGTGCACCAGCAGGATGACCGCGTAGATCACGACGGTGACCCAGTGCGCTGTGGACACCCCGAGCTGGACGCTGAGCAGGGCGTTGACGAACAGGGCGGCACCGAAATCGATGCCGGCGGTGACCGCGACCTGGCCCAGGAAGTTGAACCAGCCCGTGAACCAGGACCAGGCGGCCCCGTTCCGGCGGGCCAGTTTGGCAGACCAGTAGTAGAGGCCACCGGCGGTGGGATAGCTGGAGCAAACCTCGGCCATCGACAGGCCGACGAAGAGGGTCATGATGCCTACGAAGGGCCATCCCCAGACGATCACCGCCGGCCCGCCCGTGGCCATCCCGTACCCGTACAGCGTCAGGCATCCGGACAGGATCGAAATGATCGTGAAGGAGACGGCGAAGTTGGAGAAACCGGACATCCGGCGGCGCAATTCCTGCGCGTAGCCGAGTTCGTGCAGACGCTGCTCGTCGGTGGTCTGCGCCGCGACTGTGCGCTCATTGAGGGACATGAGGGCTCCTTCGTGGGGTCAGCGGCGAAGCCGTGCCAACTTTGGATCACGCTGCGCCGCGAAGACCTGCCAGGGGCGTGCCGCAGGACCCGGCTTGGTGCGCAGGGACCTCGCAGGAGGTGCCGCAGCGCCGGGACCGTTTGCCCGCCGGCGGCCAGACCGTAGTGCGTCCCCGCTCAGGTCAGCGGGGTAACTCCACGACCCAATGGTTTAGTGTCAGACCATTGACCGATAAAAGGATGCTCGTGTCAAGCCCCGCAGCCCAGGTTTTGGTGAATCACCGGGCCGGGGTGCTTGCGTCCGGGGCCCGCCCGGCCTGGCCGACCCGCTGGGCCGGCCGTAAGCTCTGCGTCACAGGGAAGTCGCCGAGCGGAGGCCCTAGGATGTCGGCCGGAAGTCAGCTTGCCGCGCTGCTGGGCCCGGTGCGGACGCAGAACGCGTTCGAGGAGACGGTCGAGCGCCTCCTCGGCGTCATCAAGCTCGGCGTGGTCGCCCCGGGTGATCGGTTTCCGGCCGAGCGGGAACTGGCCGTCCTGCTCGGGGTGAGCAGGATCACCCTGCGGGAGGCGATCCGCGCGCTGGCCCAGGCGGGTTTCGTGGAGTCGCGCCGCGGCCGGTTCGGGGGCACCTTCGTCACGTACACCCGGCCGGAACCGGACCTGCTCGAGGCGCGCCGGATGGCCCAGGCGGACTCGGCCGGGCTCACCGACGCACTGGCGTTCCGTATGGCGGTGGAAACGGGGGCCGCGCACCTGGTGGCCCAGGGTGTCACCGCCCACATCCGGGAGGTGCTCCTGGAACGGCTCGCCGAGGTGGATGGGGCGCACCCGGACGACTACCGCCGGATGGACACGCTGTTCCACCTGGCGATCGCGGAATTGACCGGCTCACACCTGCTCGCGGCCGCGGCCGCGGACGCCCGGATGCGCTTGAACGACCTCCTGAACGCGATCCCGGTGCTGCGGCACAACATCGTTCACGGCCGGGAGCAGCACCGGGCGATCGCGGAGGCCATCCTCTCCGGCGATCCCGACCTTGCCCGGGCAAGGGTTACCGAGCACCTGGAAGGTACAGCGGCGCTATTGCGGGGATTCCTCGTGGCGCCCGGCCAACAACCCGTGCCGCTAGCTCAGCGTAAGTGACTAAGAGCACATTGTGGCGATACGACTTTGCCGGGGAAGGACTGGCTGGGCCGGCTGTGACTCTGGTCCGCTCCGCAGGTTACGGCCATCTTATCGATATAGTGTTCGGATTCCTGGGGTGCGTGTGAAGTTCGCCATAGCATCGAAACTGTGATTTCTGGGCACATTAGTCCTTCGGCTTTGTCATGCTTGTGGGCAGTGAAAGCACCCCCGCTCGCGTGATGGTTGCCCTCGCGTAACGCGATGCCTTGAACCGCGTCACATCTGCGTGCCCCTGCCGGCTGCCATGCCACTTTGGCAGTCAGAGGATTCGCACCAGCCGGCAGTGCCCCCGGGTGAAGGCCGAGCGTGCCCCCGCACGCCCGATCAAGGGTTCATCGTGCGCCTTCGAAACGCGCTTTCTCCCCGTACCACGATGCGTTCCCAATCTGGCCCGCGTTTC
>DAHUZQ010000207.1 GCA_027306495.1 Actinomycetota bacterium | reverse complement strand
CATTCGCCCATCGCCGTCATCGACGAATGCCTGGCCCATGTCGGCCGGATCATGGCCGATGACGCCTTCTTCGATTTCACCTTCGACCGCACCGACGGCGCCGAGCACCATGTGCTGCACGAGGACTTCTACTACCGGCCGCGGACGCTGCTCGATCTCGCTCGCTCACATGGCCTGGACGCGCGCCTCATGCCCGACTGGGAGGCCCGCCATCCCCAGTCCAAGATCCGGGTGACCTGCCGTAACCCGTGATCAGGTCACCGAGCCGGCCGCCGCCCCGGTGACCCGGTCACCCCACCGGGACATCTCCTCGGCCAGGTCCAGCGGCGCGATCATGGGTCCGCGCCGCGATTCCGCTTCCCAATCCTCAGCCGGGACCCGCCACATGACCTCGAATTCGATGCCGCTCGGGTCCTTGGCGTACAGGGACTTGGACACCCGGTGGTCACTCGCGCCCACCAGGGCGCCGCGCCCGGCGAGGCGGTGCCGGATCTCCTCCAGTTCGGCCAGCGTGCCCACCTCCCAGGCCAGGTGATACAGCCCGACCCGGGCAGGCGCGTCGGCCGTGATCGGCGCACTCGCTGCCAGCGCGAACAGCCCGAGGTCGTGGTCGTTGGCTGAGCCGGCGGCACGCAGGAACGCCGCCTGGCCCGGGATGTGCGCGCGCACCTCCATGCCGAGCGTGGCGGTGTAGAAGTCCACCGCGCTGGCGAGGTCATGAACATAGAGAACGGCGTGATTCAAGCGGCGCACACTCATCGCAATCCCTCCCGGCCCAGGGCACTGCTGAGGAGAATGCGTTACAGGCTCGCGGAATTCCCGCAGGCGGGCAGTGGGCAGGCTCAGCCCGGCCAGGCGAGCAGCCCGGCCAGGCGAGCAGCCCGGCCAGGCGAGCAGGCCGCGGGCCAGACCGGGTGCTGATAGTGAGAAGGTGCCAGATCAGGGGTGGACCACGCCCCTGCGGGTGAGCGGAGGCCGACATGGGCCGTGAGGTCAAGGCGATCACCATCACTGGCGAGGACCGGCGCAGGTACCGGGACAAGCTGCAGCGTTCGCTGGAGGCGTTCGCATGGATGCTCCACGAGCAGATGTTCGATAACGACCCGTCGCAGGTCGGGCTGGAGATCGAACTGAACCTGGTGGATGGGACCGGCCGTCCTTCCATGCACAACGCCGACGTCCTGGCCGCCATCGCGGACCCGGCCTGGGCCACCGAACTCGGCCAGTTCAACCTGGAGATCAACGTGCCGCCGCACCGATTCGACGGCGGCGCCCTCGCCAGCATGGAGCGCCAGATCCGTGGCAGCCTCAACGCCGGGGACGCCAAGGCGCGCGAGACCGGCAGCCGCCTGGTCATCATCGGCATCCTGCCGACGCTGTCCGAGGGTGACCTGCATGCGGGCATCATGTCGGCGAACGACCGATACCAGGTCCTCAACGAGCAGATCTTCGCCACGCGGGGCGAGGCCCTGCGGATCGAGATCGACGGTCCCGAGCACCTGCTCACCTATGCCGACAGCATCACCCCCGAGGCCGCCTGCACCAGCGTCCAGTTGCATGTGCAGGTCAGCCCGGAAGAGTTCGCGAACTACTGGAACGCCTCCCAGGCCATCGCCGGTGTCCAGGTGGCGGTCGCGGCCAACTCCCCCTACCTGTTCGCCAAGCAGTTGTGGCAGGAAACCAGGATCACCCTGTTCGAGCAGGCCACCGACACCCGGCCGGTGGAACTGCAGCAGCAGGGCGTGCGGCCCCGGGTGTGGTTCGGGGAGCGCTGGATCACCTCGGTATTCGACCTGTTCGAGGAGAACAACCGCTACTTCACCGCATTGCTGCCGATCTGCGACGAGGAGGACCCGCGGGCGACGCTCGACAGCGGGGGCTGTCCCGCGCTGTCCGAACTGACGCTGCACAACGGCACGATCTACCGCTGGAACCGGCCGGTCTACGACACGATCGACGGCCAACCGCACCTGCGTGTCGAAAACAGGGTGCTGCCCGCAGGGCCGTCAGTGGCCGACATCATGGCCAACGCGGCCTTCTACTACGGACTCGTGCGAGGGCTGGCGGAAGGCAAACGGCCCATCTGGTCGCAAATGTCGTTCTCGGCCGCAGCCGAGAACCTGCACGCCGCGGCGCGCGGCGGGCTGGATGCCCAGCTCTATTGGCCCGGATCGGGAGAAACCCCGGCGGCCGAACTCGTGCTCCGGCGCCTGCTTCCGATCGCCCACGAGGGGCTGGCGGGGTGGGGGGTCAGCCAGGCCGATGCCAACCGGCTGCTCGCCATCATCGAGCAACGGTGCCTGACCGGCCAGACCGGAGCGGCGTGGCAGATCGCCACCGTAGACGCCTTCGACCGCCATGCCGGGCGGCAGGAAGCGCTACGGCTGATGACCGAGCGGTACATCGAGCACATGCATACGAACGAGCCGGCGCACAGTTGGCCCCTGCCAGGCTGAGGCTCAGCCTCGCGGCGGCTCCCTCACCGTCCGACTTGCTTGCGCGTCACCCGGCGGACCCGCCGACGCTGCGACGGGTCGAGCATGCGGTAGGCGATGGTGGGAATGGCGATCGCAGCGAGAATCACCGCGAGAGCCAGCCACGCGTTGATAGCAAACAACACCAAGCCGACTACGATCCCGGCGATGGCAGCCTTTGTGTAACGCGACACCGCTGCGTCCTCCTTGGCACGTCCCGGACACCCCGGAACCCTCGACCACATCATGGCCTATCACTGTTAACAATCAAGCGGGCCGCAATAGTCCGTGCCCCGGCCGCGCCGCGCCAACCCGTGCCCCGGCCGTGCCGCGCCAACCCGTGCCCCGTCCGTGCCGCGCCAACCCGTGCCCCGGCCACGCCCGGCCGCTCCGCCAACCCGTGCCCCGTTAACCCGTGCCCGGTTCGCGCCGGAGGCGGTTGGCCGGCCAGGATGGCAGATGACCCGGAGGATCCGCCCATGACCATCTCACTGCCCATCGACGCGGGCGCCAACGAACTGCTCTCGCGGAACTCGCTCGCACTGCTGATGGCGATGATTCTCGACCAGCAGGTGCCGATGGAAAAGGCCTTCACCGCACCGCGTGAACTGGTCGTGCGGATGGGCCATGAGCCAACGGCCGAGGAACTGGCCGACCGCGACCCCGAGGAACTCGCCGCCATCTTCGCGGCCAGACCCGCGCTCCACCGGTTCCCCAAGGCGATGGCCGCGCGCGTGCAGGCGGTCTGCCGTCTGATCGTGGACAGCTACGAGGGCGATCCAGCGAAGCTGTGGTCAACCGCGGCAACCGGCACGGAACTGCTGGCGAGGATCGAGGCGTTGCCGGGCTTCGGCCAGGACAAAGCGAGGATCTTCCTCGCCCTGCTCGGCAAGCAGTGCGGCGTAACCCCGCCCGGCTGGCGGGAAGCGGCCGGGCATTTCGGCGCCGAGGGTGCTCACTACTCGGTCGCCGACATCACCGATGACCAGTCACTGGCGGCCGTCCGTGCCCACAAGCAGAGCATGAAAGCGAAAGCCGGCAAGCCGTAGCTGGTAAGGCGCCCAGCTTGCCCCCTGCGGGAACCGGGGGTTAGCTGAGTGGTCTGGTGCCGAGATGGTGGATACCGCTCAACGGAAAGCCCACAGCCCAGCCACGCTGCCGGCACAGTGCCCGGTGCTGACGCCGGACCGGCCCCGGGAGCGCCCGGTGAGCGGCAGAGCCGTCCAGGTTCAGGATCAGCGGATGCCGCGCCGACGCAGGATTGCCTCGACATCCGACAGGTCGTCCTCGGCGCCGGCCTTGCCACCGCCGGTCCCGTGCGTCGATGGCACCACGGCCTTGCTGGAGGTGCCACTGACCCCCGGCTTGCCCGGTTCCGCCCGCTGACCCTTGTGCTCACGCTTACTCGGCTGCCCGGCCCGCCGAGACCGCAGCAGGCGCGATACGCCGAAGAGCACGACGGCGAATCCCAGCACAGCCACGCCGATCCAGCGCTCGAACGAGAACACCAGCGAGCCGGCGAAACCGGCGATGGCCGTCCCGAACCGCCACAGCAGTTCGGTGACACCCAGCAGGTACACCGCGACGGGGAGCAGCGACCAGGCAGCCGCGAGCAGGCCGGCGGCCACGCCACGGCGCCGCCAGACCACCCAGCTCAAGATGAGCCCGACCACGGTGAGACCACCGCAGAGTGGCAGCCAGGCGAACTGGCTGTACCCGGACATGGCCACCTCCCCTCAGGTCCTTCGTTTCATCGTCGCACACCCGCGGCGGTGCTTGGGCGGCCGAAGGGCCTGGCGCTGTGCCGGGCCGCCGGGCCGCCATCCCGCTGCCGGTTTCCCGGCTGCGGATATGCCGGGGGCCGGTTATGCCGCTGGGGTGTTCTCCGGAAAATGGCAGGCCACCTGATGGCCTGCGGATATCTCGACCAGCGGCGGCATGACCGTCTTGCACACTTCCTGCGCCTTCCAGCACCTGGTGTGGAACCGGCAGGCCGGGGGCGGGTTCAGCGGGCTTGGCACGTCGCCGACGAGACGGATCCGGTCCCGGCGATCCCGCCGGCCGGCCGGGTCCCGCTTGACCGGTTTGGGAACGGGAACCGCTGACAGCAGTGCGACGGTATAGGGATGGCGCGGCCGGGCATAGAGGCTGTCCCGTTCGGCCAGTTCCACGAGATTTCCGAGGTACATGACCGCGACCCGGTCGCACACGTGCCGGATGACCGACAGGTCGTGGGCGATGATCACATAGGTCAGGCCCAGTTCGTCTTGCAGGTCCCCGAGCAGGTTGACGACCTGTGCCTGAATGGACACATCGAGGGCGGACACCGGTTCGTCGGCCACGATGAGCCGGGGCCGCAGGGCAAGCGTGCGCGCGATGCCGATCCGCTGGCGTTGGCCACCGGAGAACTCGTGCGGGTACCTGTTGTAGTGCTCGGGGTTGAGGCCCACCATCTCGAGCAGTTCCTGCACGGTGGCCTTGATCCCCCGTTCGGTCTTCACCTTCTGCAGCCGGAAAGGCGCCCCCACGATGGCGCCCACGGTGTGCCGCGGGTTCAGCGACGAGTACGGATCCTGGAAGATCATCTGGATCTCCCGCCGCAACGGCCGCATGGCGCCGGGCCGCAGGTGGGTGATATCGGTGCCGTCGAAGATGATCTGGCCCGCCGTCGGTTCGACCAGGCGGGCGATCATGCGCGCCGTGGTGGTCTTGCCGCACCCCGATTCGCCCACCACCCCCAGGGTCTGGCCGGCTGCCACGGAGAACGTCACATCCTCCACGCTGCGGACCAAGCCGACCCGGTGGCGGAAGACCACGCCCCTGGTGACGGGGAAGTGCTTGGTCAAGCCTGTGACGGACAGCAGTGTCTCCCGCGACGCGACCCGGGCGGGACGTGCCTGGGTGACCGGGGTGCTCACACTGACCTGCCTTTCCGGCGAGGAACTGGCCGACTCATCCGAGCGCCACCTCGATCTCCTCCGACCAGATGCGGCGCTGAGCCTCCAGGCTGAGGTGGCATGCGGCCTCGTGGCCGGGCCCGACGTCGCTCAGTTGCGGTACCTCGGTGGTGCATCGCCCGTCATTGAGCGAGGTGTAGGCGCAGCGCGGATTAAAGGGACATCCCGAGGGGACGTTGATCAGGCTGGGTGGTGTGCCGGGGATCGGCAGCAAACGGGTTGACCGTTCCCGGTCGAGCCGTGGCATGGAGGCAAGCAGGCCCCACGCGTAGGGATGGCCGGGCCGATTGAAGATGTCGTCGCTGCTGCCGTACTCCGCGACCCTGCCCGCATACATCACCAGGATGTCATCGGAGAGTTCGGCGACCACCCCAAGATCGTGGGTGATGATGATGACCGCCGAGCCGAACTCATCCTGCAGGTCCGAGATAAGGTCCAGGATCTGCGCCTGGACCGTCACGTCGAGTGCGGTCGTCGGCTCGTCAGCGATGAGCAGTTCCGGGTTGCAGGACAACGCCATCGCGATCATCGCCCGCTGCCGCATGCCACCGGAGAACTGGTGGGGGTAGTCGTCCACCCGCGTCTGCGGGTGCGGGATGCCGACCCGGCCGAGCAGCTCGATGGCGTGTGCCCGGCCTTGCTTGCGGCTGACCTTGTTGTGGATCCGGTAGGCCTCGATGATCTGGGCGCCCACCGTGTAATAGGGATGCAGGGCCGACAGCGGGTCCTGGAAGATCATCGCCATCTTGGCGCCGCGCAGTTGCCGCACCCGCGACGAAGACGCCGAAACCAGTTCCTCCCCGTCAAGCCAGATCTTGCCGCTGATCCGTGATGTCCGGGCATTGTGCAAGCTCATGATGCCCATGCTCGTGACGCTCTTGCCCGACCCCGACTCGCCGACGATCCCAAGGGTGCGGCCGCGTTCGAGCACAAACGAGACGCCATCGACGGCCTTGACCATCCCGTCGTCGGTGGGGAAGTGAATCCGCAGGTCCCGCACCTCCAGCAGGGCGCCGGGCCGGCTTGGGAGGTCCGGTTCGGCCGCGCCGGACTGTGCCGGCACAAGTCCCGCGTTCCGCGCACGCACCATCAGTACCTCACCCTGGGGTCGACGACCGCGTACAAGATATCGACGACGAGGTTGGCGATCACGATGAAGAACGCGGCGAGCATGACCACGCCCATGATCTCCGGGAAATCCTGGTTCTGGATGGCCAGGATCGTGAACAAGCCCAGGCCGTGCAGGGAGAACGTGGTCTCGGTGAGCACGGCCCCGCCCAGCAGCGACCCGAGGTCCATGCCGAAGATCGTGATGATGGGGGTCAGCGCCGCGCGCAGGCCGTGCTTGACGATGACCACCCGCTCGTGCAGGCCTTTGGCCCGGGCCGTCCGGATGTAGTCC
>DAHUZQ010000204.1 GCA_027306495.1 Actinomycetota bacterium | reverse complement strand
GTCCGCCCCCGCCCTGCTCGCCGAACTCCGGTCCGGACGGCTGCGTGCCGCGCTGGATGTGACAGATCCCGAACCGCTCGGCCCCGGTGACCCCCTGTGGGATGTGCCGGGCCTGTTGCTCACCCCGCACGTCGCGGCATCCACTTCGGTCTCGGTGAGCCGTGCTCTGGACTTCCTTCGGGGGCAGGTGACGCGTTACGTGCGGGGTGAGTCCCTGCTGAATGTGATCCGCGGCGAGTACTGACACCGAACGTGCGTCCGCCGGGCCGGGGAACTCCAGATGTGCCGCGACGGATCAGCCATAGCACGGTGGCCTCGCCCATAGGGCAACGGAGTTGTCTCCCGCTGGACGCTTTTCCTCAATCGAAGTGTGACCTTCGGCATCTAGAGTGAAGTAACCGTCACGGGATGCGTTCGGCCGGCAACCTACCATCATCGAGGTGCCGGCTGATCGTGGTTTCCGGTGTCAGTTACTGCGGGCGATGACCCAATCACTGACCGGCGAGCCAGGGCTCATGAGGCCTGCCCGCCGTCCAGGCCCGTGGACAGCGAGGGGACGTGGTGGAAGGAGACTCGATGCGAGCCAAAGCATCGGGTGATCCGCGGTGAGTGTGCTTTCGCAGCTAGGGGCGGCGCTGGGAGCGCTTGCAGCGGCGGCTGCCCTGGTGAGCCTGTGGTGGGTGGCGGAGTCATATACCGGCCCCGTCAGGCAGGCGTACCGGTGCTTTGCCGTCGTGGCCGGGTTCTGGGGTGTCGGCGTCATCGTCGCCCAGATCGTTCCCGCGCAGGCCGGAGCGGAGGCGATACCGCTCTCGTACGCCGACATCCCTTCCCTGTTCGCGGCGGTGCTCATGCTGGCCGGGCTGGTGCTGCTGGGCCGGCCGGAGTCCGCTGCCCTGCCAGGCTTGCGGCGGGCGCCCTGGCGGGACCGGGCGCGGCTGGCGGCTTCCATCACCGACGCTTTCATCGTTTCCGCAGCCGTTTTCCTGATCGGCTGGCTGGCCATTTTCGGTGCCGCGTTCGCCCATGTGGATACCGGTGCGGGCACATTCGCCATCGAACTTGTCCGGCCGCTCACCGAGGCGGTCCTGCTCGGCGCGGGGCTGCCACTCGCGGCGCTGGCGGGCCGCCGCGGATTGCTGCCCTACCTCGCCATCGTCGCGATCACGGTCGGGGACGCCCTGACCGTCGGTGCCCGCTTGTCCGGCGTGAGCCCGGGACTGAGCACACAGGTGGCGGAGATAGCCGGCGTCCTCTTGCTGGCCCGGGCTCCCAGGACCACGGGTGCCTGGCCGACCCGGTCCTGGTGGCTCGGCACCCCGCCGGCGGGCACCCCGGATGCCGCGCGAGCGGAAGCGATGAGTGCGGCGCAGGCTGACGCGATCGGTGCGCCAGCGGGTGGGGCCGATCCAGCGGGTGGGGCCGATGGGGTGACGGCCGCCGCTGGCGGGCCTTCCCGCGCCCGCATTGCCGAACGGGTGACCACGCTGGTCGCGGCCGGGGCGGGGGGGATGGCCGCACTCGTGCTGCTGGGCTGGCTGCTCGCGGGCGCGCCGCTCGCCCGCCCCATCACGTACCTGGTCGCGGCGGCGATCGTGCTCGCATTCGCCTTTCGCGCTGGCAGCCTGGTCCTGCTCGGGCCACCGGCCCCCGGAGTGTTGGACGAGCCTGGCCAATTTCAGCAACTGGCCGACCTCACCAGTGACGCTGTCCTGCTGTGCGACGGCACCGGACGCATCCGGTACGCCAGCCGGGCGGTCATGGAATTCGGTTATGCGCCGGGGGTGCTAGCTGGGACCGTGCTCACCGACCTGCTGCATCCCGAGGATCGTTCGCGCGCCACGCAAGCCGTCGGCACCGTGCTCGCAGAACCGGTGGGTGATCAGCCCAGCCGCTATGGGTGCCGGGTCCGCGCGGCGGACGGCACCTGGCGGTACGTCGAGGCCACCGTCTCGCGCCTGCGCCAGGCCGCCGGGCCGGATCACCTGGTCGTCACCGCTCACGACATCAGCGACAAGGTCGCGCTGCGCCGCCAGGTAGCCCAGCTGACGTTCCATGATGGCCTCACCGGGCTGCCTAACCGGGTATACGCCGAGCAGCGGGTCCACGCTGCCCTCCGCCATGGGTCCGCCGATGGCGGGACGGTGCGGAAGGCTTCGGAGCGGGGGGCAGCCGAGCCGTCCGCTACAGCTGTGATCTTCATCGATATCGACCAGTTCGCCACGGTAAACGATCAGGTCGGCCGCAGCGCGGGGGATGTCGTGCTGTCGCAGTTCGCCCATCGGCTGCGCACGGCCGTACCGCCGCAGGACATCGTGGCACGCTGGGGTGGTGACCAGTTCGCGGTCATCGTGGAGGGTCCTGCCACCTCCGAGGAGGCGGTAGACCTCGCGGGGCGCATCGCCCGGGGGATCGCGGCAGCGCCGTTCCGGCTGGGAGAGCGCGAAATCGAACTCACCGTGGGGGTTGGCGTCGCCTTCTGCGCCGCCGTTCCGGCCGGTCACACCTGGCAGAACGCGGATCTGGCGCTGGCAAGGGCGAAGGCTGGCGGCAAGGGGCGGGTCGAGGTCTACGTGCCGTTGCCCGGGCGGGACAAAGGGGAGGGCGTCTCAGAATCCGAGACAAGATTGCTCTCAGGTTGACTGGACGCATACCGTGGGCCACAGTGGAGTCCGTGCATACCTACCGCATTCTGGTACTTGCCAGGCGCGTGGGCCGCTGAACAAGCAGCGACCTACGCGCTCCCCTCGGCTGCCATCACGGCGCGGGGGGTTTTTTGTTGCCAGTCCGTTCCGAGCAACGCAGATGAGGAAGCATTCCGATGACTGAGCAGACCACCACGGCGGGCGCGCGTGCCAGGCCGGCGGGGTCGCCGCGCCAGAGTCACGGCCCTTCGCCGCGCGACCTAGCGGCCCGGACCCCGGCCCGGGACGGCGCCCCCGCGACGCGGAGTGATCGGCAGGACGGCGCAGCCGATTCAGTATCACCGCCCGCAGCCGCTCCGACTGAGATGACGGGGGCGCAGGCGCTGGTCTGCGCTCTGGAGCAGCTCGGGGTCGATGTCGTCTTCGGAATCCCGGGCGGCGCGATCCTGCCCGCCTACGACCCCCTGTTCGACTCACGGACCGTCCGGCACATCCTGGTCCGCCATGAGCAGGGCGCGGGCCATGCCGCCGCGGGCTATGCCCAGGCGACCGGGCGGCCCGGCGTGTGCATCGCGACATCCGGGCCCGGTGCCACCAACCTGGTCACCCCGCTTGCCGACGCCTACATGGACTCGGTGCCGGTGGTGGCGATCACCGGGCAGGTGACGTCCGGCCTGATCGGGACGGACGGGTTTCAGGAAGCGGACATCGCCGGTATCACCCTCCCGATCACCAAGCACAACTTCCTGGTGACCCGTGCTGGTGATATCGCACGGACCATCGCCGAGGCGTTCCATGTGGCCTCCACCGGCCGGCCGGGCCCGGTCCTGGTCGATATCGCCAAGGACGCGCTGCAGGCGACGACCACCTTCCACTGGCCCGTCCACTTCGACCTGCCCGGCTACCACCCGGTGACCCGCCCGCACTCCCGGCAGGTCCGGGAGGCGGCCAGGATGATGACCACGGCGCAGCGCCCGGTGCTCTACGTGGGGGGCGGCGTGATCAAGGCAGGCGCCAGCGCTGAACTGGCTGAGCTTGCCGAACTGACCGGCATGCCGGTGGTGACGACGCTGATGGCGCGCGGTGGCTTCCCCAGCAGCCACCGGCTGAACCTGGGCATGCCCGGCATGCACGGAACGGTCGCGGCGGTCGGCGCGCTGCAGAAGGCCGACCTGGTCGTCGCCCTCGGGGCGCGCTTCGATGACCGGGTGACCGGCCGGCTGGACAGCTTCGCCTCCGGCGCCGCCATCATCCATGCCGATATCGACCCCGCCGAGATCTCCAAGAACCGTCACGCGGACGTGCCCATTGTGGGGGACTGCCGGGAGGTGATCACCGAACTGCTTGGAGCGGTCCGTGCCGAGCACCAGGCGGGCCACCAGCCAGACATCTCCGCGTGGTGGTCGCAGCTTCTCGCCTGGCAGACGACCTACCCGCTCGGCTATACCGATCCCGCCGACGGTTCGGTGTCGCCGCAGCGGGTGGTCGAGCGTATCGGCCAACTGGTCGGGCCGGACGCGATCTACGTCGCCGGGGTTGGCCAGCACCAGATGTGGGCGGCTCAATTCATCTCCCACGAACGGCCCCGTCACTGGCTCAATTCCGGTGGCCTGGGGACCATGGGCTATGCCGTCCCCGCAGCCATGGGCGCCAAAGTCGGCTGCCCGCAGACGCCGGTGTGGGTGATCGACGGTGACGGTTGCTTCCAGATGACCAATCAGGAACTGGCCACGTGCACGGTCGAGGGCATCCCGATCAAGGTCGCCATCATCAACAACGGCAATCTCGGCATGGTCCGTCAGTGGCAGACCCTCTTCTACAACGAGCGCTACTCGAACACCGATCTGGACCGGGCTGCTCAGCATGACTCCCCGCAGCCCGGCCCGGCGGGCGCCGGGCCGGGCGCGGTCACCGGCACCAGGGTCCCCGACTTCGTCAAGCTGGCCGAGGCCTATGGCTGCGCGGCGCTGCGCTGCGAGCAGGCCGACCGGATCGATGAGGTGATCGAGGAGGCGATGAAGATCAACGACCGGCCTGTGGTCATCGACTTCATCGTCCACCGGGACGCGATGGTCTGGCCCATGGTGGCCGCCGGGACCAGCAATGACGACATCCTGCTCGCGCGGGATATGGCACCCGAATGGGATGTGACGGAATGACCTACCCGACGCCCCGCTTGCGGGAGCATGACCCCGGTGACAACCGTCACACGCTGTCCGTGCTGGTGGAGAACAAGCCAGGCGTACTGGTGCGGGTGGCGGGGCTGTTCTCGCGCCGTGGGTTCAACATCGAATCCCTTGCGGTCGGCCCCACCGAACATGGGGAAATCTCCCGGATGACGATCGTGGTGAACTGCGCGGACCACCCGCTTGAGCAGGTCACCAAGCAACTCAACAAGCTGATCAACGTCCTGAAGATCGTGGAACTTGAGCACGCCGCCTCGGTCCAGCGCGAGTTGCTGCTGGTCAAGGTCCGCGCCGACACCGACAGCCGGTCGAAGGTGCTGGAGACGGTGGCGCTGTTCCGCGCCAAGGTCGTCGATGTCGCGCCTGACGCGGTCACCGTGGAGGCGACGGGCAACCGTGACAAGCTCGACGCCCTCATCCGGGTACTGGAACCCTTCGGCATCAAGGAACTCGTGCAGTCGGGCATGGTGGCCCTCGGGCGGGGCGGCAAATCAATTACCGACAGGGCGCTGCGGCCCGTGGACCGCGCGGCCGGTGGTGCGGGGCAATAGGTGAAAGGCGAGTAATGGCAGAGATTTACTACGACGATCGCGCCGACCTCGGGGTGATCCAGAGACGCCACGTCGCGGTGCTCGGTTATGGGAGCCAGGGGCACGCGCACGCGCTCTCACTGCGTGACTCCGGGGTGGATGTGCGGGTCGGCCTGCCGGAGGGCTCACACAGCCGCGAGGCCGCCAGGAACGAGGGCCTGCGGGTCCTCACCCCGGAGCAGGCGTGCGAGGAAGCGGACCTGATCATGGTGCTGGCGCCTGACCATGTCCAGCGGGCGCTGTACGCCGAAGCGATCGCGCCGAGCCTGGTCGAAGGCGACGCATTGTTCTTCGCGCACGGCCTGAACATCCGGTACGGCCTGGTCACCCCGCCTCCCGAGGTGGACGTGTGCATGGTGGCGCCCAAGGGGCCCGGCCACCTGGTGCGCCGTCAATTCTCCGAAGGCCGGGGCGTGCCGGTGCTGGTCGCCGTGGAACGGGACGCCAGCGGGAACGCCTGGCCGCTCACGCTCGCCTACGCCAAGGGCATCGGTGGCACCCGGGCTGGCGCACTGGTCACCACGTTCGCCGAGGAGACCGAAACGGACCTGTTCGGCGAGCAGTCGGTGCTGTGTGGCGGGGTCTCAGAGCTGATCAAGGCTGGCTTCGACACGCTGGTAGAGGCCGGCTACCAGCCGGAGGTCGCCTACTTCGAGTGCCTGCACGAGATGAAGCTGATCGTGGACCTGATGTACGAAGGTGGCCTGTCCAAGATGTACTGGTCGGTGTCGGACACTGCCGAGTACGGCGGCTACACCCGCGGCCAGCGGCTCATCGACGGGCGGAGCAGGGAGGAAATGCGGCGCATCCTGGCCGAGATCCGCGACGGCTCGTTCACACGCGAACTGGTCGAGGAGTTCGACAGCGGCCGGCCGAACTTCCTCAAGCGGCGCGAGGCCCTGCATGCCGAGCAGATCGAGCAGGTCGGAGCCAAGCTCCGCCCGTTGATGAGCTGGCTCTCCGCTGAGGATTAACCTCCTCACGGCACCCCCGGGCAGGCCGCCTGCCCTATCGCCCGGGCCGACCAAGCAGGTCCCGGCACGCCGCGTCCTGTGAAACGTGCTTGCGGAAGTCCCGCTTGCGGCCACGTTCGAGGAGGAAGACAAGCACGTCTGCCAGGCAGCTCTGGCCTTCGAGGACATGGTTGCCGACGCTGAGCGTCTCGGCCTGTATGACGCCGGCCATGAGCAAGTGAAGGCAGCACTAACGGCTGCCCGTAGTCC
>DAHUZQ010000203.1 GCA_027306495.1 Actinomycetota bacterium | reverse complement strand
ACCTGGTCATCGTCGGGGTCGAGGGGGGCGACTTCTCCCAGGGCCGGCCGATGTCGCCAGCGGTGGCGGCGGCGGTGGATCAGGCTGCCCGGACCGTCGCAGGCGTGGTGCGCGCAACCCGGTGACCTCGCACCGGTGACCTCGCACCGGTGACCTCGCGGCCGGGTGGCCGCGGCCGCGGTGGAAGGGGATGGCATCACATCCCAGTTGTGGGCGGGGAGGGATTTGAACCCTCACGTCCTTTCGGACACACGGACCTGAACCGTGCGCGTCTGCCGTTCCGCCACCCGCCCGTGGCAAACAGACAGGCTAGCACGACCGCGCACCATTGCGGACCGCCGATACCATCGTAGGCGAGCAGGGAAGGAGGTACCCGGGTGGGAGTGCTGCAGCGCTTCGAGCGCAGGCTCGAAGGCATGGTGGAGGGTGCCTTCGCGCGGGCGTTCAAATCTGAGGTTGAACCGGTGGAGATCGCCAGCGCGGTACAGCGGGAGATGGACGATCGCGCTGCCATCGTCGCGCAGGGCAGGACGCTGGTACCGAACGACTTCGTCGTGGAGCTGTCCGGAGCCGACCTCGACCGACTGTCCGTCTACGCGGACAGCCTCGGGATCGAACTGGCGACGCTCGCCCGCGAGCACGCCAAGGAACAGGGTTACTCGTTCGTGGGCCCGGTGCGGATGCGGTTCGAGGGCGTGCCCGATCTCACAACCGGCACTTTCCGGATCCGCTCGGGGGTTATCCGGGGCACGACGGTGGAAGGCGGTGAGATCCGCCGGCCCGCAAGCGACCTGCCCAGACCAGCGGGTGCGTTCAGCGGACGGCCCAGGCTCCTCGTGTCCGGGCCGGAGCCCGGCGCCGACGGCGCCATGCAGCGCACGTACGAGTTGTCATCGCCGGTCACTATGCTCGGTCGCGGCACCGACTGCGATCTGCGCCTGGTGGATCCGGGGGTGTCACGCCACCACGCCGAACTGCGGGTGGAAGACGATCAGGTCGTGCTGGTGGACCGCGAGTCCACCAACGGGACGTTCGTCAACGGCGAGCCGGTCCGCCGGGTTGCGCTGACCGACGGCACCCGGATCACGCTCGGCCGCACGACCCTCGTCTTCCGCCGGGATGGTCTCTACTGATCCAGCGACAGGCCACACTAGGAGACAGCGTCCTATCACCCCGAGGACACATGACCCTATGAGCGCGCTCACCCTCACTCTCATCAGGCTCGCCTTCCTGGCGGTCCTGTGGCTGTTCGTGATCGCCGCCATCGGGGTGGTGCGCACGGATCTGTTCGGCCCCGCGCTCTCCGCCCGTCAGCAACGGCGCCAGCGCCAGGCCCAGCGTGCCAGGGCGCCGCAGCCCGCCCGTTCCGTGCGCGCACCGCGCGTCAAGCGTGGCGAGCCCCAGCGCCTGCTGGTGACCGCGGGCCCGCTGTCCGGCACCGCACTCGACCTCACCGACCAGCAGATCACCATCGGTCGCGCCAATGACGCCACGCTGGCGCTGAACGATGACTACGCTTCGAGCCGACATGCCCGGCTGTTCCCTCAGGATGGTCAGTGGATCGTCGAGGATCTCGGGTCGACCAACGGCACCTATCTGGACAGGCAGAAGGTGACGCAGCCGATGCCGGTACCAGTGGGCGTGCCGATCCGCATCGGCAAGACCGTCCTGGAACTTCGCAGATGACACTCGCACTCCGTTACGCGATCCGCACCGACGTCGGCCTCTTGCGGGAGGGCAACGAAGACTCGGCGTTCGCTGGCCCACGCCTTCTCGCCATCGCCGACGGCATGGGAGGTCACGCGGCGGGCGAGGTTGCAAGCGCGGTCGCGATCTCCACCATCACCACGCTCGCCGACCATGTCCCCGACAACGACCTGCTCGACGCGCTTTCCCGGGCCGTCGCCACCGCCAACCGCAGGCTGCACGACATGAGTGCCGAAGATCCCTCGGTCGAGGGCATGGGCACCACCCTGACCGCGATGCTCTGGTCCGGCCCCAAGTTCGGGCTGTGCCATATCGGGGACTCCCGCGCCTACCTGCTGCGCGGAGACGAACTGCGGCAGATCACCCGCGATCACACGCTGGTGCAGGCGCTCGTGGACGACGGCAGGATCAGCCGGGACGAGGCGGCCTCCCATCCACAGCGCTCACTGCTGCTGCGCGCGCTCGACGGCAGCCCAGACGCCGAGCCTGACCTGGTGGTGCTGGCCGCCCAGGTGGGTGACCGGTACCTGCTGTGCTCGGACGGTCTCTCCGACGTGGTGAGCGACCAGTCCGTGCAGCGGACGCTGGCCACTGTCCCCGACCCGGATGAGGCGGTGCGGCGCCTCATCGACCTCGCGCTCAGGGGCGGCGGGCCCGACAACATCACCTGCATCATCGCCGATGTCATCGACACCATGGCGACCACGCTCATCCCCAGTGAGAAGCCCGTCCTGGTCGGCGCGGCGGTAGCGTCCCCCAACGGGTCGGCCACCACCAAGCCACGGCCGGTCAGCCCCCCGGCCCGACCGCAGGTCGTCCCGCACACGGCCCCGCAGGCTGCCGTGCTCACTGCGACGGCGGTGGCCGGGAGCACGCTCACCGAGCGAGAGCAGGACGAGGATGAGGAGCAGGGGACGGCCCGGCGGCGGTGGCCGATCGTCACTTCGCTCGTGGTTGTCCTGGTGGTGGTGGTGGCCGGGGCCGCATACGCCGGCTGGAACTACACCCAGCAGCAGTACTACGTGGGAACGGCCGGCGGCCGGGTCGCCATCTTCCGTGGCGTCGATCAGCGGGTGGCCGGCCTGAGCCTGTCCTCGGTCTACCAGAAGACGGCAATCCCGCTGGCCATGGTCCCGAGCAACGACCTGACCCAGATCCGCGCCACGATCACCAGCACGGGCCTGCCGGACGCCCGGCGGATCGTCGGCAACATCAAGCGTGACTATCAGCAGTGCCAGCAGGCCGGCCTGGCCAGTGCCGCATACCGGGCCAGGCTGACCAGGTACCACGCCGCGCTGGCCACCTACCGCAAGCAGTTCGGCACCACCAGGCCGATCCGGGTGCGTGGCGTCGCGCACGTGCCGCCGAGGGCGCCCGGCCCGCCACCGCCATTTCCCCCGCTGTGCCCGGCCGGAACCGCCGGCGGGGCCGCCGCGAGTTCCGGCTCAGGGGGGACCCCGTGACCGTTACGTCACCGTATAGGCAGCAGGGGCCGGGGGGCCTGCCGATCTCCGGTGCGGGCGGCACGTGGTGAATGCGATTG
>DAHUZQ010000185.1 GCA_027306495.1 Actinomycetota bacterium | reverse complement strand
AGAGCCCGGCTGTCATCGGCATCAAGCGGCCCAAACCCAGCGACCTCACCCGGAATCTGCGTCCAGCCGAGCCAGCTCGTCAGCGGTAGGGTCAGGTTCACCGTCCCGGCCAGCCCGCCACGACCGGCTCCGGCTCCGGCTCCGCGCGCGGATCTGGGCCGGGGCTCACCGGTTGCCCCGCTCCTTCCGTGCTCATCGCCGCTGTCCCCACTGCGGGGGGCGTGCTGGGCGGGAGTCGCGCCGTCCAGGTCGGCACCGTCGATGCCCGCACCGCCGATGCCCGCACCGTCGATGCCCGCACCGTCGATGCCCGCACCGTCCAGGTCGGCGCCGTCCAGGTCGGCGCCGTCCAGGTCGGCGCCGTCCAGGTCGGCGCCGTCGATCCCCGCGCTGCTTGCGGACGGCTGTGCCCGATCGGTGAGCGCCTGGCCGGCGGGGTCGAGGCCGGCCAGCAGGGCCAGGAAAACGGTGGCCCGCAGCGCGTCCATACCGCCTTCCATCCCGGAGGCCTTCAGGTCCCGGGCCAGTGCGCTGATATGCGCGTCCGCAGCGAGCACGGCGGCTGGGGGCAGGTCCCGCCCGGCCAGAGCCGCGGTCCCGGCCCGCTCGTCCCACCGCTCGACCCGGGCGGCACGCTGGGCACGTTCCTTACGCGCCCGGGCCGCCGCCGAGTCGGCGGCGATGACCGCCCGCCTGACCGCGGCCCGCAACTCTCCGGTGGTCTGACCCGGTGCATCGGCGATGACCGCCTGCTCGACAACCGCGGCGTGGAATCCGTCCAGACAGCTGGTCTCATCGACGATCACCAGCGCCCTGGGTAGATCGATCCTCCCGCCCGTCAGCGCGCGCATGGTTGCTGGCAGCCGCTTCAGCGATACCGCCCGGTCCACCATGGTGTCCCCGGACCTCGCTGTGAGCATCAACGCGGCTGCGATTTCATCCCCCACATGCTCGCCCGCTCTCGTGTCCCCCCCGTCCTCCTGCGCGAACCGGCGCGTCACCAGTTCACCCGCCGCCGACAACTCCAGGGCGGCTGCCCACGACGCCAGCCGCCGACCCGCCCGCAGCACCCCAACCAGCTCGTCATCGTTCAGCTCGGCTAACCCGCCCGACCACGTCTGCTCGGCCAGTCGCGCCAGCACCGCCCCCGGCACCAGCCGGTCCGCTTCCCCGCCGCAGGCGAACCCGTCTCCGTTGCCGCCTTCACGGTCCCAGAACCCGGCCTTGAAAACTTCGGGCCCGCATCCGCGCGCGGCCTCCTCTGCCACTGCCTCGGCCCACTCACCCAGAAGCGGTGCTGGCAGCCACCCGAGCCAGGCGTGCGGCCCACCCGGTGGTGGTGCGTCAGGGTCCGCTCCCTCGCAGAACCTCCCGTCGCCCCCTGGCATGAGCCACTGTGCCCGCCCCAGCGTGCCCTGCTCCTTTGCCAGCAGATCCCCGAGCCACCCGCCATCTGGCCCGAGTTCGGCCTCCAAGGCCAGCACCTCCGGCTCCGTAAGCCCGTCCGTGTCCGTGGAGGGTGCGGGCGCCGGGGTGCCTCCGGGCAACGCCGAGCCGGTGGGCGCCGGGGAGCCTCCGGGCAGCGCCGAGCCGGCCGGCTGCACAGCACCGGCGGGCGCTGGAGATTGAGCACTGCAAGTGCGCGGCTGGCGCATGACAGGCGAGTCGGCTAGGGCAATCGGCTGAGCCGGGCCCACCCCGTGTCCGACGCCAACCCTGGCCATCAGATCCGCCCGCACCCCGGCCAACTCCGGGCTCAATACTTGGGCGGACGCGGCGGATGGCCGCACGCGGAAGCCGCTAGGTGCCGCTGTGGTCATCGCCACCTCCTCGCAATCCCGGACTGGATTCGACCTGAGTCGATTATAGTATCGGGCACTGACAAAACTGCCAGAGTCACTCGAATAGTTGTGCTAATTCCGTCGCGGATGGGTAACGTCAAGAGGCTGGCGGCTGCACGTGGGCCGACGCTGGCCCAAGACCAAGCCACCCGGCCCGCTCCACCCGGGCCCGGCCAGCGCTACTTCCGACCCACGTGTAGCCGCCGGTGCCCTACCGCAGTGCCCGGCTCTATCCCGCGGCCAGCCGACGCAGCGCCGCCCGCGCAAGCTCCGGGTCTGTCGTGGTCCAGAACGGCGGCAGCGATGCGCGCAGGAACCCCCCGTAGCGGGCGGTGGCCAGCCGGGGATCCAGCACGGCCACCATTCCCCTGTCCTCCACCGTCCGCAGCAGCCGGCCCGCTCCCTGGGCGAGCAGCAACGCGGCGTGGGTCGCGGCCACGGCCATGAAGCCGTTCCCGCCACGCGCGGCGACGGCCCGCTGCCTGGCTGAGGCCAGCGGATCATCGGGCCTCGGGAATGGGATCCGGTCGATCACGACCAGTTGCAGGGAACGGCCCGGCACGTCCACACCCTGCCACAGCGACAAGGTCCCGAACAGGCACGCCTGCTCGTCCTCGGTGAACGCGCGCACCAACGCGGCGGTGGAGTCCTCGCCCTGGCACAGCAGCGGGCAGGAGACCTGGTCGCGCAATGCGTCGGCGGCCTGCCGCGCGGCCCGCATGGAGGAGAAGAGCCCGAGCGTGCGCCCGCCGGCCGCATCGATCAGTTCGCGGAGTTCGGTGAGGTAGGCATCCGCGAGCCCGTCCCGGCCGGGCGGGGGAAGGTGCTTGGCCACGTACAGGATGGCGCTGCGCGGGTGATCGAACGGGGAACCCACGTCGAGTCCCGTCCAGGCGAGCGAGCCCGACCCGGTCTGGCCATCAGCGGATCGTCCAGCGCCCGCCGTCTGACCCTCATCGCCGGCGCCGCTCTCACCGTCAGCGCCGCTCTCACCACCTGCCCCACCGCGGCTCGCGGCATCATCGCGTACACCCGCGCTGTCGCCGTTGTCCCCGGCCGCGCCGGAGCCGCCTCCCGGGTCAGCGGGCGGCGGAAGTCCCCACTGCCGGCCCATCGGCTCGAACGACCCGCCCAGCACGAGCGTCGCGGACGTGAGGATGACCGTGCGCCGCCCGAACAACCGCTCCGCCAGCAGGCCACCCACCTCCAGCGGCGCCACATGCAGGGCCGGTGGCCTGCCCGGCTCATCCCCGAACGGGCGCTCCATCCACACCACGTCGGACCGGCTTGCGATGTCGGGCTCGAATGACACCAGGATCCGTTGGGCTGTTATCGCCAGTTCATCCAGCGCCGCTGTGGCAGCCCGGCCCGCCGCCAGCCGTTCGGTATCCTCGCTCATCTCCTTGGCGGTGCCGCGGATCTCGGTGGAGCCAGCCGACGCGGCATCCCGCAGCGCGGCCAGGGCGGTCGCGAGCGGTTCGCTCAGCACGTCCAAGCGTCCGCCGCCGACCTCCGCGTAAGCCCGGTCCAGGCCCGCTCCGGCCTCCCGCAGCCTGGCCAGCGCCTCGGCTGACATCTGCCGGGTCGCCCGGCGGGCAGCCGTCTCCGGTGCCGCAGTGGACAGTTCAGCGGCGGCGGCCGAGGTGACCCTGTTCACCAGATCATGGGCCTCGTCGATGATCACCACCTGGTGCTCGGGCAGAACCGCGTACTCCTCCAGCGCGTCGATCGCCAGCAGGGCGTGGTTGGTGACCACGATGTCCACGCTGCCCGCCTGTTCGCGTGCCTGCTCGGCGAAACACGATGATGCGTGGGGGCACCGCTGCGCGCCGAGGCATTCCCGTGCGGTCACCGCTACCTGGCGCCAGGCGCGGTCTTCGACACCCGGAACGAGTTCGTCGCGGTCCCCGGTCCTGGTCTGGTTCGCCCACTCGGTGATCCGCTGCACCTGCTTGCCAACGTCGGACGTGGCGCCGGGATCGAACAGCATGTCGCCGGGCTCGGCGGGCGCACCCTCCCGCAGACGGTGCAGGCACAGGTAGTTCCGGCGGCCCTTCAGGATGGCGAAGGTCGGCGGGCGGCCCAGCCCTGGCGTCAGGGCCGCAGCGATCCGGGGCAGGTCCCGGTCGATCAACTGGCTCTGCAGGGCGATGGTCGCCGTCGCCACCACCACGGTGTCCCCGCTGGCACGCGCGTGAGCGATGGCGGGGACCAGGTAGGCCAGTGACTTGCCGGTGCCCGTCCCCGCCTGGACGGCCAGGTGCTCGCCGGTGTCGATCGCTTGGGCTACCGCCTGAGCCATGACAACCTGGCCCGGCCGTTCACTGCCGCCGATGCCGGCGACCGCCGCCGCGAGCAGATCCGCGACGTTGGCCCCACCGGCTCGGGGCATCCGGGCGGCCCGGGCGGACGCCCGTCTTGCCGGGCGTTCGGGCGCGGTGGTGTCTGCGTGGGGCATGTTGCCACACGCTACCGCCCGAAGATCTCCTCCAGTCTCCCGCGCGCCGGCGGCGAAGTGTCACCATATGGTTCATGACCGACGCGTACCCGGCGACCGCTGCCTTCCGCTCAGCACGTGACCTGCTAATGCGCCATCGTGAGGACTACGCCCGCGCCGTGGCCGAGTTCTCCTGGCCGGAACTGGACGAGTTCAACTGGGCGCTGGACTGGTTCGACGTGATCGCGGCCGAGCATCCGCAGCGGGACGCCCTGTGGATCGTGGCCGACGGCGATGGCGCGGCCAGGCTCAGCTATGCCCAGATGTCCACGCGGTCGAATCAGGTCGCGAACTGGCTGCGCGGGCTCGGCGCCCGGCGCGGCGACCGGTTGCTGCTTATGCTCGGCAACATCGCGCCGCTATGGGAGGTGATCCTGGCGGCCATGAAACTCGGGGTGGTGATCATCCCCGCATCCACCCTGCTCGGCCCGGCTGATCTGGCCGACCGGATCGACCGTGGCGACGTGCGGCATGTGGTGACCGAAGCGGTGCACGCGGCCAAATTCGACGGGCTGCCCGGTGACTGGACCCGCGTGGTCGTCAGCGCGGGCGCGGGCGGGAGCACACCGCCGGGCTGGCTTCCCTATACCGAGGCCTTCACGCAGGCGGCTGAGTTCACCCCGGACGGGCCTACCCGGGCATGTGACCCGCTGCTGCTGTACTTCACCTCCGGCACGACCGCGCAGCCCAAGCTGGTGGAGCACACACATGCCTCCTACCCGGTCGGCCATCTGTCCACGATGTACTGGCTGGGCCTGCGCCCCGGTGACATCCACCTCAACATCTCCTCGCCGGGCTGGGCGAAGCACGCCTGGAGCAATGTCTTCGCCCCGTGGATCGCCGGGGCCACGGTATTCATCCTGGGGTACGAACGGTTCTCGGCGGACGCGTTGCTCGGCGCGATCGGCGAGTGCGGGGTGACCACCTTCTGCGCGCCGCCGACGGTGTGGCGGATGCTGATCCAGGCCGACCTCGCCGCCGCCAATGTGAGCAGCCTGCGTGAATGCGTGGGGGCCGGAGAACCGCTCAATCCGGAGGTCATCGAGCAGGTGCGCCGGGCGTGGGGTATCACCGTGCGCGACGGCTACGGCCAGACCGAGACTACCGCCCAGGTGGGCAACTCCCCCGGCCAGGTCGTCAAGCCCGGCTCCATGGGGCGCCCACTGCCCGGCTACCCGGTCGTGCTGGTCGACCCCATCTCCGGCCAACCCGCGGGCGAAGGCGAACTCTGCCTGGACCTCGCCCAGCGGCCGCTCGGCTTGATGACCGGCTACCGGGGTGACGCAGAGCGCGCGGCCGAGGCGATGCGCGGCGGCTACTACCACACCGGCGACGTCGCGAGCCGTGACGATGAGGGGTACCTGACCTATGTTGGCAGGACCGACGACGTGTTCAAGGCCTCGGACTACCGCATCTCCCCCTTCGAACTGGAGAGCATGCTGATCGAGCACGAGGCGGTGGCCGAGGCCGCCGTGGTCCCCTCCCCCGATCCGCTGCGCCTCGCGGTCCCCAAGGCCTACGTCACGTTGGTGGCGGGCGCGGAACCGACCGCCGAGACGGCCCGCTCCATCCTTGCCTACGCACGGGAACGGCTTGCCCCCTACAAGCGGGTTCGCCGCATCGAATTCGCCGAGCTCCCCAAGACCATTTCCGGCAAGATCCGCCGCGTGGAGTTGCGTGGCGCCGAACAGGAGCGGCACGGCGACGGCGGCACGGGCGGCCCGCGCGGAGTCAGCGAGTTCTGGGAAGAGGACTTCCCCGGCCTCAAGGACTGACCGCCAACGCCGCAAAGCCAGCTACCGGGTTCGAATGGCGAACGCCGACGGCGACGTGCGATCCACGAAAAGATCCCCGTCCAGCGGCCGGTCAGCAGTGGCGGCCCGCCGAGGTGTTCTGCAGGTACATGGACAGCAGGTAGGGGATCGCGCGGCCGGACATGAGCTTGAGGATGGTCCCGCCGGCGGTGAACGCGTGAGTCACCTGGTCGCTGAACCCGAACTGCAACAGTGCCGCCCTGCCGTCTCCACCGCCGACGAAGGTCTGCAGCCCGGACTGCGTGGCCTGCGCCACCGCCGCCAGGACCGCCTTCGTCCCCGCACCGAAACTGGGATCTTCGAACATGCCCATGGCGCCGTTCAGGAACAGGATGCGCTGCTGCGCGCCCGTACCTGCCGCGGCACCGAGGATGACCTTGGCGAAAAGGTCCGCGGTCTTTGGCCCGATGTCAACTTGCGCCGACCCACTGGGTATGGTCCGCGAGGCGCTTCCGTCCCGCAGGATGTAGTCGACCGGCAGATGCACCTTGGTGCCCATCGACTGGCAGGTGGAGAGGATACGCATCGCCTGGTCTATGCGTTCGGGTGCGACGTAAGCGACGTAGCCGGGATCAGATTCGGCGAGGCCGATCGAGATCTCCTCACCGTTCATGGCCCCGTTGGCCTTGACGAGGCTCATCGCCAGCGCGCCGCCAACGATCAGGTCCCTGACGTGCCCCCGGCCGATGATCGGCTCCAGATCGTCGAGCTTGTTGGCCTTCAGGCCACTGAAAATCAGCAGGTCCGCACTGACAACCCGGCTGGCATGGTGGGCAAGCTCGTCATGGATGAAAAAGCCCATGCCGGTGCGGCGCATCGCCAGTGGGAGGACGCTGGATGAGAAGTCGCGGTTCGACGCTGCGATGGCATCATTGATCTCCACATCGCCGACTCGATCGCGGATCGAACTGGCCAGCCGGTGGAGAGACGGGAGCAGGGAGCCGAACTCCTGCTGATCTGGCTTCCACAGCGCGCGCTCGAACGGGTAGCGCCGCACGTTCTCCAGCAGGATCACCGAGCCGGGGCCGCTGGCGGAGAGGTGGTCCAGCAGGTCGCCCGACACACCAGCCTCCGCTGGCTCATACCAATGCTCGACAAGGGCGACCTCGTGTGCCAGAAGTTTTGACAAGGGCTCGGCAACTGGCTGGAACGACGCCCCAGGGTCCCGGCCGAGGTGCCCGATCAGCACCACCCGCAGGCCCCGGCCCAGGCAAAAGCGAATGGTCTGCAGGCAGGACTCCAGGCGGGTGGCGTCGGTGACCCTGCCATCTTTGATGGGGACATCCAGGTCCGCCCGCACGATGACAGTTCCGTCGCCGCGGCCGAAATCTATGTCATCGATCCGGGGAATGGCCCGCAGCAGTTCATCTAGCGGCAGCGACTGGACGGGGTCTCCCGCATCACACAGCGCCCGCACCGCGTGCGAAAACTGTTCCTGACTTGAAGTAGGCATAACGCTAGCTCTCCCGGGCCGGCCGCGAACATTCGAGACAGGCTACACAGACAGGGTAGCGAGCGGACTGGCGGCTCCCCGGCAAGCCCTGGTCAGCGCGCCCCGAATCCGCGGAGCCGGGCGAACAGCTACCGTACGGCGGGCTGCGTGCTCCTGGCAGGGGGACCCACGTGATGACCGGTGCCCTGGGTGGTGGGCTGGCGAAGCAGCCGCGCAATTCTCGGTCGGCTGTCCACAGCGCGGCGCTGTCAACTGCCGTCACGCCAGGCGCTGTCAACTGCCGCCGCGCCAGGCGCTGTCAACTGGTGACGTCGGCTGTAGTCAGTCGTGCCCAGGCGATCGACAGGAAGATCAGCGCATAGACGCCGAACGAGACAAAGCTGCGCGCCAAGTCGCCGGTGGCCACTGGGGAGCGCAGCAGTGCGTCGAACGAGAGCCACCAGTGGGTCGGCAGATACGGCTGAATGGGTGCGAATTGCGGGACGTTGTCAGCGACCTCGCTCGCCACCGCCAGCACGAGCACCGCCGCGATAGCCCCGATCGGGTGTTCGGTGAAGGTTGAGAGCGCCAGGCCGATCGCCGCCAGCGCCGACATCGCCGCCGCGATGAACAGCGTCACGAACAGCAGCCGGAGCAGCCCCTGCGCGAGCGAGACGGTCGTACCCGACAACAGGGTCACCGGACCTACCGGGAACAGCACGACGCCCGTGATCAGCGACACGACGGAGACGACCAGGCTAGCGGTGAGTGACCAGATCACCAGGGCCGTGTATTTGACGCTCAGCAACCGTGTCCGGCCCGCCGGGACGGTCAGCAGGTAGCGCAGCGTCCCGGAGCCAGCTTCCCCGGCGATGCTGTCGCCCGAGACCACCGCCACCGCAAGCGGGAGCACCAAAGTAAGCATGATGGTGAGCGCGATGAACGCCAGGAACACCCCGTTGCCCGCCAACTGGTCCAGGAAGGAAGACTCCGGCCCGCCGCCGCCCTGCGGCGCCGTCACCCGCAGCGCGATGCCCAGCACGATGGGCAGGATGGCGAGCACCGCCAGCAGCGCCAAATTGCGCCAGCGACGGAAGATGAGCCCGAGTTCGGAGGCGAGCAACCGCAGCCAGGACCGCGCCGCGGCCGGGCGCCGGGGTGAGTTGCCGGCCACCAGTCCCCGCCCGCGTTCCCCCACCGTCCCGTTCGTGGCCGGGCCCCCGGCGGCCGCCTGTGGTCCCCGGCCTGCCGCCGCAGGGGCGCTCCCGCCGGTTCCCGGCGGGTCCGCGAGTGGCAGTGGCGCGCCTGGCGTTTCACCGTTCGACATCGAAACCCTCGCCGGTGAGTTCGACGAACAGATCCTCAAGGCTTGGCCGGACCATCTCCAAGCCCGCCACAGGAACCCCGGCCAGGACGAGTTCCCGGCATATGTGCTCGGGTTCGCGTTCACCAAGCTGGCCGCTGACCTCCTGCGGGCCTGCTTCGAGGTCGCAGACGCCGAGGGAAGCAAGCACCGTCTGCGCCTGCGGCACCGCACTGGTGCGCACCCGGACGCGGGCCGCACCCCGGGCGCGCAACCGCCCGATGGTGCCCTGGAACACCAGCGAACCGGTCCGCATCACGCCGACATGGGAGCAGATCTGCTCGACCTCGGCGAGCAGGTGGGATGAGACCAGCACGGTCACCCCGTCATCTGCGATCCCCCGGATGAGCGCGCGAACCTCCCGGGTGCCCTGCGGGTCCAGCCCGTTCGTGGGCTCGTCCAGGACGATGAGGTCACGGGGCTGGAGCAGGCTGGCGGCTATCGCGAGGCGCTGCTTCATGCCCAGTGAATAGGCGCGGTACCTCTTGCGGGCGGCGCCAAGCAACCCGACCTGGTCCAGGGCCGCGTCAATCCGGGTCCGCGCGGTGGCCGGATCAGCGGTCCGGTCCGCCGCGTCCAGGCGCCCGAGGTTGGCCCGTCCCGACAACTGCGGGTGGAAGGCGGGCCCTTCCACCAGGGACCCCACCCGGGCCAGCACCCCGGCGGACTCCCGGGGCATCGCCATGCCGAGCAGGCTCACTTCGCCGCGGGTGGGGTGGATCAGGCCGAGCAGCATCCGGATGGTGGTGGTCTTGCCCGATCCGTTGGGGCCCAGGAAGCCGTAGACCGCGCCACGCGGCACCAGCAGGCCAACCCCGTCCACCGCGACCTGCCCGCCCGGGAAGCGCTTGGTCAGATCGCGCGTGGCAACCGCCAGGTCATCGCCGGCATCCTGGTGCCGGCCGTCCCGGTCCGGGTCGGCGCCGTCCGAGGTGGCGCCGTCCGAGGTGGCCGCGGCCGTGGCCTCCCCCGCCGTGCTCACTTGACCCGGGCCGCCGCGGCGAAGAGCACCGACCGGGACACGGCTCCAACCAGGACGTGGCCGCTGGAGGTGATCAGCACGTTCAGCAGGCTGGTGTGGATGAGCCTGCCGCTGCCCCAACTGCCACGGACCGGTGTGGCACTGCGGAGCAGGCCGGCCAGCAACGCGCCGGTGCTCAGGCCACCGCCACCGCCGCCCGCCAGCGAGCGGGCGGCCTGACCCGCCGCCCCAGCCGCGTTGCCGGGGCCGAAGCTGGACAGGACCGAAGCGGGGAGCACTGCCACGGTGAGCCAGCCCTTCCCGATGATCGCGGGCGCCGCACCGGTGCCGACCTTCCGGAAGTTGGTCGTCATGCTGGCGGGGTAGGTCACTGGGCCACCGGGCCCGGAGCCGTGATAGGCGCTGTGGCTGGCAGGGGACTGGGAGAGGTGGCCGGGCATCCCCACCGATCCGGGCATCGCCGGAGCGAGTTGGGCCACCTGGTGAACTCTCGCCCCCGGCGGCGGGGTGAACCGGAAGGTGCTGGCAGGGGGTGGCGTAAACGACAGCGAGGTGAAGCCGACCGAGAAGGCCGGTGCTGCGGCGCCCCGCGCGAAGACCTGCACCTGCAGCGGAAGCTGCGGGTGGGCGCCATCCAGGTCGATCCGCACCGACCCGATCAGCGAAGCCGGCGAGCGCGGCGCCAGCACCAGTTCGTAGGCCGGCTGTCCCGCGACCATGACGTTCCGGTTCAGCCGCACCCGGGTGGTCGGTCCCACGGCGGCCAGGATCTGCTGGGCGGCCTGCCCGGGGGTGACCGCGGGCAGGGACGGAACAGCCTGGGGCGAGGAGGCCGGCTTCGCGGGGAGGCTGAACTTGGTGACCGAGTCCGAGGCGGACTGCCAGAGCCAGGCGGTCGACCCGTTCCGTATCAAGTCTGTCTCGCCCATGGGCACGGGCAGGGCGAGGCGCACATGCCCCGGCCCGCCATACCAGAGCAGGAACTTGTGTGCCCCCGTCAGCAGCGATGCGATCGAGGACTGGCTGTCCATCCCGGGGATCTGGGGGATACCCAGCCCGGAGGTCTGCTGCAAGGTCCCGGTCAGCGGGGGCGCGGGTGCGTGCGCGGCGGCGATGTCCGCCAGCAACTGCGCCGGCGTGCGCCGGGGCAGGGACGGCGCGGCCTGCGCCACGCTCACGAGTGTGCCAGCCGTCACCGCCGCGACGGCCGCCACCACGCCGACCGGCGCGAGCCACCGCGCCTGGCGGGGAAATCTCAGCATGGGAACCTCATTCGCCGGGGCTGGTACGGAAACACTCCTCCAAGAGTAGAACGACCGGCCGGTGGCTGGGTTCCCCCGGGCAGCCGGTAGCGCGGGCGCATGGGAATGCCCCGGGCTCGCGGCCGGCCCGGGGCATAACGGAGTACCCGCGACCGCTACCAGGTGCCCCACGGCAGCAGCGACGTCACCGCCACCACCACGAACAGCAGCGTCAGGTAGGCGATCGACAGGTGGAACAGCCGCATCGGCGCGGGGTTGCCGCTCGGGCGGGCGAGCCCGGCACAGGTCCCCTCGTCGGGGGTCGTGGCAGCTCCCACCCCGTCGGCCGCTCCGGGTTGCGTCGCCACGGCGCCGGCAGCGACAGCCGCCGATGGGACCGTTAGCGGTTCGGGCATACGAGCGACCCGGTACTGCAACCGGTGGGCCTCGACCAGGAACCAGCCACCCAGCCCGGCGGCACATGCGGTGTAGATCCACCCCGCGTATGGGGCGAGCGCGAGGGTGGTCGCCACCATGATGTAGGAATACAAGAGGATCTTGCGGGCGACCACCGATGCCGGGGCGACGACCGGGAGCATCGGTACGCTCGCCGCGGCGTAGTCATCCCGGAATTTCATGGCCAGCGCCCAGAAGTGCGGCGGCGTCCAGAAGAAGATGATCGCGAACAGCACCAGCGCGGGCAGTCCGACCCGGCCGGTCACTGCCGACCAGCCGACCAGCACCGGGAAGCACCCGGCCGCACCGCCGATCACAATGTTGGATGCCGTACGGCGCTTGAGACCGAGGGTGTAGACGAACACGTAGAACAGGATCGCCGCATCTGCCAGGGCGGCGGCCAGCCAGTTCGTGAGCAGGCCGAGCAGCACGGTCGCGAGGGCGCCGAGCACGATGCCGAAGGTCAGCGCTTCACCCGGCTTGATCACCGAGAGCGGGGCCGGCCTGGCCAGCGGGCGCCGCGACGTCCGCCGCATGACGGCGTCGATGTCACGGTCGATGTAGCAGTTGATCGTGTTCGCGCTGCCGGCCGCCAGTGCCCCGCCCGCCAGCGTGATGAGCAGCAGCGCGGGCGATGGCAGTCCCCGCTTGGCCAGCAGCATGGTCGGGATCGTCGTGACCAGCAGCAGCTCGATGATCCTCGGCTTGGTGAGGGCGAACAGCGAGCGCGCGACGACCCGAACCGAACGGCGCCCCGCCGTGGTGGCGGGGAGCGCGCTCGTCGTCACAGAGGGCACTAGCTGCCCTCCGCGCCTTCGTGTGAGCCGTGGTGGACGGCCGCCGAGCCGTCCTGGCGCTCGTACCGGTGCCCCGGGACCAGGTGCGGCTTGGTGAACACCACCAACAGCGCGGACGCGATGAAGATGAACATGAGCATCGGCAGCGCGAACGTGAGGATGGAGCCACCATAACTCCAGCCTTCAAGCCCTGATGCGGCAATCAGTCCAGGCACTCCAGCCTCCTAGAGGGATATGTCGACTTCACTATCGCAGGCCGGGCCCCGATGGCCAGGCCGAGGTTGGCTGCTTCAGCAACCGGTCCAGGCCGGCCGTGAGAGCATCCGATTCTTCTTCCTTGAGCCACCGGTTCAGCAGTGCTACGCCTGTGATCACCAGCGTCGGCATCGCCAGCACCCACAGCACAGCACCGCCCACCTGCTGATCCGAAAGGGCTCTGGCGAGCCCGTGGTCGGGGACCAGATAGGCCCGGTACGACAGGCCGTTGCTGAATCCGAGCACCCCTCCCAGCAACGTGCCGGACACCACTGTCCCCGCAACGAGGATAACCCTCTTGAGCGGCGCAAACCTGGGCGTGAGCGGTGCCGAGCCAATGAGCTGAAGCCAGAACACCACCCCCAGCCCGAGGTAGACGACCACTTCGGCGGCGTAGATCCACGCCGAGCGGACGGCCGCGTCGTAGAGCACCGGCAGGTGCCAGATCCAGAGAGCCGCGTTCACTGCGATCGTGGCGCCCACCGGCCAGGTCAGCAGCGAACTCCGGCGGCCCGACCACCCCGGCCGGGGCGTTGCTGCCGGAACCGCCGCCTGCGACCCGGACGCTCCGGCCGGCTCTTGCTTCGCTGGCCCCGGGCGCCCCTGCCGTATCCCAGCCCCCCTCGCGAGCGCCAGCCAGGGAGCCCCGAGCACGATCAGGGCAGGGCCCACCTGTATCAGGAGCAAGTCCTGGACCGAGCGGACCCAGATGTGGACCTGCGACCAGTAGCCCACAGGTGACACCAGGGCAAGCACCACTGTGATTACCCCGGCGTAGAACGCGACCGCCTGCCGCCTCACATCGGCCGGCCGGGCGCGTCCCGCCCGAACGTCCTCGGCTCGGAGGGCTCGCATCCCGAGCAGGTGCGCCACCACCACGACCGCGGCCACGGCGAGCACAACCGCGTTCGCCGACCAGTGCGAGACAAACATGTTCATGCTGGCTGTGGGGTCCGGGCGGAAGATCTGCACCTTCCGCCCGGACCCCGTCCTCCCTCAGATGACGTAGAACAGGAACCAGAACAGGATGGCGATCACGGCCAGGTAGTTCCAGATCGCGGTGAACCCGCTCACCGATGCCTGGAACCGTTGAACCACGAATGCCTCCTCGTAGGTCGGTGGCTGCTCCACGAAGGCGATGCCCGGGATGAACCGCGACCTGGCGAGCAAGGTCTCGAGCCAGATCATCGCGCTGAGCACCACGATGATGAACACCGGGTAGAACCCGACGAAGACGCTGGCGAAGCCCGAACTTGCCGGGTAGAAGGGAAGATTGAGCAACTCGAAGATCTGCATGGAGATCGTCGCCAGCCCGAGCAGCAGCGCGATCACCCCTCCGATCTGCCAGGCCTTCTTGTGCCCTGCCTTGATCCGCTGGACCGCCGCGTAGTTGATCCCGGCACTGATGAGGACCATGAGCATCATCACCGTGCCCATGATCATGGACGGTGCGTGATAGCCCGAGCCCTCCCACCGGCCTCCCGAGTTAAGGGAGCGCAGGTAGAAGTAGGCGAACAGGAACGAGCCGAACAGGAACGACAGTCCGCCCATGGCCAGCCGGGAGGCCGTCCACGAGCCGTTCAGCGCGCACTCGTGGTAGAAGCCGGCCTCCTCCATGTCCGCGTTCAGGCCCGCGGGTGGGGTAGCGGTTGCTTCGGACATGGCCTATGCCTCCAGTCCGGCGCTCGCGTAGGCGGAGGCGACCACACCCACGGGCGGGTTGAGGTCGGCCACCGGCGGAGCGTCCTTGACGCCGTAGAGGTACGGGTGGGACAGGACGACCGGCACCCGCTCGAAGTTCTCCGGCGGCGGCGGCGAAGAGACCTGCCATTCGAGCCCGCGCGACCGCCAGGGGTTGCCCGACTCCTTCACACGCCATACCAACGTGGACATGATCAGGTTGATCAGGAAGATCAGCAGTGACACGCCCAGCAGGTACGAGGAGATCGACACCCAGTCGTTGAGCGTCTGCAGGTTCCGCTGGTACTCGAACACCCGGCGCGGCATGCCCATCATCCCGAGGGCGAACAGCGGCAGGAAGGTCGAGTTGAACGTGATGAACATCGTCCAGAAGTGCCACTTGCCCAACTTCTCGTTCATCTTGACGCCGAGCATCTTGGGCAGCCAGTAGTAGATGCCCGCCATGAAAGCGAAGATCAGGCCACCCATGATCGTGTAATGGAAGTGGGCCATGACGAAGAAGCTGCCGTGCTCGGTGACGTCAGCCGGGACGTCCGACAGGAACACCCCGGAGACCCCACCGATCAGGAAGTTGAAGTACATCGCAATCGCGAACAGCATCGGGACGGAGAATGTGATCTTCGCCTTCCAGAACGTGCCAGCCGCCACCAGGTAGATGAACCCGGTCGGGATCGAGATCAGCTCGGTCGTGAGCATGAACAGCGGCCGCATGTCCGGGTTGATGCCACTGTCGAACAGGTGATGCTGCCACACGAAGAAGCTGAGCAGGCTCACACCGATCATGCCGGCAGCGGCCACCCGGTAGCCGAACAGCGGCTTGCGGGTGAACACCGGGATGATCTCCGACACCACCCCGAACCCCGGCAGCGCCAGGATGTACACCTCGGGGTGCCCGAAGAACCAGAACACGTCCTCCCACAGGTAACTGCTGCCACCAAGCTGGTTAGTGAAGAACGCGGTCTGCGCGGTCCGGTCCATCAGCATCATGTACAGCCCCGCGACCAGCACTGGCACCGACAGCACCTGCAGGAACGAAACCGTGAACATGGACCACACGAACATCGGCAGACGGCTCCACCGCATGCCCGGTGCCCGGTAGTTGATGTAGGTCACGATCAGGTTGAAGCCGGCCAGGATGAGCGAGATGCCCATCAGCCCGAAGGCCAGGGCGTAGGTGTCCATGCCCGGGCCGGCCTGGGTGGCCAGCGGCTCGTAACCGGTCCAGCCGGTGGGGAAGCCACCGAGCAGGATGCCGGACAGCAGGATGACGTAGGCGGCGGGAGTCAGCCAGAAGGCCAGCGCCTCGATCCGGGGGAACGCCATCCGCTTCGACCCGATCATGAGCGGGGCGAAGAACTGGCCGAATGGCCCGAGCACGACCGACGACATCATCATCATCATCATCGTCGAGTGCTCACCCACCACCATCAGGTACTGACTGGCGTTGAGCACGTGGTACGTCGGCGAGAGCAGTTCGGTCCTGATCGCCATGGCGAACAGCCCACCGGTCAGGAAGTAGGTGGTCATGCCGAACAGGTACTGGATGCCGACGACCTTGTGGTCGAGGGTGTAACGGAAGTACTTCGCCACCCCACCGGCGGGAGCGTGCTCCGCATCCGGGAGGGGCTTGCCGAGCATCAGCCGGCCGAGGTCGTTGAAGACCCCGAGCCCGGCCAGCCAGCCGATCGTTCCGAAAACGTAGCCCAGGACCAGCGGCCAGTTCCGGACGTCGCTCAGGCCAGTGCTGAAGCTCGACACGCCAGCCGTCGCCGGTGAGATCAGGTTGCCGAGCCAGTGACCGATGATGTATCCGATCACTGCCCCGATGAGGCCGGTGTGGACGGCCGGCCGTGCCCACCACGGCTTGCTGTTGCCGGGAGCGGCGTGAACCGGGCCCGACGGGCCTTGCGCCTTCTCCGGTTCTATTTCGATGGCCATCCGGTCACCTCTTCATCGACAGCGGTTGAGAGTGCGCGCGCCGCCTGTGGCGGCCGGAGCGGCATCATGGCGACACCGGATCGCCCGGCGTCCCAGTCTGGGGACCCGGATAGTAATAGCCACCCGCGCCGACGATGCCCAGCTTGGCCCATGCCTGGCCGAGCTGCGAGATCTCGGTCGGGTCATAAGTGGTCGCGTACGGCGGCAGTGCCGCGAGGGTGCCGTTCGCCCGTTCCTTGGTCTGGATCGACGTCGCCCAGGACTGGAACTGCGACGCCGTGACCACGTTGCCGTAGTCGAACATCGCACCGTGCCAGATGCCGCACAGCTCGTTGCAGCGGACCACGAACTGGCCGAGCTGCAGCGGCTTGACGAACGCCACGTTGTCCACACCCGGGTTGGCGTCAGCCTTAACCCCGAGCTGGTAGGCCCAGAAGCTGTGGATGACATCGAGTGAGGTGACGTGGAACTCCACCGGAGTATTGATGGGAAGCTCGAGCCCGGTGGTCTCCATGCCGCCGAACTGCGGGAACCGGTAGGTCCAGTTCCACTGCTGGCCAATGGCCTGCACAACCAGCGTGTGGGTCGAACCGGGCGTCCAAGCCGCGGTCGTCACCACCCCGGAGGGCTTCCAGATGGGAACCGGGCCCTCACCGCCACCAGCACCGGCGGGGACGATGAGCTCGTAAGTGCCGAAGGCGGCGAGGGAGAGCACGATCAGCGAGGTGACCGTGATCCATGCCGCCTGGACCTTGCCGTTGCCCTCGATCGGCGGGCCGTCCTCGGTGTCACCTGCCCGGCGCCGCCAGTTGACCAGCGCGTAGCCGAAGTAGGTCCAGACTCCCAGCAGCACCGGGGCGCACAGCACAGCCATGACCGTGATGTCGAACTGCTGCCCGCGGGCATTGTCGGACATCCGGCCCGGCGGCAGGTGCGGCTGCCACACGAAGTAGATGAGAAGGTCCGCGACGATGGCCAGCACCAGCCATATCGAGGCGATCCTCACAGCGTGATTCGGCTCGGCCTTGCCGGCCGCCGCTGTGGGGGCTTGCGACTCGGCCATCAGGCTGACACCTCCATTTCGCCAGTCATGTAACCGATCGTTTGCATGGGGCCGCCGTTGCCGTCGAGGAAACCGCCGCCGCACGGGATGAAGCACTGCCAGCGCCAGTAGCCGGCATGGTCCGGCGACATGAAGCTGAAGGTCTCCTGCGAGTGCGGGCCTGACGTGCAGGGCGAGACTCCGCAGGCGTCCTTGTTGAACAACGCCGTGTTCGGCGAGGGAACCGGGACGAACAGGTGCATGCTCGGGATCGCGAACGTGTGCGCGACCGCGCAGTTCGACCACGAGTTGATCATCTTGGTGGTCGTCGGGGAGTCGATCGGCTTGCCGACAGTCGCGAACTGCTGGACGGTGACCGTGCTGCCGGTGGTGCCCTGCACCTGGCTCCAGTAGTTGTTGCGCAGCGGGGTGCAGCCGTCGTAGCCCAAGATCGTCACATTGACCCGAGTGTGCTTGGGCACCGAGAACAGGGTCGTGTGCACCCACTGCTTGGTCTGCGGGTTCTGCACGTAATAGCTGACCCAGTCGGGATTGCTGGGGTCGTTGTTCTGCGGATCCTCCTGCAGGACCACGTTCACGACGCCGCCCGAGGCGACGTAGTGCACCGTCGGCAGACTGCTGGCGATGTAGTTGACGACCAGGAAGACCGCACCGGCGACCACTGCGGCGAACGCCACGAGCAGGGTCACGATACGGGCTGGCAAAGACACCAGTCACCACCTCGCTTCTCCGTGGCGCTACTTGCGCACACGATGGGGCCGGCCGGGATGCCAGGAGGGCTTTCCGGCCGGGGGTCCAGTTACGGGACCTGATCTTGCGAGGTGCGGCGTACCGGCGGCAATACGGGAAGCCCTGAATGACGAAATTGTCATCAATCGCGGCACGCCCGCTCACCAGGAAGTCTCGTGGCGACCGCGGCCCATGGTTAAGGAGGAACGGGGAAGCATGGCCCACAGATAAGGGAACGGGTAAGCGCGGCCGGTGGGCGGCCCGTGCCCGGTCTGTGGGCGGTATGTGAAGGCGCCGATACCCCGGTGCGAGTCGAGACCCAGGCGCGAAACGCCATCGGCCGGCCCGCCTTCCTTGTCCGCCGCCGCGACCGCACGGGCCCCGCCAGCCCACCGCCCCGCCGGCTTTCCGGCACCCGGGCTGGACGTAACCGAACGGGGTGGCCCGACTACCCTTCGCGGCCCGGCGAGCCGGTTCGCCGGGCCGCGGCTGCCACCGATCCGGTAACCAGGCCAGTCTTGGGGACAATCCGTGCAATGGTTTGTTTCTCCCCGTAGGGTGGCTCACACGCTGTCGGGTCGGCGGGGCCCCGGGCCGGCAGCGGATGCCGGACGCGACCTGGCACGCGGTGGGGACCGGCGGCTCCTTCATGAAGTGGCTGGTTGCTGACAATGAGACCTGACGCACCGGCGGTTTCCGCCCCAGTGCTGCGCAGCGTGCCCGAGGGCGCGCGCATACTGCTCGTCGACGACGAGCCCAAGATCGTGGACTTCATGTCCAGGGCGCTGCAGGCCGCCGGTTACGCAATCGATCTCGCCCGCGACGCCTCGCAGGCACTTGCGAAAGCCCAGGTAGCCGACTTCGGCCTGATCATCCTGGATCTGGTCATGCCCGGCATGGATGGGCGCGACCTGCTCAGCGAGTTGCTCCGGCAGCGCCCCGAGCAGGCGGTGATGGTGCTGTCGTGCGTGGCAGATGTGAGCACGAAGGTCGAGTGCCTGGAACTCGGCGCCCAGGACTACCTGACCAAGCCGTTCTCGCTGGCGGAACTGCTCGCCCGGGTGCGGGTGCGCCTGCGTGGGGACACCCATCCGGCCGGCGAACTTCTCCGGGCCGGTGACCTCGTGCTGGACGTCGGCCGCTTGGAGGCCAACGCCGGCCAGGGGCCGGTCCCGCTGACCCGCTTGGAGTTCCTGCTGCTGCGCGAACTCATAGAGCATCCGGGCCGGTCGGTCGGAAAGGGCCAGTTGCTGGCCTCTGTCTGGGGTTATGACTTCGATCCCGGATCCAACGTCGTCGACGTCTGTGTCCGCCGGCTCCGCTCCAAGCTTGGGTTCGAACTGATCAAGACGGTCCGTGGTGAGGGCTACCGGATTGCGTCTTGAGCCAGGCTCACTCCGGGTGCAGCGGCGTCGCGGCGGCGGGCCCCGAGGATGGCGCCGGCCGTTGTACCCGCCCGCAGCTGGCTGGCGGCCGCGTCAGGTCGCTATCCGATGGCCCTTCACGTGGCTGGAAATCGCCTGGGTGGCTTTCTGCGCGATCAATCTTTGCGTCATGGTCGCGTTCCCGCGCTGGGAAACGATTCCCTTCTATTTCATCTGGATTAGCCTGACCCTCGTTTACGGATTCCGGGCCTGGTCGGCAAAGTCGACCGCATGCGTGGTTGCGGTGGTCACGTTGGCCACCTTCGCCGCCATCGGTTACGACGTTTCGGTTCACGTTCAAAGCGCTGGCGAACTCGACGAGGTGCCGCTGATGGCGGCGATGTTCGGGCTCATGGTGTGGCACGTGCAGCGCAGGCTCGCCGCCGACGGCGAGTGGCGCCTGGTGAGCGAGGAGAACGCGCGGCTGCTGAGCATGCAGCGCAGGTTCCTCCAGGATGCCTCTCACCAGCTCCGCACACCGATCACCATCGCGCTCGGCCACGCCGAACTGCTCGCCCAGGATCTGTCCGGGCGCACCGAGCGCAGCGATGTCGACGTGGTGGTTGGCGAGTTGACCCGGCTACGCCGGCTGGGTGAGCGGTTGCTGGTCATCGCCGCCTCCGAGGACCCCGAGTTCCTGCGCCCGGAGCCGGTGGCGCTGAACAGCTTCATCGCCCAGGTCATCCGCAAGTGGATCCCCACCGCGCCGCGCAGATGGGAACTCGGCCGGCTCGACCCGGTCACGGTGAACGGGGACCGCGAACGGCTGGGCCTGGCTCTGGACGCACTCCTGGAGAACGCCGTCCGGCACACCGGCGCGGGTGATGCGATCCGGCTCTCGGTCGTGGTCAAGGACGGTGCCCCACATATGATCGTCGCTGACACGGGCTCGGGGATCGCCCCGTCCGAGCTTGAGAGCATCTTTGACCGGTTCCGCACCGGCATCGGTGCTGGCGGCAGCCGGGGTACCGGGCTCGGCCTCGCTCTTGTGCGCGCGGTGGCGCATGCGCACGGCGGTGAGATCCTGGCGCGTAGTGAACCGGGCCTGGGAAGTGAGTTCGAGTTCGTGTTCCCGGCCCGGGCTGCCGATGACCCAGCGACCAGCGCGGATGAGCTGGCCGTCCCGCCCGGCACGGATCCCTGCGATGCGGACACGACTGCGATGGAGGAGCCATGGCCGAACGGGATCCGCTAGCTGCCCAGGTCGCCGGCACCCCACCCGGCGAAGGGCCAGCGGGGGCACCCGGCGAAGGGCCAGCGGAGCACCATGCCCCGGCCTCCGGTCCCGCACCGCTGACGCGCCGTCGGCGCCTCGGCGCCCGGGCCCGCCTCATCATCAGCGGCCTCGCGGCAGCGGCCGCCACGGCTGCGGCCCTCATGGCACTCGGCAGCGTGTCCACTGGGCCTCAGCCCCCGCCCCCCATCGCGAAGAACTTCAGCCTGCCGGTCCTCGGCCACGCGGGTGAGCACATCTCGCTCGCCGCACTGGCGGGCAAGCCGGTCATCATCAACTTCTTCGCGTCATGGTGCCCACCCTGCCGGCACGAGACCCCGCTGATCGCGCGGTTCTACCGGTCGACACACGGGCGCGTCGAGATCATCGGCATCGACGAGAACGACCCGACCGCGTCGGCGCTGCGGTTCACCCACGCCGACGGCGTGAGCTACCCCGTGGGCGTGGACTCCGCCGCTGGCACGGCGAACATCTACGGCGTGGGAGTGCTGCCGCAGACCTTCTTCCTGAACGCCCAGCACCGCGTCGTCGAGCGGATCGCCGGTGCGGTGACCCTGCGCGAACTGCAGCAGGGCATGTCCCTGATCGACCCAACAGCCAAGTGAGGCAGCAGTGGTCTCTCCCCCGCCGGACGCTCCGCCCTATGTCCCCCTGCGGAATTCCCGTTGGCCCTCGTACCGGACCCCGCGGTGGCTGCTGCTCGCCGGCGTGGTGGTGCTGGTGGGAGCCGTACTCGTCGGCTGGGCTATCCATCCGACACGCGGTCAGCGTGCCGTCGATATGGACGGCTTCCTGGCCAACGTCACCACCGACATCCGTTCGTGCGCCGCTGGGGTCAGCGAGTCACTGCAGGCACTGCACGAGATCCGGGCCGGTACGCAGCGTGATGTCGCCACCGCGATCAGCATCGCCACCACCGGCGGCCAGACCTGCTCGCCAGCGAACAGCATGCAGATGGACGATCTCACGCAGTATCAGGTCCACGAGTCGCTGGCCAACCTGCGCCTCGGCACAGCCGTCAACGACATGGTGACCTGGGCATTCCCGCACGCTCAGCGGGTGCAGTACGACGTGGCGGCCATCCTGTCGGCCCACAGTGCGCCCGTGAAAGCCGCGGCCACCGCCAAACTCGCCAAGGACCTGCGGGCACTCGACGCTGTGCGGGCGCAGGTGTACGCCATACTCCGCCCGGCCGTCAGGTCCACCGGCGCAACCGCCCCGCTTCCTTATCTGCCGGGCTGAGCCCACCGATGGCTGCTGCCAGGCAATGACGGTCAGCGGGGCCGCTGCCCTATGAAAACCAAGCCTGCGTGCGGAGAGTTTTGAGGCGCTTCCGGGGTTACGGGACCTCGTGGCAGGTGTTGCGCCCGGTGACGGTGTCGGGCGTTGGCCCAGGTGAGCTTCCCGTGTTCTCGAGTGGGTTATTGCCCGCGCAGGTGAGGCTGCCGTGCACCTGGTTGGTGCCGATGTCGATCTGGTCCGGGACGACGTTGTCACTGATCGTCACCGCACCGTTCACGTGGTTTCGGATGAATCCAAGGAAAAATCCGTTGTACCCGTTGATCGTCGCGCCACCGTTGATGGTGTTGTCCTCGAAGTCGGTGAAGCACACCGGCGCGAACGGCTGAGTGCACCCGAAGGCGCCAGAACCACCCTGGACGCTCACGCCGCCGTTGATCAGAGCGTTGTGCACCTGCACCTGAGCGGCGTCGTCGGCCGCTATGCCACCGCTGATCGTGCCGGTGTCCGGGCCAAGTTCGAAGCCGAGCGAGAATGTTGCGCCCGGATCGATTTGGACACCGCTGAGCACATCTACTGGTCCCACGCCAAGGTCGCAGGTCTGCCCGGCCGGTACGACGATGGAATGGTAGGTACCGGGCGCGAGGGTCCCAGTGCACACCGTCGCCGAAGCGGCACTCGCCGAGGCCGGCAGCAGGAACAGCAGCAAGGCCCCGGCGCTCAAGGGCGCCCTCGTCACGATCCGCCACTTTGCCAGCCGCAGCTTGTCATACACGTTGATCCCCGCCTCTGCCGGAGTTGACGACTACACCGCGTACGCCCATTGAATAT
>DAHUZQ010000140.1 GCA_027306495.1 Actinomycetota bacterium | reverse complement strand
CCAGGTCAAGCTGTACTTCATGTGCGGGCTGCCGACCGAGACCGACGAGGACGTGCTCGCGATCGCGGACCTGGCGCGCGAGGTCATCCGCGCGGGCCGCGAGGCGAGCGGCCGCCGCGACATCCGCTGCACCGTCTCCAGAGGCGGGTTCGTCCCCAAGCCGCACACGCCGTTCCAATGGGCCGCCCAGTGCGATCACGCCATTGTGGATGCCCGGCTGCGCAAGCTGGCGGACTCGCTGCGCTCCGACCGGTCTTATGGCAGGGCGATCGGGTACCGCTACCACGACGGCAAGCCATCCATCATCGAGGGCCTGCTCTCACGTGGTGACCGCCGTGTCGGCAAAGTGATCATGGCTGCATGGCTGGACGGTGCCCGTTTCGACGGCTGGAGCGAGCACTTCTCCTTCGAGCGCTGGGAGCGCTGTGCCGGGACTGCGCTCGCGGGCGAACCGGTGGACCTGGACTGGTACACCACCCGGGAACGCGACTATGCCGAGGTGCTCCCCTGGGACCACCTCGACGCGGGGCTGGACCGGGACTGGCTCTGGCAGGACTGGCAGGACGCGGTGGATCCAGCGGGGGCGGGCGAGGTGGAGGACTGCCGGTGGTCGCCCTGCTACGACTGCGGGGTCTGCCCCTCGATGGGGACACAGATCCAGACCGGGCCGACCGGGGACCGCCTGCTGCCCCTCATGGTCGTCCCGGCCGGGAGCGGGCGCGTGTGAAAGCCGTGACGCCGGGTGCCGCTCCGGCCGGGGACCCCGATGAAGGCGAGGTGGGAACGGGCTCGCCCGCGCGCCCAGTCACCCAGCGGCTGATTGTCCGGTACGCTAAGAGAGGCAGGATGCGGTTCGCCAGCCACAGGGATATCGCGCGTGCCGTTGAGCGGGGAGTTCGCCGGGCAGGGTTGCCCATCGCTTATTCCGCCGGATTCACGCCGCACCCGAAGATCTCTTATGCTGGCGCGGCCCCGACGGGGACCGCGAGCGAGGCCGAGTACCTGGAGCTGTCGCTTGTCGGCGTATGCGACTGCGCCGATGTCCGGGACCGCCTCCACGCCGCGTTGCCTGATGGGATTGACGTGATTGATGTGAGCGAGGAGCAGGTGCCCCTGGGCGCGCTCCAGTTGGAGGCGTCCCGGTGGGAGGTCTTCCTCCCGGGCATCCCGGCTGCGGCCGCAGTGGCGGCCACGGCCGAATTCCTCACTCTCGACAGTGTCGAAGTAGAGCGCCTGACCAGCAAGGGGCTCCGGCGTGTGGACGCCCGAGCCGCAGTGGTCACCATCGAAGCCGTCCGAAGTCCCTCCGCCGTGGAGGACATCGGGAATGCAACACTCCACATGGTCGTTCGGCATGTTACACCAGCCGTCCGGCCTGATGACATCCTGGCAGCGCTCCGCCAGGTGGCCCCGCTGGAGCCTTCGTCGCCTCCCATAGTGACGCGCTTGGCCCAGGGACCACTCGGCCAGGAGGCTGCCGGTGCCCCCGCCGTGGCTGGTAATGCAGCCGCGGCGGGTGACAGCGCCACCGCGCAGCGGGTCTATCAGCCCGATGCACAGTGGCGTCCCGGCCCACTGGCAGAGCAGCCGACCGGGCCGGGCGTGGCACATGACCGAGAACCGACAACGCGCCACGGAGCGGATCAGCCCGGCACAGCCGGCGCCCTCCGGGTGAGCGCGGACGACCGGTTCCCGCGCGGCGCGGCTTTCCCCGCGGGGGAGTTCGCGCCCGGGAACCCGACGGGAGAACACCCGGATGCTCGAAAACGAGCCGAACGAAACGGCGCAGGACAGTGAACCGTCGGATGGTGCGGGACAGCCTCCGCTGACACTGTTCCCCGCCAGCGAGGTGGACGTGCCAGCGGCCGGCGGGGCAGCGCCTGCGGGTGGCACCGACGCGGTGACGCCCCGGGCCCGGCGTGCCAGCGGGGCACGAGGGCGCAGGGCGGCATCGCGGCCGCCAGGTCCGCCGGGCGTCCCCGACGCCGGTGCGGCGGCAGGCGTGCCCGAGGGCGTGGCCGCCGATTCCCCGGCGGGTGGCTCCGGTCCGCAGCCCGAGAAATCCGCCCCCCGTGCGACGGGCGCCCGCGGAGCGCAAGCCGCCGGTCCGCCGGACACTCAGCCAGCCGGCCCAGGCTCGCGGCCGGGAGGGGACGGTCCCCAGCCCGGCGAATCCGGCTTCCCCCAGGCAGGCGCCCCGGCGCTGGCCGCCCCGTTCGCCAGCCCGTTCCCGAAGGCCGGTCCCGCATCGCCGGTGACCACCGCCGCTGAGAGCGGCGGCGATCAGCTCACCGACAGTGAACGGCGGGCCGTGCCCGCGGCCTCGTTCCAGGCGCCGCAGGTGCTCTTCCAGCCGCCGGCCGCGGCGACGGCGGCCTCGCCGCCAGCCGCCGGGCGGGCTCCGGCCGGTGAGGCGGCGGCTGAGGCTGGCCCGGGTGACCAGGCTGGTGCACCGGCCGAGCAGGGCGACGCCGACGAGGAGGCCGGCAACCGGCGGCGCCGGCGCCGGGGTGGGCGTTCGCGGGTCCGTGATGGCGAGCCCGGTGGCGAGTCCGCACAGGCCGATACCGGGGCCGCCGACGGGTCTAGAGCGCAGGCCACGCAGGATGGCCGCGAGCCGCGGGCCGGCGGGGATCAGCCCGGGGAGGCCGCCGGTCCGGCAGCCGCAGAGCGTGAGGCCGACGACACCGAAGACGGCGGCAGCCGGCGACGCCGCCGGCGACGGCGGGGCCAGGCAGACGCCGACCAGGCCGGGCCGGACGAGCCACCGAACACGGTCGTGCACGTGCGCCCGCCGCGGACAGCGGAAGAGAGCCGGGCCGAGGTCCAGAGCATCCGAGGGTCGACCAGGCTGGAGGCCAAACGGCAGCGGCGCCGGGAGGGCCGCGAGTCGGGCCGCCGCCGGCCGCCGATCATCACCGAGTCGGAATTCCTCGCCCGGCGGGAAGCCGTTGACCGCGTGATGGTCGTACGCCAGCGCGGCGAGCGGACCCAGATCGGCGTCCTGGAGGACGGCGTCCTGGTCGAGCACTACGTCGACAAGTCAGCGCACCAGTCATTCGTGGGCAACGTCTACCTCGGGAAGGTGCAGAACGTCCTGCCCTCGATGGAGGCGGCTTTCGTCGACATCGGGAAGGGCCGCAACGCGGTCCTGTACGCCGGCGAGGTGGACTTCGACGCCAGCGGGCTGGAAGGTGAGTCCAAGCGGATCGAATCCGCCCTGAAGTCCGGCCAGTCGGTGCTCGTCCAGGTCACCAAGGACCCGGTCGGCCACAAGGGTGCCAGGCTCACCAGCCAGGTCAGCCTGCCGGGCCGGTACCTGGTCTACGTGCCCGGCGCGTCGATGATGGGCATCAGCCGCAAGCTCCCCGACAATGAGCGGACGCGGCTGAAGCAGATCCTCAAGCAGGTGATGCCCGAAGGCGCGGGCGTGATCGTGCGGACCGCCGCGGAGGGCGCATCTGAGGAGGAACTGTCGCGCGACGTCTCCCGGCTGTCCGCGCAGTGGGAGAGCATCGAGCTCAAGGCCAAGTCGGCGAACGCGCCCGAACTGCTCTACAGCGAGCCCGATCTCACCATCCGGGTGGTCCGCGACATCTTCAATGAGGACTTCAGCAAGCTCGTCGTCGCCGGGGAGGAGAGCTGGAACCTGGTCGAGGAGTATGTGCGCTACGTCGCTCCGCACCTGGCCGGGCGAGTGGACCGGTGGGGGGACGAGCAGCCGGACCTGTTCACGCGCTACCGGATCGACGAGCAGATCGGCAAGGCGCTGGAGCGCAAGGTCTGGCTGCCCAGTGGCGGATCGCTGGTGATCGACAAGACCGAGGCGATGACCGTCATCGACGTCAACACCGGCAAGTTCACCGGCCAGGGTGGCAACCTCGAGGAGACGGTCACCCGCAACAACCTGGAGGCGGCCGAAGAGCTCGTCCGCCAGCTCAGGCTGCGCGACGTCGGTGGCATCATAGTGATCGACTTCATCGACATGGTGCTGGAGAGCAACCGGGATCTGGTGCTGCGCCGTCTGCTGGAGTGCCTGGCACGGGACCGGACCAAGCACCAGGTCGCCGAAGTGACCTCGCTGGGCCTGGTCCAGATGACACGAAAGCGGGTTGGTTCGGGATTGCTGGAGGCATTCTCCGAATCGTGCGAGTGCTGCAATGGCCGTGGGGTGATCATCTCGCTGGAGCTGGCCGAGCAGCCAGCGGGCGACCGTGGCCGTGGCGATGGGCGCGGTGCCAACCAGGGCCGTCCGGGCCGCACCCTGAAGCTGCCCGACAACCGGCCTCGTGCCACGCCTGGCCCCGGGCAGGATGCCGCGGACGGCACCACCGGTGCGCAGGCCGCGGTCGGCCCTGACGGCGCCGCCGGCGAGACGGCGGACGCGGCTGCCGCGGACGGTGTGCCCACGCAGGGGCGGGCCGAGGGCGAGAGCGGGTCCGGGCCGGGGTCCCAGGGTGGCCGCAGGCGCCGCCGGGCCTCGCGTGATCAGGGCCCGCCGGAGCTAGCCGGGAGCGTGCCACAGCCGGAGCTAGCCGGGACCGGCGATCCGGCGGTGCGCAGTGGTGGAGGCGACGCCGGTGACCACCCCGGCCAGGTGCCGCAAGGGGCGGCTGAGTCCACCGGCGTGCCGGCGGCCGCGGAACGGCCGGAAGCCGGATTCGCGCCAGAACCGGCCGATGGCAGGCGCGACGGCAATGGTGCTGAGCCGGCGGAGCCGTCCGGGCGCACGCCCGGCGCCAGCGGCTTAAGCCGGCTGCGGTTCTGGTAGCCTGGGTAGCCAGCGCACACCTATGGCTCCGTGCGGGTTACCCGGGTGCCGTGCGCATGGCAGGCGAGCCCCTGGTCCCGCTTTCCTTTCCGGCCGAAGCCGGCGGGGGGAAGCGGCCCGCGCTAGGCAGAGAGAGAGTTGTCCGTGTACGCGATCGTGCGCTGCGGCGGCAGGCAGGAGAAGGCGTCGGTCGACGACGTGCTCACCGTCGATACGCTCGCCGGCGAGGTCGGCTCGCAGGTGCGGTTGCCCGCCCTGCTGGTCGTGAATGACGGCACTGTGATCAGTGACGCGGCCGAACTTGGCCGCTATCAGGTCACCGCTGAAATCCTGGGCCCGGTCGCCGGGCCGAAGATCAACATGATCCATTACCGGAACAAGACCGGTTACAAGCGCCGTCTCGGGCACCGCCAGCGGTACACCCAGGTGCGGATCACCGAGATCACCGCCGGGAAGCCCACTGCGCGCAAGCGCGCCGTCGCGGCCCAGGCTGAGGAAGACAAGGACTGACGATGGCACACAAGAAGGGCGCCTCGTCCAGCCGCAACGGGCGCGACTCCACGGCCCAGCGACTTGGGGTCAAGCGGTTCGGAGGGCAGCGCGTCAATGCGGGCGAGATCCTGGTCCGCCAACGCGGGACACACTTCCACCCGGGCCACGGTGTGGGCCGGGGTGGCGACGACACCTTGTTCGCCTTGGTCGGCGGGGTGGTCTCGTTCGGCAGCCTGCGTGGGCGCCGGGCGGTGAACGTCATCGCCGACAGCGAACCGGCGGGTCAGTAGGGCCCGCCGCAGGCACAGTCAA
>DAHUZQ010000151.1 GCA_027306495.1 Actinomycetota bacterium | reverse complement strand
GTCCGGTCAGCTTGACCGCACGCGGGCCGCCCTCTTACCAGCAGCCATTCCACGCCTATCCCGATCGGATAGCTCGTGATTGTCTTCAGTGGCGGTTACCGTTAGGCTCCCATTGCCCCGCCTCGGCAGACCGGTCCACTGGCCGGTCATTGTTGAGTGAGGAGGCCCTCTCATGCTCAAACCCATCCTGGCCGGGGCGGCTGTGGCAGCCCTCGGCCTGATCGGGCTGGTGCCCGCGGCGCAGGCCCAGACCCGTGCCCCGGCCCATACGCAGGCCATATCCCGTGCCCCGGATCCCGTCCCGGCAAGTCACATCATGAACCTGCACGGTGCCTTCGAGGCCGCCCTGCACCACGTCAAGCTTGGCAAGATCGCGGGCATCGAGTGGGCGCGCGGCCACCAGCCCACCGGGAGCGACGCTGCCCGCACGGCCAGCAGTGGGTGTACGAAGAAGCACCATCCTTCGGAACCCAACTGCAACCTCGTCTACCACGGCGGCCCGGTCCAGCACCGCGTCAAGCTTTACCTGGTGCTATGGGGGCCGAAATGGCAGACCGACCCCAGCGAGCAGGCTGCCGCCGCCTACCTGGAGTCCTTCTACAAAGGGCTCGGCGTCGGGCCGCAGGACTCCTGGTCGCTGCTGACCTCCGAGTACGGCGACCACAGCGGTTACCCGCAGTTCACCGGCTCTGTGCTCAAGGGCGTCTTCAACGACACCCACAAGCCACCCCACAGCATCACCACGAAGTCCCATGTCCAGTCCGACATCGCCGCCGAGGCGGACGCCTTCGCCCGCCATCACCATCTCAAGGGGCTGCGGAACGTGCAGATCGTGGTCGCGACCCAGGCCGGCACCTGCCCAGGCGGGTTCGCCGGCACCGGTTGCCCGCACCCGGGTGGCTACTGCGCATGGCACAGCTACTCCAACGAGCCCTACACCAACCTGCCGTACCTGCTCGACGCAGGCGGGAGTTGCGGCGAAGACATCCTTGACGGCACCTACGACGGCTTCTCGATCGTGGGCGGTCACGAATACGCGGAAACCATCACCGATCCGGAGCCGGGTTTCGGCACCGCCTGGTGGGACCGGAACGATCCATACGGCGGCGAGATCGGCGACAAGTGCGCCTGGCAGGACCCGGTCACGCACAACATCGACATCCAGAACATCACCCTGTCCACCGGCACCTTCGCCGTCCAGCCATTGTTCAGCAACCTCGCACTGCACACGACGGGTGACGGCTGCTCCGCCCTCGCTGGCTCCCCGGGCAACCGCATCCGGGACAGCCGGGGCAAGTGCCTGGAAGATCTCGGTGGCAGCTTCACCAGCGGTGCGGCGGCCGACATCCGGACCTGCAACGGCCTGCCCAAGCAGTTCTGGTACGCGCCCGCGACCGGCGAACTCGCCGCGAACAGCCTGTGCCTGACCGACCCGGGCTCGGGCCCCGGGGGCACCAAGCTCGTGCTCACCACCTGCGCGGGTGCCCCGGATCAGATCTGGACACACAATTCCAAGGGCGAGTACGTGCTCGGGACAACCAACCTCTGCCTGACCGATCCTCACAACTCCCGCAAGAACGGCATCCAGGCGACCGTCACCGTGTGCAAGAACAAGGCCTACCAGCACTGGTCGAAGGCCTGACCCGCATCGGCGGCGCCGGGTCCGCCCGGTGCCGCCGATCACCGATCCGCGCCCGGTCAGTTCACCTGACCTGGAGCACGTCCATCGGCCCTCAGCCCCGGCCGTAAGCCGGGATCGCGCTATCTCATGATCGTGGTTGATCGGGCGTCATTTTTCCTGCCTGATCAACCACGATCATGGACTTGGCTGTACCGGCTAGCTGGCTCCGGGCGGGCTAGCTGGCTCCGGAACCGCCGGGCTGCCCGGCCGCTGAGTTGACCGGGCGAGCAACTGCGCGACGTCGATGATCTCCAGGCTCTCCGGCGCCTCGCCACTGCTCTTCTTGGCGGCGATGGCGTCGCCGAGCATGACCAGGCAGTACGGGCATGCGGTCGAGACAGTGTCGGGATTGGTGGCGAGCGCCTCGTCGATCCGTTCCGAGTTGATCCGCTTGCCGATCCGCTCTTCCATCCACATGCGGGCGCCGCCAGCCCCACAGCAGAACCCCCGGTCCTTGCACCGGTGCATCTCCTGCGCCTGGACACCGGGGACCCTTTCCATGATCGCCCGGGGCGGTGTGAAGACCTTGTTGTGACGGCCCAGGAAGCACGGATCGTGATAGGTGATCTTCTCGGTGACCGGCGTCACCGGAGTGATCTTCCCCTGCTCGAGCAGGGTGGCCAGCAACTGGGTGTGGTGGATCACCTGATAGTTCCCGCCCAGTTGGGGGTACTCGTTCGCGATGGTGTTGAAGCAGTGTGGGCAGGACGCCACGATGGTGCGCGCCCCGGCTTCATTGAGGGTCTCGATGTTCTGCTGGGCGAGCATCTGGTAGACGAACTCGTTCCCGATGCGGCGCGCCGGGTCACCCGTGCAGGTCTCGGCCGGGCCCAGCACCGCGAAGTTCACACCCGCTTGATGAAGCAGCGTGGCGATGGCGCGGGTCGTCCGCTTGGCCCGGTCCTCCAGCGCGCCGGCGCAGCCCACCCAGAACAGGTACTCCACGTCATCGCCGAGGTGCCCGTCCACCACCGGGACCTCGAAGTCCAGTCCCTCCATCCACCCGGCCCGGCGCGCGGAACCCATCCCCCACGGGTCGCCCTTGTTCTCCAGGTTCTTGAGCATCCCCGCAGCCTCGGCCGGGAAGGCGGATTCGATCATCACCTGGTGACGGCGCATGCCGTCGATGTGGTCGATGTGCTCGATATCGACCGGGCATTCCTGCACACAGGCCCCGCAGTTGGTGCACGCCCAGATCACGTCCGGGTGGATGACCCCGTTCACCGATTCATCCCCGACCAGGGGGCGCTCCGCTTCTGCCTTGACAGCGGCGGGAAGGTTCTCCCGTTCCCCATCATTGGCGGCCAGCAGGTACGGGGCCTTGGCCAGGGCATGATCGCGCAAGTTGAGGATGACCATCTTGGGCGACAGCGGCTTGCCGGTCGCCCAGGCCGGGCACTGCGACTGGCACCGCCCGCACTCGGTGCAGGTGCCCATGTCCAGGAAGCCCTTCCAGGTGAAGTCCTCGATCTTGCCCCTGCCGAAGATGTCGGTGTCCGGGTCGGCTTCCTCGAAATCCAGCACCTTGCCGCCGGAGCGGATCGGCTCCAGTCCCCGCAGGGCGTTCGGGCGCCGCGAGAAGAGCACGTTGGGCCCGGCCAGGATTATGTGCAGGTGCTTGGAGTAGGTGACGAAGACCAGGAACGCCAGGATGATCGCGAGCTGGGCGAGGATGAAGGTTGTCTCCAGCACGCTGTTGGTCCCGGTGCCCAGCGGAGCCAGCCAGGCGGCCACCCATTCCGAGGCGAACGCCCCGTGGGCGTAGGGGAAGACGCCGGTGTTGATCTGAGCGCCGCGGTAGATCAGCAGCGTCGCGACCACTCCGAAGATCATCAGCAGTGTGAGCCACGCCGCGCCGGTGTGTGACCCGGCGAACCGCGAGTCGCGGCCGAGCCGCTTCGGACTGGTGCGCAACCTGATCACGGCGAACACCGCCAACCCGCACAGCACGGCGACCGCGAACAGATCCTCCAGGAAGCCGATCGCCGCCCAGTGCCCGATGCCAGGGATCGCGAAACGCCGGTCGAAGAGGTCTCCGTACGCCTCGATGATCGTGAGCATCAAGATGATGAAGCCCCAGAACGTCGCCGCGTGCGCGGCTCCGGGCACCGTCCACTGCAGCAGCTTGCGCTGCCCGATCACCTCGGTCGCCTGAGCCTCCAGGTCGCGGCCGGGATGCGAGCGCACGGCCTCGATCCGCTCGGGCGCCGGCTGGCCAGCCATCGCAAGCCTGTAGAGCCGCCACAGGCGCCGCCCGGCCAGCGCGAACGCGGCCAGGGTCAGGGCCAGGCCGATAACGATCCGCAGGACCACCCGGGCCTCCTCGCCTTGCGTACTCTCACCGGCGCGACCATGCCAGCGGGACGCCAGCGGTCGCCTCCGCACACCCAACGTAACCGGGCGGTGCGGCGTCCAGCGTAGCGGCGGCATGTTCATCTGGCCACGGCGCGCCCTTGACCGCGATCGCGGCCGTCCCATCCCATTCCTTCATTCACCCGGCCAGCCTCCATCGGGACTCATCGGGCATCACCAGCCCCTACTCGCCCGCTTATCACCACCCCCACCGGCGCGGCATGATCCCCACCACCCGGAAGGCTGCCGGAAACGCGGGCCTGAGCGCATGCCCATCCTGGGCAGGCTGGACCAGGCCGTGACCACCAAAACCCGGCCCACCAGCGCTGACTCGCTGACTGGCTGACTGGCTGCTGCGAGGGAATGTCCTTGACCGCAGTAAAGTTGCGCGTATGTGACTCAAGTCATTTGACCGTGGCCTGGCCCGGTGGCAGACTTGCGTCGACAGGACTCAACTTCCATCACAACATCGAGGACGACTTATGGCACGTGCGGTAGGGATCGACCTGGGGACGACCAACTCCGTCGTCGCGGTGCTCGAGGGCGGCGAGCCCACTGTTATCGCCAACGCGGAAGGCTCGCGGACCACTCCGTCCGTCGTCGCCTTCGCCAAGAACGGTGAGGTCCTCGTCGGTGAGGTCGCCAAGCGGCAGGCCGTCACCAACGTCGACCGGACCATCCGTTCGGTCAAGCGGCAGATGGGCACCAACTGGGCGATCGCGATCGATGACAAGAAGTTCACGGCCCAGCAGATCAGTGCGTTCATCCTGCAGAAGCTCAAGCGGGACGCCGAGGCCTACCTGGGAGAGACGATCACCGACGCGGTGATCACGGTGCCCGCCTACTTCAGTGACGCGCAGCGCCAGGCCACCAAGGAAGCCGGGCAGATCGCCGGGCTCAACGTGCTGCGGATCATCAACGAGCCAACCTCAGCGGCGCTCGCGTATCACCTGGAGAAGGAGAGCGAGGCCACCATCCTGGTGTTCGACCTGGGCGGCGGCACCTTCGACGTGTCCCTGCTCGAGGTCGGCGAAGGCGTGGTCGAGGTGAAGGCGACCAGCGGTGACAACCACCTCGGCGGTGACGACTGGGACCAGCGCATCGTGGACTGGCTGGTGCAGGACTTCAAGAACGGCTACGGCATCGACCTGTCCAAGGACAAGATGGCGCTGCAGCGGCTCCGGGAGGCAGCCGAGCGGGCCAAGATCGAGCTGTCCGGCTCGTCCGAGTCACAGATCAACCTGCCCTACATCACCCACTCAGAGCAGGGGCCGCTGCACCTGGACGCCAAGCTGACCCGGTCGGAGTTCCAGCGGATGACCTCC
>DAHUZQ010000148.1 GCA_027306495.1 Actinomycetota bacterium | reverse complement strand
GACCACCTCCGACCGGCCGCCCGGCGGGTATGACGAGCAGGTCGGGTTCGGGACTGTCGACGCCGCAGCTGCGCTGGTGGCGGCCGCCCGCCTGTCACATGACCGGCCGGCCGGCCGCGGTGCCGCCGTGAGCGCTCACGTCGGTGGCGGGCCCGCGGCGGTCCTGCCAGCCCCGGTCGGGCCACGGGGCACCAGCGCGCTGACGCTGTACGTCCTGCTGGCCCTGGCATCGCTGGCGCTCATCGTGGTCAGCGGCGTCGGGCTGGCCCGGTCCGGCGCCCGCCGTACCCGGCACGCCCCCTACCCCGCTGTTGGGCCCGGCCCGTGAGCGCCGCGAACTCGCCGCTGCCGGATTACGCCGAACGCGTGCTCAACGTCGTGGACCGCATCCCGCCCGGCCGGGTGATGACCTACGGGGACATCGCCGAATACCTCGGTGCGGGCGGGCCCCGGCAGGTCGGGCGGGTCATGTCGCTATGGGGCGGCGCGGTGCCATGGTGGCGGGTCATGCGTGCGGACGGCAGCCTCCTGCCGGGTCACCAGCCACAGGCACTGGCCCACTACCGCCGGGAGGGGACACCTCTGCGCCGGGCGGACGCTGAGGGCCCGGTGCGGGTCGACATGGCGCGTGCCCGTTGGCTCATGAACGGCTAGCGGGTCCGGCCCTGCCCCGCCCGCCGGGTCCGGTACGGCGCCCGGCCACCGGGCCGCGGCGAATCGTGGGCTGTGGGCCCGATTGAGGCGGACCCGGGGCGGACTGTCGTTGCCGCGTGCTACCTCTTAAGGCGATGCGTACGGATTCCGAGGGGCCGCCCCGGACGGCCCATCCGGGCGCGATTGATATGGAACGGCACACCGGGTATCACCTCGTCCGCGCTCCGGAACGGTTCAGCGCCGCTCCGGTGCTGGATGACGCCCAGCGGGCCGTCGTCGAGCATCTGGGCGGGCCACTGCTGGTCCTGGCCGGGCCCGGGACGGGCAAGACCACGACCATCGTGGAGGCGGTGGCGGGCAGGGTGGAGCGCGGCAACCTCGACCCCGAGCGCATCCTGGTCCTCACCTTCAGCCGCAAAGCGGCCGAAGAACTGCGCGAACGGATCACGTCCCGGCTGGGCCGGACCCTCCGCCAGCCGCTCGCGCTCACCTTTCACAGTTATGCCTACGCGCTGGTCCGGCGCGAGTTCGTGCTGGCCGGCGATGAACCGCCCACCCTGCTGCCAGGACCGGAGCAATTGCTGGAGGTCCGGCGGTTGCTGCGGGGAGACGCCGAGGACGGCGGCCAGCGCTGGCCGGAGCAGCTGAGGCCGGCGCTGCCCACCCGGGGGTTCGCGGCCGAATTGCGGGACTTCCTGCTCCGCGCCTGCGAACGGGGACTGAACGGACGCGCACTGGCCCGGCTCGGCGCGGAGCGAGGCCGCGACGACTGGGTGGCGGCGGGGGACTTCCTGGACCGGTATGCGGCCAGGTTCGACCTCGCCCCGGTGCCGGCCTACGACTACGCCGAGATCGTCAGGATCGCGGCCGGGCTGCTGGATCAGGGCCCGGTCCGCGAACGTGAGCGCAAGGCCTACGACGCGGTCTTCGTGGATGAGTACCAGGACACCGACCCCGCTCAGGAGTGGCTGCTGTACGCCCTGGCAGGCGATGGCCGTGAGCTGGTCGTCGTCGGTGACCCCGACCAGTCGATCTACGCGTTCCGGGGCGCGGACGTCGGGGCCATCGCCCGGTTCGGCGACCGGTTCCGTGCCGCTTCCGGCGAGCCTGCCAGCGTGGTCTGCCTGCGCACCTGCCGCCGCAGCGGGCCGGTTCTGCTGCGGGCCTCCCGGCGGATCGCCGGCCGGCTGCCGGCCGCCCCGCTGGCGCTTGCCCGCCAGGGGCGCCCGGAGCCGGAGACCGGCACGACCGCCTCGACGCCGCCCGCCACCCGGCGGCGGCTCACCGAAGGTCACCGGGACCTTGTGCCACAGGTGTCAGCGCCGCCCGGCGCGGTACGGATCATCACCGCCACCAGCCCGAGCCAGGAAGCGGCGCTCGTCGCGGACGTATTCCGGCGTGCGCACCTGATCGATGGCGTTCCCTGGTCGGACATGGCCCTGCTGGTGCGTTCGGTGACCTATCAGGTGCCATTGCTGCGGCGCGCGCTGAGCGCGGCCGGCGTTCCCGTGGATGTGGCGGGCGACGAACTGCCGCTCACGCAGGAGCCCGGGACCCGTCCGCTCATCCAGGCGCTGACCTGCGCGCTGCGCCCCGCGGCACTGGACGAGGAGGCGGCTCGTGACCTGCTGACGGGCCCGCTCGGCGGTGCCGACAGCATCGGGTTGCGCCGCCTGCGACGGGCGCTGCTCGCCGCCGCCCGGGCGTCGGGGGAGCCGGGCCCGGCCGAGCCGCTCGCCAGCGCCCTGCGTGACCCACGCGTGCTGATCACGGTCGATGAGCCCGCCGCGGCAGCCGCCAGCCGGGTTGCCACCCTGCTCGCGCTGGTCCGCGAGAAGGCCCGGGAAGGAAGTGCCCACGACGTGCTGTGGGCGCTCTGGGACGCTTGCGGCCTTGCCCGGGGGTGGCAGGCAGCCAGTGCCGCCGGTGGTAGCGCCGGGGCCGCCGCCGACCGCGACCTTGATGCCGTGGTCGCGCTCTTCGACGCCGCGGCCAGGTTCACCACCAGGCTCCCGCCGGGGTCGCCGGGGCTGTTCCTGGAGAGCCTGACCGGCCAGGAGATCGCGGGCGACACGCTGGCGCAGCAGGCACCCCAGCCCGACGCCGTCCGGATCCTCACAGCGCACCGGTCGAAGGGCCTGGAATGGGACGTGGTCGTGGTGGCCGGGGTCCAGGACGGGGTCTGGCCCGACGTGCGGACCAGGTCGTCGTTGCTCGGCATGGACGAACTGGTGGACGCCGTGGCTGGCCATGGCGGGGTGGCTAGCGACGCCGCCGCCGCCGCGCTGGCGGCCAAGCTGGTCAGCGAGGAGCGCAGGCTCTTCTATGTCGCGGTGACCCGTGCCCGGCGCACGCTGGTGGTGACCGCGGCGGGCGGGCCGGACAGCGACGAGCGGCCCTCCCGCTTTCTCACCGAACTCGCCGGTGACGAGGTTGAGATCGAGCACCTGGCCGAGGGTGGAGGGCATTGGCTGTCACTGCCCGCGCTCACCGCTGACCTGCGGCGGACGGCAGCCGACCCGCACGCGCCGCCTGGTTTGCGGCACGCGGCGGCGCGGCAGATCGCCCGCCTCGCGGCAGCCGGGGTGCGCGGTGCTCATCCCCGTCACTGGTACGCGCTGACGGACTGGACGGGACTCGGACCGGTGTTCGTGCCACCGAGCGCTGCTGGCGAGCAAGCGGCGGCGGGCGCTGAGAGTGCGCTCATGCGGATCTCCCCGTCGCAGGTCTCCGTGTTCGCCCGCTGTGGCCTCCGCTGGCTGCTGGAGGTGGCTGTTGGCGCTGGAACATCCGATGTGGTGCGTCACTTCGGCGTCGTCATCCACGCGGCGGCGGTGCTGGCCGCGACAGGGGCGGCAGACTCACTGATCGGTGAGCGGCTCGACGAGATATGGCCCAGCCTGGACTTCGGCAGTGCCTGGTACAGCGAGAAGCAGCGTGAACAGGCTCAGCGGATGGTGACCAAGTTCCTCGCCTGGCACCGCGCCAACCCGCGGGAGCTGCTGGCGGTGGAACAGCCGCTGCGGGGGCGGATCGGATCGGTCGAGATCAGTGGCCGGGTGGACCGACTGGAGCGCGACGACAGGGGCCGGGCGGTGATCGTCGATCTCAAGACCGGCTCGGCCCCCGTTCCGGGTGCGGAGGTGGCGCGGCATCCCCAGCTTGGGATCTACCAGCTCGCCGTGCTCCTCGGGGCGTTCGAGCGGTTCGGGGTGGGTGAGCCCGGTGGGGCGGAACTGGTCCAGCTCGGCAAGGCGAGCCTGAGTGCCGCCGTGCGGGTGCAGCACCAGGGCGCGCTCAGCGATGACGGAGATCCACAGTGGGCACGTGAACTGGTCGAGACCGTGGCGGCCGGCATGGCCAGCCCGGTATTCGAAGCACGGCGCAATCCGGGCTGCCGGAACTGCCCCGTCCGGTCCTCCTGCCCGGCCCACCCGGAGGGGGAGCAGGTGAGCCCGTGACCACCGCCCTGTACAGCCCCCGCCAGCTCGCCGGCCTGCTGGACCTGCCCACGCCCACTCCTGACCAGGCGGCGGTGATCGCGGCGCCGCTGCGGCCGCTGGTGGTCATCGCCGGCGCAGGGTCGGGGAAGAGTGAAACGATGGCCGGCCGGCTGGTCTACCTGGTAGCCAACGGCATGGTCCGGCCCGAGCACGTGCTGGGGCTCACCTTCACCCGCAAGGCCGCCGCCGAGCTCACCGAACGCGTGCGCGCCAGGCTGGACAGCCTGCGGCGGACCGGCCTGCCGGTGGCCGGTGAGGTGGCCACCGTGGCGGAGGACGGCGGTGACCCTCTGCAGGGCGACCCGGTCATCTCGACCTATCACTCCTACGCGGGCCGGCTCGTGGCCGACCACGCGCTGCGGGAGGCGCTGGAGCCATCGCTGCGGCTGATCACCCCGGCGATCGCCTGGCAGATCGCCGCGCGTGTGGTGGCCGGCTATGGGGGGCCGGTGGACGCGATCGCGTGGGGGCCGATCGAGACGACGGCGGCCATGCTGGCACTGGCGGGCGAACTCGCCGAGCACCTGCGCACGCCGCAGGACGTCCAGCAGGTGGGCGCTTGGCTGGCTGAGAAGAGCACGGGAGCCGATCGCCTGCCGGCCTCGGCCCGCAAGTTCCTCACCTGCCAGCGCACCCGTGAGCAACTGCTCCCGATGGTGAGCGCTTTCGCCCGCGCCAAGGCATCCCGGGAGATGATCGACTACGGCGACCAGATAGCACTGGCGGCCCGGATCGCGAGCGGTCACCCGGCAGTCGGGGCAGCCGAGCGCGCCCGTTACCAGGTGGTCCTGCTGGATGAGTACCAGGACACCAGCCACGCCCAGCTGGTCTTGCTGCGGTCGCTGTTCGGGGGCGGCCATCCGGTCACCGCCGTGGGTGACCCCCGTCAGTCGATCTATGGCTGGCGTGGTGCCAGCGCGGGCAACCTGGCCAGGTTCCGTCACGATTTCCCGGTGTCCGGCCAGCCGGGCTCGCCGGCCCCGGTGCGCACGCTCGGGATGAGCTTCCGCAACAGTGGGCGCGTCCTGCGGGCGGCTGCCCGGATCGGGGCGGGCCTGCGGGAGGGCGCTCTCGACCTGCCCGACCTGGTGCCGCGGCCGGACCGCGGGGAGCGGGGCGCGGTGGTCTGCGCGCTGCTGGAGAGCGCGGCCGATGAGGCGCGATGGGTGGGCGAGCAGATCGAGACCATACTGTCGCTGCCGCCGGGTACGGCACCAGACGGCGGCCCGTGGCCGGAGCGAGCGGGCGAGCGGGTCCGGCCCGCCGACATCGCGGTCCTGGTCCGCAAACGTGCTCAGTTCGCGGCGCTGCGGGCCGCGATCGAGCAGCGCGGCATTCCGGTGGAGGTGGTCGGGCTCGGTGGGCTGCTGATCGTGCCGGAAGTCGCCGATGTTGTCGCCACGCTCCGCGTCCTGCACGACCCGACCGCCTCGAACGCGCTCGCCCGCCTGCTGACCGGGCCGCGCTGGCGGATCGGCCCGCGCGATCTCATGGCGCTGGGCCGCCGCGCCCGTGAACTGGCCCGGGAGGCTGGTGCTGAGGCCGGGGCTGGCAGGGCCGCGCCGGCGAGCCCGGCACGGGTGGGCCCGCCTTCGGCGGGTGAGGGGAACCCGGCTGGCACGGCGCCGGCGGACCCGCTGGCGGAGGCGGCGGAGCTGCTCATGGCCGATCCCGGCAGCCTGGTGGAGGCACTGGACGATCTCGGGGACCACACCAGGTATTCGGAGGCCGGTCACACCCGGCTGGCCGCGCTCGCGGCGGAACTGCGCACACTCCGGGGCCAGGCCGGACGGTCGCTGCCCGACCTGGTGAGCGAGGTCGAACGGGTGATGGGGCTGGACATCGAAGTGGCGGCCCAGCCCGGCCGCGACCCCGCCTTCACCAGGGCCGACCTGGATGCCTTCGTCACGGCGGCGGCCGCTTTCGCCGACGGGGAGGAGGCGCCGACGCTGGGCGCGTTCCTGGCCTACCTGAGAGCCGCCGAGGAGGAAGAGTTCGGCCTGGAACTGGGCCGCTCCAGCGGAGCGGACGCGGTCACGCTCATGACCGTGCACCAGGCGAAGGGCCTGGAGTGGCCGGCGGTGTTCGTGACCGGTCTGTCGGCGGGCGTGAAGTCGCAGGTCTTCCCGGCCAGGCCGCGCGTCACCACGCGCTGGAGCGAGAATCCCCGGCTGCTCCCGTTCCCCCTGCGAGGGGACGCCGGCGACCTGCCGCGACTGGCGGCGCTGACGCCCGAGGCGATCGCCACCTTCGAGGCGGGCTGTCAGGAGCGCGATCTCGCGGAGGAGCGGCGCCTGGCCTACGTCGCGGTGACCCGCGCCGCGTTCTGGCTCGGGTGCAGCGGTTACTGGTGGGGAGAGGGCGTTTCCGTCCTGGGCCCCTCGGCCTTCCTGGAAGACGTGCGTGCCGTCTGTCAGTCGGGAGAGGGAGCGGTGGACACCTGGACCGACGAGCCCGCGCCAGAGGCCGGGAATCCCTCGCTGGCCGAGCCGGTGGCCGCTGTCTGGCCCGCCCGGGAACGGCCGCGCGGGTATGACAGCGTGGTGGAGGCGGCCGCGCTGGTGGAACAGGCCCTGGCCGTGGCGGGGACGGCAGCCATTCCGGGCACAGCTGCCACCGCCGGGCGCGGTCCCTCCGGCCGCTCCGCAGACGCCGCCGAAGGCCTGACCGGCGCCCAGGCGGCCACTGCCCGGGCGTGGGAACGGGAGAGCGATCTGCTGCTGGCCGAGCTCGCGGCGCGGCGCGGCGCGGGCGCGCGGGACGCGGTCGTGCTGCCGACCCGGCTGTCGGTGTCCGCGCTGGTAACCATGGCGGCCGACCCTTCGGAACTGGCCCAGCGGATCCGCCGGCCCATGCCGGTGCCGCCGGCCCCCCGGGCCCGCCAGGGCACAGCCTTTCATCGCTGGCTTGAGTGCAGGTTCGGGCAGCAGCGGTTGCTCGATCCGGCCGACCTGCTGGGTGCGGCCGATGACGATGCGGCCGATGACGATGCGGCGGACCTGGCGGTGCTGCAGAGCCGTTTCGAGTCGGGGGAGTGGGGGGGCCGCTGGCCACTGGAGGTGGAGGTGCCGTTCGAGACGCTCCTGGCCGGCCGTTCCGTCCGTGGGCGGATCGACGCCGTTTTCGCTGACGGCGACGGCTACGACGTTGTCGACTGGAAGACGGGCACTCCGCCGGCCGCCGGCGACGCCCGCCGGGCGGTGGCCGTGCAGCTAGCCGCGTACCGGCTGGCCTGGTCCAAGCTGACCGGCACGCCGCTGGCTCAGGTGCGTGCCGCCTTCTACTACGTGCGCGAGGATCTCACTGTGCGGCCCGCGGACCTGCTCGACGAGGCGGGGCTGGCCGCGCTCATCGAGCAGGTCCCGCTCGTGATGCCAGCGGCGGCTGGTGGCGCGCGAGCCGGCGGCCCACCGGATGGCCGGCCATGACGGCCCCTGACGGCGGCAGTGGCTTGCCAGCAGGGGGGGCCGGGCCGATGACGGGCCGGGCGGTCCTGGTCACCGGCGCGTCCCGGGGCATCGGCAGGGCAGTCGCCCGCGCGTTCGCGGCGGCGGGTGACCGGATAGCCGTTCACTACCGTGACTCGGAGGAGCTGGCCGCTGGCCTGCTCGCGAGCCTGCCCGGCACCGGGCATCTCACGGTCCAGGCCGATCTGGCCGATCCGCGGGCCGCGAGCCTGGCGGTGGCAGAGGCCGCCGCGGGCCTGCACGGCATCGATGTGCTCGTGAACAACGCGGGGGTCTATCTGGCCCATCCGGTTACCGAGGTGACGTACCCGCAATGGCAGGCCGCCTGGCATCAGACCCTGTCGGTCAATCTCGTGGCGGCGGCGAATGTGACCTGGTGTGCGGTCCAGCACATGATCCCCCGCCGGGCTGGGTGCGTCATCAACGTCTCTTCGCGCGGTGCCTTCCGGGGCGAACCCGACCACCCCGCCTATGCCGCGAGCAAGGCGGGCTTGAATGCCTTCGGCCAGTCCCTCGCGCAAGCGCTGGCACCGCACGGCATCACGGTCGCCACCGTCGCCCCGGGGTTCGTGGAGACCGATATGGCCGCTGAGGCGCTCGCGGGGGAGGCCGGGGAGCGGATCAGGGCGCAGAGCCCGTTCGGCCGGGTCGCGAGGCCCGATGAGATCGCCGCCGCCGTGCTCTACCTGGCGTCACCGGCCGCGCGGTGGGCGAGTGGGGCGATCCTCGACCTCAACGGTGCCTCATACCTCCGGCCGTGACGGTCACCGCGGGCCGCGACGGCTGCCGCTGGTGGTGATGCCTGCCCCGGAGCGGGCCGCGCAGCGGGCGCAGACGGCTAGAGTGCCTGGGGATACAGGCGAGGAGGCATTGGCGGAGATGGATGTTCGTGACTTCGTCGGCGGGCATGCGGAGGAGTTCATCGCGGACCTGAGCGAATGGCTGACGATCCCGTCGATCTCGGCGGACCCGGGTCACCACGGTGACGTGCGGGCCAGTGCCGAGTGGCTCGCGGACCATCTGCGGGCCATCGGGTTCCCCGAGGTGGAGATCTGGCCGGCCGGCACACCGCAGTCGCCGGGCCTGCCCGCGGTCTTCGCCTGCTGGCCGGCGGCCGAACCGGGTGCCGTGGTCGCGCTGGTGTACGGGCACCACGATGTGCAACCGGTGGAGCCGCTGGCGGAATGGGACTCCGGGCCGTTCGAGCCTGCCGTCCGCGACGGTCAGCTGGTCGCCCGCGGGGCCAGCGACGACAAGGGCCAGGTGATGGTGCACAGCCTGGGGATCCGGGCGCACCTGGCAGCCGCCGGGGCGGCGGCTCCGCCGGTCACGGTCAAGCTGCTGATCGAGGGTGAGGAAGAGTCGGGATCTCCCCACTTCGCGGACCTGCTGCGCGCCCACGCGGACCGGCTGGCATGTGATGTGATCGTGGTCTCGGACACCTCCATGTGGTCGGCCGAGCAGCCGTCGATGTGCACCGGGATGCGCGGGGTCGTGGACGCAGAGGTCTGCGTGCGAGGTCCGGACACCGATCTGCATTCGGGGACGTTCGGCGGCGGGGTTGCCAATCCCCTGCACGCGATGGCCGCGCTGCTGGCAGGGCTGCACGACGCGGACGGCCGGGTGACACTGCCGGGCTTCTACGACGCTGTGGCGCCGCTGACCGGCAGGGAACGGGCGCTGTTCGCCCGGCTGCCCTTCGACGAGAAGGCGTGGCTGGCCGACGCCGGGAACAGCGGGGCCAGCGCGGGGGAGGCCGGCTTTTCCACCCTGGAGCGGATCTGGGCACGTCCGACGGCCGAGGTGAACGGCATGTGGGGCGGCCACACCGGCCCCGGCGGCAAGACCATCATCCCTCGCCAGGCGCACGCCAAGCTGTCGTTCCGGCTCGTGGCCCACCAGGAGCCGGCGCAGGTGATCGAGGCTCTGCGGGCCTACGTCGCCGCCCACACTCCGCCCGGCCTCGAGGCGGAGGTCAGCGCGCGCGGCCCCGGCGTCCGGCCGGCGTTTTCACCGATCGACTCGCCCGCCGTCCTGGCGGGCAAGCGGGCGATGGAACGGGCCTTCGAGCGGGAGGTCCTGTTTACGCGGGAAGGTGGCAGCGGCCCGGAGGCCGACCTGGCCGACATCCTGGGTGCGCCACTGGTGTTCATCGCGGTCGGCCTGGACTCCGACCGGATCCATGCGCCCAACGAAAAGGTGGAGATCGCGCTCCTGCTCAAGGGGGCAGAGGCGGTGGCTCACCTGTGGGACGAACTGGCCAAGCTGCCGACTTCGAGGTGAGCCACGCTGGGCCGGCGCTCGGCAGGCTGGCGCTCGCGCGCGGGGATCTCGACCGGGCCACGGTCCGCCGCGCGGACGAGGCGTGGGTGAGCGCGGCCTGGGCTGAGCCGCGAACCCGGGTGCTGGTGATGCATGGGGACCGGGCACAGGTGCGGTTCTCCGCCGACGCCACCAGCCTGGTCCTGGTCAGCAGCGCTGAGGCGCCGGCCGATGGGCTGCGGCTCATGCTCGGCGTCGACGAGCATGAGCGGGCGTATTTCGCGGCGGCCACCCCCGACCCCGCCTGGGCCACGGTGGACGGCGGCGCCACGGGCGGGCAGGACCTGGCCTCACCGGTGCGCTGGGCAGGCCTGCGGGAGGCGGGGCCGCTGCTCGGTGACCGGGACGCGGGGCTGCTGACGCATGCTGTCGCCCTCGCCAACTGGCACGCCTCGCACACGCACTGCCCCCGGTGCGGCACGCCGACGCTTCCCGCGCCGGCCGGCCATCTGCGGACCTGTCCGGCGGATGGCAGTGAGCATTTCCCCAGGGTGGACCCTGCCGTGATCATGATCGTGACCGACGACCAGGACCGCTGCCTGCTGGCTCACAACCGGCGCTGGCCCGCCAACCGTGTCTCGATCCTGGCCGGGTTCGTCGAGCCCGGCGAGTCGGCCGAACAGGCCGTGGCACGGGAGATCATGGAAGAGGTGGGGGTTTCGGTGGACGGCGTCCGTTACCTGGGCAGCCAGCCCTGGCCGATGCCGCAGAGCCTCATGCTGGGATTCTGGGCCGACGCCGTGGCCGGCCAGGCGATCACGGTTGATGCGCAGGAGATCGCCGAAGCGCGCTGGTACAGCCGGGGGGATGTGGCCGAACGGGTGGCCGCGGGCACCCTGCTGCTGCCGCCGCCGGTCTCCATCGCCCATCACATCCTCCAGGCCTGGTACGGCCAGGCCCTGCCCTCCGCCCGCTAGACCGGGGCGAGCGCCCGGACGGCAGCCACCTCGTCCACCCCGGGCGCCGGGATGACGGCGATGACCGGCGTGTCAAGGCCGGCCTCGCGGTAGGCGGCGACCCGCTCCCGGCAGGCATCAGGGTGGCCATGGACCAGCAGATCGTCCACGACCTCGTCCGGGATCGCCGCGAGGGCACCCCTGCGATCGCCTGCTGCCCACGCCTCGCGCATGGGCAGCAGGATCTCGCCCCGGCCGAGCCATTCGTGAAACGCCGCGTAGGCGGGGACGGTCAGATAGGCGGCGATCAGCCGCCGCCCCACCTGCCGGGCCAGGTCGGCATCGGCTGTCGGGCAGACGAAAATCCGGGCGATGAGTTCGCAGTCCGGGCCCGCCACCGCCCGCACAGCGGGGACGTCGGTGGGGCTGAGCCAGTGGGTGATCGCGGCGTCGGCGTGACTGGCCGCCAGCCGCAGCATCCCTGGCCGCAGCGCGGCGAGCGCGAGCTTCGGCGGCGGGTCGGGCGGGCGGTCGAGGCGGAACCCCGAGATGGTGAACGTCTCGTATTGCGCGCTGACCTTCCCACCCGCCAGGGCGGCACGCAGGAAGGACAGAGTGTCCCGGGCACGCTGGTAGGGCCTGGCCAGCGGCACGCCGTTCCAGTCCTCCACGATGACCCGCGAGGAGACGCCCACGCCAAGCACGAACCGGCCGGGGGCGAGTGCGGCCAGCGTTGCGCCGTTCATCGCCAGCAACGCCGGGCCGCGGTTGTAGATGCCGGCGATGGCGGTGCCGAACCGCAGGTCCGTGGCCCACTGGCTGGCGAGAGCGAGTGGGGTGAACGCGTCGGCGCCATTCATCTCCGCTGACCAGGCGTCACTGTAACCGAGGCTGGCGAGTTCGGTCACAAGTTCTCGCTGGTCAGCCAGGGGCATGGACTGCAGGGGGAGCGTGATCCCCCAGCGTGGCTCAGATCGCATGCGCCTCCCTTGTCGCGGTTCATGATGCCGTGTCGTGATGGGCAATGCCACCCGTGGCCCGGCGGGGCTGCCGCTCTAAGGAGTGAGCGGCGCTCTTGACACGGAAGCCATAAGAGAGAACACTGATAGAAAACAAGAGCATCGCTCACAAGGAGGCTGCTGTGACAACCGCCGGCACACCGCGATACGTGGCTCCGAGCAGGGGGTTCGGGATGTTCAACGCGGCCGTCGCCGGCCTGACCAGGATGGGACTGAGCGTCTGGGGATCGCGGTTGCTGGCCGTCCGGGGCCGGTCCAGCGGCCAGTGGCGCACCACGCCCGTCAATCCGATCGTGTATGCCGGGCATCGCTACCTGGTCGCGCCGCGGGGCCAGACGCAGTGGGTGCGCAATCTGCGTGCGGCGGGGGCCGGTGAACTGCGCCTGGGCCGCCGGGCGGAGCCGTTCACGGCCACCGAACTCGCCGACGCCGACAAGGTTCCGGTGCTGCGTGCCTACCTGCGGCGGTGGAAGTTCGAAGTTGGCGCCTTCTTCCAGGGCGTGGGCCCGGACGCGCCCGATGAGGACCTGGCCGGCATCGCTCCCGGCTACCCCGTGTTCCGGCTCAGCGCCCGGTGATGAAGCCCCTGCGGCCGCGCACCGCTGACAGGACGGCGGCGATGGCGACCAGTCCCATCGCCGAGTAGAAGGCCGCGTGCAGCCCCTGGGCGAAGGCGCTCGCGTACGGGCCGTGCAGCCTGGTTGTCCCGACGAAGATGGCGAACGCCAGGCCCTTTGCGATGGAGTGGGCTGCCACCAGGAACGCGACCGCGAAGGAAAAGACCATACCGACGTTGGAGAACGTGCGCAGCATGCCCGAGGCGACACCGAAGACCTCCGGCGGGGATGCCTTCATCACCGCGGAGGTGTTGGCGGGGAAGAACGCGCCCGTCCCGAAGCCGTTCACGACGCTGGCCACCACGATCAGCCACAGCGGTGTCGTGAGGCCGGCCTGGGCGTAGATGGCGAATGCCAGTGCCTGGATGGCCAGTCCCACGGTGGCTGGCAGGACCGGGCCGATCCGGTCCGACAGCCTGCCGACCAGTGGCCCTACCACACCACCGACCACGTAACCGGGCACGAGCAGAAGTGACGCGTCAATCGGCCGCAGGCCCCGTGCTCCCTGCAGGTACATGATCACCAGGAACAGCACGGCGAAGTTGCCGATGGCCTGGAACATCGCCGCGAGCAGCGACGGGGTCATCGTCGGGATGGAGAACAGCGACAGGTTGAGCATCGGCTCCGGCTGGGCGCGTTCGATGAGCACGAACACCACCAGCAGGGCCAGCCCTCCCACCAGGTAGCCGAGCAACGTCAGGTCGACCGAGGCGGTAGCGAGCCGGGTCATCGCCCAGAGCACCCCTGACAGGCCGAGCCCGAGGGTGACCATCCCCGCCCAGTCGATCCGGTGGCGGCGGCGCTGGCCCGTGTCGTGCAGGACGCGCAGCGCCACGAGATAGGCGCCGATGCCGATCGGCACGTTGATCCAGAAGATCCAGCGCCACGAGATGAAGGTGACGATCACCCCGCCGAGCACGATGCCGATGACGGCTCCCAGGCTCCAGCCGATCGAATTGAACCCGTAGGCACGGCCCCGCCGCTCTGGCGGGAAGGTGTCGGCGATGACGGCGCCCGAGTTCGCGGTGACCAGCGCGCCCCCGATGCCCTGCACCAGCCGGAAGGCGATGATCGAGCCCTCGTCCCAGGCCAGCGCACACAGGGCCGACCCCACGATGAAGATGATGAAGCCGGTCCGGTACATCCGCACCCGGCCGAACATGTCGCCGAGCCGGCCGACCTGGGTGGCCAGGATGGTGATCACCAGCAGGTAGCCGATGATGACCCAGACGACCGACGTGAGACCGATCCGCAGGGAACGCTGAATCTCCGGCAGCGCGAGCACCACGATCGTGGTGTCCACCGCAGTGATCAGGACACCGGTCACGATCACAGCCAGGGCTAGGCCGGTCCGGGCCGCAGGCGCCTGCTGGCCGGACCGGGCGGGCCTTGTGTCGGTCACGATCACTCCTTCTGGCTGTGCCCGTGAGCGAGCGTATCGTCGCCAATGCGAAATCAGGGCCTGCCGGGGCGGCCGTTCCGGCCCGCCATTTCCGGACCGGTGGCGGGCTACCATCGGGGCGTGGTGGCACCGGGGCGGCGACGGGGCCGCCGGCTGTCCCGTTACCGGCCCAGCGCACATGACCGGGAGATCCTCCGGCTCGCTGTGCCGGCGTTCGGCGCGCTGGTCGCTGAGCCGCTGTTCCTGCTGGCCGACTCGGCGATCGTGGGGCGGGTGGGGACGACGGCCCTTGGCGGGCTGGGCGTGGCCAGCCAGGCGCTGACCACGCTTGTCAACGTCTCGATCTTCCTTGCCTATGGGACCACCGCGGCGGTCGCCCGCCAACTCGGGGCCGGCAACCAGCGGGCCGCCGTCCGCCAGGGCATCGACGGGCTGTGGCTCGCCGCCGCGATCGGGGCACTGGTGCTGGCCTGCGGCTGGCCGCTCGCGCCGGCGATCGTCGGGGCGTTCGGCGCGACGGGGGCGGTGACCGCGGGAGCTGTCACCTACCTGCGGATCAGCCTGCTGGGCGCCCCGGCCATGCTGGCCGTGCTGGCAGGCACCGGCGTGCTGCGCGGCCTGCAGGACACCCGCACCCCGCTGGTGGTCGCCATCGCCGCGAACGGGGTGAACGTGCTGCTGAACGCGGCCCTGGTGCTGTGGGCCGGGTGGGGCCTGGCCGGGTCAGCGTGGGGGACCGCCATAGCCCAGAACGGGACCGCCCTCGCTTACCTGCTGGTCGTCGGCCGCGGCGCCCGCGGGGCGGGCGTACGCCTCGCGCCGGATCTCGGGGGTGTGCGGAAGGCCGCAACGGCTGGGGCGTCCCTGGTCGTGCGCACGCTGGCCCTGCAGGCGGTGCTGGTGGTCACCACCGCCATGGCGGCCCGGGACGGTAACGCGGCCATCGCCGCTCATCAGATCGCGTTCCGGCTGTGGACGCTGCTCGCGTTCGCCCTCGACGCCATCGCCATCGCGGGCCAGGCGATCACCGGCAAGTGCCTCGGGGCCGGCGATGCGGCCGGAGCCCGGGCGGCCACCCGCCGGATGATCGGCTGGGGTGCGGTCTACGGGCTGGTCTTCGGGCTGCTGCTGCTCGCCGTCCGGCCGGTGCTGCCCGCCGTCTTCGGCCTCTCCGGCACGGTGGCTCACCTGCTGCTTGCGGTGCTGGTCGTGGCGGCGGCTCAGCAGCCCGTCGCGGGCGTGGTCTTCGGGCTCGATGGAGTGCTGATCGGCGCTGGTGACCAGGACTACCTCGCGCTGGCGGGGCTGGCGGCGGCCGGTGTGTTCGCCGTGGCCGCCTGGTGGGTGGTCACCTCCCACGGTGGGCTGGTGGCACTGTGGCTCGCCTACAGCGCGTGGCTGGCCGCTCGGTTCCTCACGCTGACACTGCGGGCTGCCGGGTCCGCCTGGCTGGTGACGGGAGCCGTGCGCGGCCGGCGGGCCACAGCCGTCTGAGGAGATCGCGCGGCCGGCCGCGCCTTCCCGGCTTGACGAGGGAAATTCAACAGCCGTAGAATTCAACAGTTGATGAGGAGCCGTGCGGCCGCGTCACCCGCGCTTGAGCCGAGGGGGTGCCCATGTGGGCGATGGTCGTCAAGGAGTTCCGCCAGTTGCGGCGGGACAGGCGGACGCTGGCGATGATGATCGTGATGCCCGTGGTCCTGCTGATCGTGTTCGGCTATGCCGCCAGCTTCGACGTCAGCTCGATCCCCACCGCCGCCGCCGGCCCGGGGGCCGCCAGCGCGGTGCGGCTGCTGGGCAAGCCGTTCGACCTGGTCAGCAGCGCTCCCGCGGCGGGCCGCGAGTGGGCGATGACACAACTGCGTGACGGTCACGCCGCGGTAGCCATCGTCTCCGCCGGGCCGGGCGCCAGGCCGGCCGTGCTGATCGACGGCAGCCAGTTGTTCACCGCGAAGGCCGCGCTGGCCTCGCTGGGATCCGCCGAGCAACGCCTTGCCGCGCTGCGGCAGGTGGCAGGCGCGCCCGGGGGGGCTTCACCGAACGCGCCCGCGGCGGCGGCCCGGCCCTCGGTGACCGTGCTGTACAACCCGGGGTTGACGACCTCGGCGATCATGATTCCCGGACTGGCGGGGGTGATCCTGGTCTTCATCGGTACGATCATCACCAGCCTGGGCGTCGTGCGGGAGCGGCAGAGCGGCACCCTCGAACAGCTCGCGGTGATGCCGCTGCGGCCGCGGGACGTGTTCCTGGGCAAGATCGCCCCCTATTTCGCGGTGGCGGCCGTGGACCTCGCGATCGTTGTCGGGATCGGCGTCGCGGTCTTCAACGTGCCGTTCCGCGGGTCCCTGGCGGTCTTCGCGCTCGGGGCCGTGCTGTTCCTGTTCGTGACGCTGGGGCTGGGCGTGCTGATCTCGAGCGTTTCGGAAAACCAGGGCCAGGCGATCCAGCTGTCGATGATGATCACGTTGCCGCAGGTGCTGCTGTCCGGGCTGATCTTCCCGTTGTCGTCGATCCCGATCGGGGTGCGGTGGATCTCCTACATACTCCCCTTGACCTACTTCAACGAGATCTCGCGCGGGGTGATGTTGCGGGCGGAGCCGCTGGGCTCGCTCTGGGAGCCGATGCTGTACCTGGCCCTGCTCGGTGCGGTGGTCGTCACCCTGGCGACGCTGAGGTTCCGCTCCTACCTCGCGCCGGCTGGCGGCGGGCGTAGCAGGAGCGGGAGGGTGCCGCCGGCGGCGCTGGCCGGTGACCCGGGAGCGGGCGGGCCCGGGTCGGCAGTGGCGGCACTGCGTGGGCCCGTAACCGGTCCGCGCACGGGGGAGTAGCGATGACACAGGGACGTCCGGGGGCTCCCGGCGAGCCTGTCCGGGAGCCGCCCTGGTGGGGCACCGACCGCGTCAGCGTCCGGTACGGCAGCCGGGTGGCCCTGCATGAGGTGAGTTTGCGGGTGCGGCCCGGTGCTGTCAGCGCGGTGGTGGGCGGAGACGGGTCGGGCCGGACGACCCTGCTGCGCTGCCTGGCGGGCGCGCTGGCGCCCGACAGCGGCGGGGTGCGGCGCCCGGCGGCCGCGCGGATCGGCTACCTGGCGGCGGGTTCTGGCACCTACCCGGACCTGACCGTGGCGGAGAACCTCGATTTCCGTGCGGCTGCCTACCGGGTGCCGGCCGGCCAGGCCCGGGCACGGACCGGTGCGCTGCTGGAGCGGACCGGCCTGGCGGTCGCCGTCGGCAGGCTTGCCGGGCAGCTGTCGGGCGGGATGCGGCAGAAGCTTGGGGTCATCTCGACGCTGATCCACCAGCCCGACCTGCTGATCCTCGACGAGCCAACCACGGGCGTGGATCCGGTCAGCCGGTCCGACCTGTGGTGGCTGATCGGCCGCGCCGCCGCCGACGGCGCGGCCGTGGTCCTGGCCACCAGTTACCTGGACGAGGCTGAGCGGGCCTCCCTCGTGCTCGCTTTGGACGCCGGCCGTGAGCTGGCCCACGGATCGGTGGCCGAGATCGTCGCCGCGATGCCGGGCCACCTGCGGGCCGCCGGTGCGCGGCCGGGCGGCGCGCCGGCGCGGCGGGCGTGGCGGCGGGCTGGAAGCTGGCGGATCTGGGAGCCGGACGCGGCGGCGGGGACTGAGCCGGAGTTGGCGGCGGGGGCTGAGCCGGACCGGACGGCCAGGCCAGGGGCCGGGGATGCTGGAACCCGGCCCGGGACCGTGGATGGTGACGCAGTGGAGGGGTCTGCTTCCGCCTGCGTCACACCCGATCTGCAGGACGCCGTGACGGTGGCCGCGCTGATCCGGGAACTGAGCGGGCCGCCCGGGCCGGCAGGCGAGCGCGCCAGCCTGGCGGGCCCGGTCAGCTTGGACGGTGGACAGGACGGCGCGACGCCCTCGGCCGGCGCAGTCGGCGGGCGGGACAGCGCTGGCAGGGCTGGCCGGGACCAGCCCGCCCCGGCCACGGATCGGCCGGCCGGGCCGTCGCCTGGCGGGCCACTCCCGGGCTCGCGGGCCGAAGCGCTGGCTCGGTGTGCGGGTGTGACCAGGCGGTTCGGGGACTTCGTGGCCGTCGATGGGGTCGACCTGCTACTGCGGCCGGGCGAAGTGGTGGGCCTGCTCGGGGCCAACGGAGCGGGGAAGACCACCCTCATCAGGCTGTTGCTCGGTCTGCTGGCGGTCAGTGATGGCGAGGTGCTGCTGTTCGGCGAACCACCGTCCCGGTCGACCCGGCAGCGGATCGGCTACGTCCCCCAGGGACTCGGTCTCTACGATGACCTGACCCCTGCGGAAAACCTGGCCTTCGCGTCTGCGGTGTTTGGCAACGGTGGTGGGCCAAAGCGCGGGCACACACGCGCGCACGGAGCGCCGCTCCCGGAAGCGGTCCGCCCGTACCGGCGGACACTGGTCGGCTCACTACCGCTGGGCATCCAGCGAAGCGCCGCCTTCGCGCAGGCACTCGCCCACCAACCGGACCTGCTCATCCTGGACGAGCCGACCTCGGGAGTTGACCCGCTCGCACGCTCGCGACTGTGGGAGACGGTCGGGCAGGCGGCTGTCTCCGGCACGGGGGTGCTCGTCACAACGCACTACATGGACGAGGCGACCGAATGCGACCGGCTCATGATCATGGCTGCTGGCCGGGTCGTGGCCGCTGGGACAGCGTCCGAGATCATCCGTGACGCGCGGGCAACCGTCGTGGAGGCCGCCTCCTGGGGCACGGCGTTCACGGCGCTGGAGGCTGCCGGGCTGCCAGCCTCGCTGGCTGGGCGGACGTTGCGCGTTCCCGGGACGACCCCGGCACAGGTACGCGCCGCGCTTGCCGGGATCGACGCCCGGGTAGGGGAAGCGCCGGCCACGCTGGAGGAGCGGTTCTTCGAACTGACCCGCTCTCCCGCCGCCGGTGCGGCGGGAGAGGCCGGGGGTGCGGCGGGAGAGGCCGGGGGTGCGGGGGCCGGAGAATGACCCACCCCCGACGAGGGCACGCGGGCAGGACGGGGCGGCGAGGCGGTGAGAGCGGCACCCGCGACGCCATTCTGTCCGCCGCCCGCCACCGCTTCGGCGAGCACGGTTATGACGGGGCCACGATCCGGGCCATCGCGGCAGACGCCGGGGTTGACGCCGCCCTCGTTTACCACTTCTTCGGCAGCAAGGAGCGGCTGTTCGCCTCTGTGATGCGTTTGCCCATCATCCCTGGTGACGTGGTGGAGGCGGCGCTCGCGGCAGGCGCACGGGATTCCACCCGTAGCCCGGGAGAGCACCTGGTGCTGGCGATGCTGACGGCCTGGGACCAGGCGGAGATGCGCTCGACCTTCCTGGGGCTGCTGCGGTCGGCCCTCACCAGCGAGCAGGCGGCGGTCATGCTCAGGCAGTTCGTGGCCGACACCATCCTGGGCCGGGTGGCGCTCGCCGCCCGCAGCGCAGGCGCGGACGTCAGCGGTGATGCCCGCTACCGTGCCTCGCTGGTGGGAAGCCAGGTGGTCGGGCTCGTACTCGCCCGCTACGTGCTCCAGGTCGAGCCGCTGGCAACCGCAAGCCCAGCCGAACTGGCAGCGGCGGTCGGCCCCACCTTGGATCGTTACCTCACCGGGGACTTCGGTTAACCCGGCTAGCAGTCCTGTGCCCGGGTCTGCTAGCCGGCTCCGATCGCCGCGAGCAAGGTGAGCAGCACCGTTGTCGTGGCCAGCCCGACATGGGCGGCCAGGATCAGGGGACCGGAACTGCCGCGCGCCGGCCGTCCGCCGCCGCCGGGCCGTCAGTGATCACCGGGCGCAGGACCACCGATCCCCCCACCGAAGCGGCCACGGCTGACCCTACGGAGGCGGCAGTGGCGGTGGCTGGCGTGGGCGCCGGCGAAGGGGAGGGCGCCGATTGCGGGGAGCGGAA
>DAHUZQ010000141.1 GCA_027306495.1 Actinomycetota bacterium | reverse complement strand
CATGAGGGATCGGGCGGAGCTGGCCCTCATGGTCCCCACCCTGCGAGCGGCGATGCTCGACCAGTTCGCGCAGGTCATCCGCCAGCTCACCGATGTCGTCGCCCAGCGCGCCGAGCGCCCGAGTGACGACTTCGCAGTCGCCACCATCGCCGGTGCGGTGCTTGGCGTCGTGATCTCGACCGGGTTCTACTGGGTCGTACACCCCGACACCGATCTTGTCGCACTGATTGACGAGGCTCTGGCGGGCCTGGAATCCGGTCTTCCCCTCTGAACCGGCCGATCTGGGCGCCGGGCACTGCCTACCGCGGACGCTCGATAGCATCGTTGTGTGGCGATGACAACGGGGCGGCACGGCCATTCGTGCTCGGTTGATCTGTCGGCGGCGGTGGCGTTGTTCCGCAGCCTGGGCGATGCCACGCGGCTGGCGATCGTGCACGAGCTCGCCGGTGGCGAGCGGCGGATCGTGGACCTGACGACGGCAGTGGGCCTGGCCCAGTCAACGGTGTCGGCGCACGTGGCGTGCCTGCGGGATTGCGGCCTGGTCGAGGGCCGGCCGGTGGGGCGGCAGATCCTGTACCGGCTGACCCGCCCGGAGTTGCTGACGGTGCTGACCGCGGCTGAGGGGCTGCTCGCGGCCACGGGGAACGCGGTGGCGCTGTGCCCGGTCTATGGCGAAGCTGCGGGGCAGGAGTTGGGTGCGTGAGTGCTGGCCACAGCCATGGCGCCGCCGCCGTTGGGGAGCGGCGGGCACTCACGGTTGTGCTGGGTATCTCTGCGGGGATCCTGGCCGCGGAGGTCGCTGGGGCGGTTCTGTCAGGGTCGCTGGCACTGCTGGCCGATGCCGGGCACATGCTGTCCGACGTGGCCGGGCTGGCCCTGGCTCTGACCGTCACGGTACTTGCGGCGCGCCCGGCCACCGATACCCGCACCTGGGGTTATCTGCGGGCGGAAGTGCTGGCGGCGGCTGTGCAGGCCGCGGTGCTGCTGGCGGTGGGCGGGTTCGTGCTGGCCGAGGCGATCCGCCGGCTGATCACCCCACCATCGGTCACACCGGGGATCATGGCGGTCTTCGGCGTGATCGCCTTGGTAGGGAACGCGGTGTCGGTGCTGGTCCTGTGGCGGCTGGAAGGCGGCAACCTCAACACCCGGGCCGCGCTGCTGGAAGTCGCCAACGACGCGCTCGGCGCCGGGGCGGTGCTGGTGGCGGCGGCGGTGATCGCGGTGACGGGCTGGACGCGGGCGGACCCAGTCGCTTCGCTGGTGATCGCGGTCCTGATCATTCCGCGCACGATCAAGCTGCTCCGCGAGGCGGTGCGGGTGCTGATGGAAGCCACCCCCAAGGGAGTGGACCTGGCCGAGGTCCGCGCTCACATCCTCGCGGTCGAGCACGTGCACGCCATACATGACCTGCACGCCACCTCGGTGGCCAGCACCCTGCCGGTGCTGACAGCGCACGTGGTGGTTGACGACTCCTGCTTTGAGGACCGGCACCTTCCGGAACTGCTGGACCAGCTACAGCACTGCCTGGCTGGGCACTTCGACGTCGAGCATTCCACCTTCCAGTTCGAGCCCGCCGGTCACGCCGGCCACGAACCTGCCACCCATCCTTGAGCCCTGTGACCACCGTAACCAGTCGCGACCTGCTGGCCAGGTGGCTCTCAGCTCAGCAGTTCCAGCACCGTTGCGCTGGAGGTTCCGCCGCCTTCGCACATAGTCTGCAGACCGAAGCGAGCCCCGGTGCGCTCCATCTCATGAAGCATGGTGACCATCAACCGTGCGCCGGATGCGCCGAGCGGCTGGCCGAGGGCGAAGGCACCGCCGTTCGGGTTCACCTTTTCGCGGCTGGCGCCGGTCTCGGCGATCCAAGCCTCCACAACGGGCGCGAACGCTTCGTTCACCTCGAAGACGCCGATTTCGCCGATGGACAGGCCGGTCCGTGCCAGCACCTTGGCGGTCGCGGGAATGGGGCCGGTCAGCATCAGGAGGGGGTCGGCGGCGGTGACGGTCATCGCCGCGATGCGTGCCCGCGGGGTGAGGCCGAGCCACTGCGCTGCCGCATAGGAGGTGATGAGCAATGCGGCGGCACCGTCAGAGGCCGAGCAGAGACGAATCCACACCGGGACGGTCGAGGACGGCCTGGAGGACGGGCGCCGCGAGATCGGCCGGACGAATGCCCGACAGGGCGCCGTTGCGCTTGCCGATCGGCGTGCGGACCGCCTCGACGATGACAGCGTTGTTGTCGCTCAAAGGCTGCAGCACTGAGCACCTTCTGTACCGATCGGTCGATTATTTCTCTCCGGGAGGTCCGTGGCCGGCAAGCCGTGCTGGGGCTCAGCTGGCACCACGAGCGGAGCGGCAGCCTGCATCGACGCCGGGAGGCACGGCTCCAGGAAGTGCCAGCCCTGCACCGACCACGGCACACTGACCTGTGCCGCGGCGGCGCACACCGCAGGGCGATGCAACTTCTCAGCAGGCCCGCACGCCAGCAGCGGGTGGTCCCGGTCGCCCGGGGCAGGGGCCGACGCGGACCCCGCTGCGGCGAGCCATGACCGGTTCAGCACGAAAGCATCGCCGATTACCCGGGCGGGATCCGTTCCCCAACCGCTGGTGCTGCCGCTCGACACCAGGTGCACCCCGCTGACCAGGCCAGGAGCCGCCGCCGCGGCAAGGACCGCGACAAGACCCCCGGCCCCCTCTCCCACCAGCAGGCATGGCTCGGCCACCAGGTCACGGAGCAACCGGATCAGGTCGATGGCAAAGTCACTGGCCCGGTACACACCGCCGGCCACCCAGCCACTCGGCGCATGGCCTCGCTGGGTGTAGACCCACGCTCCCCATGCCTGCTGCGCAGATGCGAGCCAGCGCCTGCGGTCCGCGGGTTCGCTGCCGGGATCGTGTACCGCCACGACCGGCTGCGACCCGGGGATGACCGCCAACTCAACCCGGCTGGTGGTCCACCTCAGGTCGGTCATGCCCGCCGCACCCCAACCCCTCGCGGGGCATGGCCGAGAATGGCGGCCGATACCTCATCCGGGCACTCGAGGTGAACGTAGTGCCCGGCATTCGCCAGCCTGCAGTGGCGGGAGCCGGGCAGCGAGTCTATGGCCGCATCGCCCGGATAGTGCCCCCGCACCTGTGGGTGGTCCGGCGCCGCTCCGGTCACCGTGAGCACGGGGTGTGGCAGCGCCGCCGTCAGTTTCAGCGGATCGACCGGTGGTGAGCCGGTCAGGTCCCACGGCCGGACCCATCCCACCAGGGCCGGATCCACCAGCCACAGGTAGCGGCCGTCCTGCTCGCGGGCAAGGTGGGGTACCAGCCATCGCAGCAACGGGAGCGTGAGCCTGGGGTTGCTAGCCGCGCGACGTTCGACCATGGCATCGAGGTCGCCGTAGGTGGGTAGTTGCCGGGCGTCCCCGCCGTGCTCGGCCACGTGCGCCAGGACCTCCGGCAGCCCGTCGCCGCCAACGGAGAAGGGAGGCGACACGGCGTCCAGGTTCACCGCGAAGTCAGCCAGCCCCGGCTCGAAGCTGAGCGCCTGCAGGACCTGGACGGCACCGAATGAGTGGCCGACCAGTCCGACGATCGCCTCACCCGCGGCCCGGGCTGTCACCGCCCGGGTGACCGCGAGCAGATCGGCCGTATGGTCATACCAGCCGTAGGCATCCGCCCAGGCCGAGCGCCCGTGGCCGGCGAATGACATCGCCACGAAGGCGAGGTCCGCGCACCGCTCGCGCAGTGCTCCGGCGAGCGGGGCGAAGAACTCGGCGCAGTCGAGGAAGCCATGGGCTCCGATCAGGACCAGCCCGGCGGATGAGACCTCGCCCCATTCGCACAGCGACAGCCTCAGCCCCCGGGAAACAACCGCGGAACGGGCCTGCGGCAGTGGCCAGTCAGCCTGCACGGCGGGATTCCCTGTGCTTACGTGGGATCATCGATGTCGTCTCCGATGAGGGAGAGGATTCCGGCCTCGTGCCCAAGCCACGTCGTGAACTGCAGAGCGCGCAGAGCATCCTGGACGTCGCCACGGAGCTCTTCTACCGGCAGGGGTACGACGCGACTTCCATGCAGGACATCGCGGCGGAAGCCAAGATCAACAAGTCCAGCCTCTACCATCACATCCGGGGCAAGGAGGAACTCCTCGAGGCAGTCTGCAGCCGAGCTTTCGGCCAGCTCACGGCAAGCCTCGAAGAAGCGGAGAGCAGCGAGGCTAGCCCCGGCGAACGGGTGCTGCTGGCGTTCGCGGGGGCTGCCCGCACCGCGCTGGCGGACCCGCGCGGGACCAGAATCATCATCCGGCTCCAGGGCAAGACCGAGGTTGCCCGCCGGGTGAAGGGCTGGCAGCGGGAGTACGAGCAGCGCTTTGCGGGCCTCATCGAGGTCGCGCAGAAGTCCGGCGACGTGCGGGACGACGTCGGGGCGCTGATGCTCGCCCGGTTGGTCCTCGGCATGGTCGATTGGGTTGTCGAGTGGTTCGACCCGCGTGGTGGCTCCTACTCCGCTGCCTCTGTCGAGGCGGCCGTCGTGGCGGTCGCCTCGCATGGCCTCGCTGGTGAGGGCGGTCACCTCAGGAGGCCGTGAGGCCACCAGCGGAGGCGCCCACGCGTCGTTCGCGGTCGCCCCAGTACTGGTCCCGCAGCACGGCCTTCTGGATCTTGCCGGTAGCTGACTTGGGCAGCGCCTCGACGAAAGAGACGTCCTTGGGCACCTTGTAGGCCGCGAGGTACTCCCTGGCCGCGGTGAGGACCCGGGCACGTATCTCATCGTCACTGCCCGATGCCTCCCGGGCCTTGACCACGAAGGCCTGCACGGCCTCGCCCCACCGGTCGTCGGGCACGCCGATCACCGCGCACTCCAGGACGTCGGCCATGCGGTACAGCACCGCCTCGACCTCGCTGCTGTAGACGTTCTCACCGCCGGACACGATCATGTCCTTCTTGCGGTCGACCACGTACACGTAGCCGTCCTCGTCCAGGTAGCCGATGTCTCCTGTGTGCAGCCAGCCACCGCGCAACGTCTCCGCGGTCAATTCAGGCTTGTTCCAGTAGCCCGCCATCACATTCGGTCCCCGCGCGCAGATCTCCCCCACGGCCCCGGGCGGCAGGGCATTGTCGTGCTCGTCGACGATCCGCATGACGTCGCAGTGCTGCGCGCGCCCACCCGAGGACAGCCGTCGCTGGTCGACCTCGGTGGCAGTAACCGACAGGCCCCGGCGGTAGTCCTCCGTGGACAGGTAGGTGAAGTGATGCGCGGCTTCTGTCTGCCCAAAGTACTGCACGAAGTCGCACTGCCACTCCGCCGAAGCCCGGCGCACAACTTCCGGGTTGATCGGGGCACCCCCGGTACCGCACAGGACCAGGGAGGAGAGATCGCGCGGATGTTCGCGCTGCTCCGCCATCAGCAGATTCAGCATCGTCGCGACCGGCACGGTCTTGGTCACCCTGTGATGCTCGACGAGATCGAGGCACAGCGCCGGCGTGAAGTCCATGATCACGACATGGCAGCCAAGGAACCAGTAAGCGAGGGCCATGTTGAGGACGACGTGGAAGAGTGCGCCGGTCACCAGGTACACGTCCTCGTGCCGGGCCTCATCAGCGATGCCCAGGTGCACGCACTGGACGAAGTTGTTGCGGTGGGTGAGCATGACGCCCTTGCTCATCCCGGTGGTACCGCCGGTATAGCAGATCCAGCAGACGTCGTCGTCGTCGATCTCGGGCGTCGGCGGCTCGGCGGTGCTCTGGCCGGCCAGCAGCGTCTCGTAGTCCTGCCCGAAACCATGTCCGGCCCCGAAGCCGATCACCGTCTGGACACCGGCGGTCTTGCCTTGCTGCTGCATGGTGCGGATCGTCTCGGCGTACTGAAGGTCGCAGAGCAGGATCGAGCAGCCGCTGTCGCCCAGGACGTACTCGACTTCCACCGGGGCGAACCGCCAGTTGATCGGCGAGTAGACGACACCGATCTTCGCGCAGGCGAAGAACGCCTCTACGCACTCGATACGGTTGCGCGCGAGCAGCATCACCTTGTCGCCCTTGACCGCACCGTGCTCCAGCAGCACGCGCGCCAGCTGGTTGACCCGGTCATTCAGCTGCCGCCAGGTCCGGGACTCAATGCCCTCCCGGGATACGGCGAGCTTGCCGGGGTACTTCGTCGCGTTCAGCGTGGGGATGTCCCCGGTCCTGATCACCGGGCTGCCCCGTCCTCCGAGGCCGCCCGCAGTGCAATAGCGGAGAAATCGGGCGCCCGCTTGCCGTTGAATGCGGCAAGACCCTCGTCGTACTCGGGCGAGCCCATTAGCGAGTCCTGCAGCTTGGCCTCGGCCGCACAGACCTCGTCGTAGCTCATGGTGGCCGCCCGGCGCATGAACGCCTTTTCGGCCATGAACGCGTTGACCGGGCCGCGGGCGATGCGCCCTGCCAGTTCCAGTGAGCGGTCCCGCAGTCTGGTGCCGGGAACCGACCGGTTGACCAGTCCCCACGCGGCGGCCTGCTTCCCCCGGATGATGTCCGAGGTGTACACCATCTCCATTGCCCGGTGATATCCGACCAGGCGCGGCAAGAAGTAATGGCCACCGGAGTCCAGCGCCACCCCCAGTCGCGCGAACGGCGAGGACATCCGCGCGTTGTCGGCTGCGAGCACGATGTCGCAGGCGAGCGCGATACCCAGGCCCACACCCATGGCCGGGCCGTTGACTGCGGCGACCGTCGGCTTGCGGCAGTGGTAGATCGCCGCGAG
>DAHUZQ010000138.1 GCA_027306495.1 Actinomycetota bacterium | reverse complement strand
CATTCCCCGCGCGAACCGGTTACCGGCAACCTGCTCATAGTCGATGCCCTTCAGTCGTCCGACGACGCGCTCCTCACGCGCGACGACCGGCGGGATGCCCAGATCCACGTCCCCGGTCTCCCGGTACAGGCGCGAGCCCAGCCGCCACCGTGCCGCCAGCACGGTGACCATGTGGCCGCCGATGACGCGGTACTCGGCCGCGATATCGCCCAGTACTTTGGACAGGTCCTTCAGCGCAACGTAGCCCAGGTCGTCGGCCACCGAGCCGGCCGCGAGCGTGAGGCTCGTCAGGGGCGAGTCAGCAGCCATTCTCGTAGCCTCCCGGCGGACTCGGCACGGTCTGCCCCGCCAAGATCCTGCAGGTCCCAGACCTGCTGCAGCGGGTCGGCCAGCGGCAGCTCGCTGCCCCCGGCCCTGCCCAGTAGGGCAGGTGAGGGAAAGACAGACAGATCATCGGGCAGGCGCACGATCACGTTCGCATCCTCGCTGCCGTGCGCGCTGGTCAGCCCCAGGCTCGCCGGGTCCAGCACGCGCCTGGTGTACAGGATCAGCACGCTGGGGCGGCGCCACGGCACGATCAGGTCCGGGCCGACATCGGCCGACACCACGACCGGGCGATCCGGCGCGGCGAGGCTGCCCGCGCGGACAGCGACCTCGAGCAGCGAGTCCAGGCTGTAACAGGACTGTGCTGATCCGCCCGGCCCGGGATACTCGCTGAGAAACCGGTCGGGCAGAGCCTCGCGGTGCGGCTTCCAGCGGCCCCGCCCGGAGCTGTCGACGAGGCCAAGCTCGAGCAGATGATGCAGCACCTGCGAGGCCCGGGGCTGCGACACGCCCGCCTGGCCTGCCAGCGCTGACGTCCCCGGTTCCTCATTCTCGCTGCACCGGACGAGCGCGCGGAGGATCGCGAAGCTCCCCGACCCGCGCGGCAGAGATCGCGGCTTGCGCGCGGGCGCGGTCGCCGCCCGCCGCTGTCGGAACACTAGCCCCGGCGCCCGCAGATCGAAGTTCCCCTGCTCATCCGCCCACGACCAGCCCGCCGCCGTCAGAATCCCCCCCAGCGATTCAGAGACAAACGGGGCGACCAGCATCGGGCAAGCGCGACCTGCCAGCTCACGCCGCGTCCGCTCCAGCCGCTCCACCTCATGCGGATATGGCGCACGCAGCTTCAGCCAGACGGCGAATCGTGCACGCCTGCCGTCTGCAGTGACGTCCAGCACGGAGTCTGCGACAGAGCCGGCAGCCACATGATCCTCGACGGCCAGGCCGGACTCACGCAGCCACCGCACAACAGACATAAGCATGAGGTAAATATTAGCACAGTGCTAATGAATCACAGTTGCTTACCGCTGCCCCCATCGGCTGCCTGTTGCCACGCGGGAGAGCGGCAGAGCGCTGGGACTGTGGACCGTAATGACAGGGCGATCGCGATACCCACTAGGGTTCACGGTTTTTGTGGTCGGGGGCAGCGTGGGTGCCCGGCGGGCGGGCGGCCTGCGCGGTGGCGTGGGCGCCCGGTGGGGCAGGGAGCGGTGGGGTGCCTGATCCGCCGGTCACTGCCAGGAGGTGGGCACACCGTCAGCGCCGAATCCGTCAGCCACCTCGGCCGCGAGTTCCAGGAAGGCGTCCGCTGTCCCAGCGTGCAGCGCGCCGAGGTCTACTTCGGCTCCCTCGGCCAGACGATCGTCATAGGGAACGCGCACGACCGAACGGCAGCGGGCACCGAAATGCTGCTCCAGTCGCGCCGGGTCGAGCCCGGTCCTGCCCCGGCGGGGCACCATCGACAGGACCACCACGGCATCGCGCGCGAGCTGCCCGTACTGACGGGCCCGCAACCAGTCGAGGGTGGCGCTGGCGCTGCGCGCCCCGTCCACGCAGACCGTGCTGACCAGGACAAGCTGGTCGGCGAGCGCCAGCACGCCGGCCATCGCCGAGTGCAGCAACCCGGTCCCGCAGTCGGTGATGCAGACGGCGTAGTACCGTTCCAGCACCCTGGCGACCTCCCGGTAGTCATCGGCCCCGAAGCCGGCCGCCATGGTCGGGTCCCGGTCTGAGGTAAGCACTTCCAGGCCCGGCACGGGCTGCGTCGTGTACCCGCGCACATCGGTGTACGCGCGGATCTGGTCGCGCTCGTTCAGCAGATCCCGCACGGTCGCCGCCGTTTCCAGCCGGAGCCTGTCGCACAGCGTTCCCCGGTCCGGGTTGGCCTCCAGCGCGACCACGCGGTCCGTCCGCACGCGGGCGAGGGTCAGGCCAAGGCCCATGACGATGGTGGTCTTGCCAACCCCGCCCTTCAGGCTGACCACGGCGATCCGGTGATGTCCGGCCGGCACAGGTGAGCTCGCCCTGCTGGCCAGATCCTCCGCGCGCCGTTGCAGCGCGGAGCGGCCCGGCCGCGGCAGCACTGCCCGCGCGCCGCTTACCGCCCTCCGCCATGGCGCCGGCTGGCCACGGCCACCAGCGAGCGGATCACGCCAAACGGGCCTGGCGCTGCTCAGCCCGACCGGCGGCACCACGCTGACCGTCCGCACCCCGACCGGGGATACCACGCTGACCGCTGGCTGTCCGGACGGCGGAAGGCCGGCCAGGGCATCACCTGCCAGTGGTCCATCCCACGCAGAGATGGACGGCGGTTTTCGGAGGAACGGCGGAGCGGCACTGGGCCGCCGTCCCGTGGCCGCGTCGGCATCCTCACCCGTGGCCGACGCCGAGCCGAAGTCCGCGGGCGGCGGCGTCCAGGTGAGGGGCGCAGGCCCCACCCCGGAAACGGGCGCAGGCCCCACCCCGGAAACGGGCGCAGGCCCCACCCCCGCGAACGGGCCGGGTGGGGCCTGAGGTTCCCCGGCTAACCGCGCCATCTGGCCCAGCACGGTCGGCCTGCCCTGCGATGGCCACCGGAACACGCCCGCAGGTTCGGGCTCACCATCGAAGTCCTGCGGTTCACCAGGCGCCGCCTCGTCATCGGCAGGGGCGCAGTCGCGGTCGGTCATGATGATTCCCCTCGGCGTCGTGTTCGGGGGAGAATGACATCCCAGCGGCCAGTCCTTGCGCGACGCCGGCCGGCACCGCCCGGCCAACCAGGCGGCCACACCGCCCGCGTCCCAAGCAGGTTCAGGCCCAGTCCTCTCATATCAGTCCAGCCGCCCCGATGAGCACGGTTCGGTTCAGGGAGCAGTCAATGCGCGCGATCGTCATTTCCCAGCCCGGCGGGCCCGAAGTCCTGCACATCGCCGAAGTCGCCGATCCGGTCCCCGGGACCGGCGAGGTGGTGGTCGATGTGGTCGCAGCGGGGCTGAACCGGGCTGATGCCCTGCAGCGGATGGGTGGGTACCCACCGCCGCCCGGGGCGCCCCCCTATCTGGGGCTCGAGTGTTCCGGCCGGATCAGCGAACTCGGACCGGACGTGCACGGCTGGCAGGTCGGCGACCAGGTGTGCGCGCTGCTGGCCGGAGGAGGGTACGCCGAGCGGGTGGCGGTCCCGCAGAGTCAGCTGCTGCCGGTGCCGGACGGGGTGAGCCTCACCGAAGCGGCTTCGCTGCCGGAGGTCGCCTGCACGGTGAACTCCACCGTCTTCGGTCAGGCCGGGCTCGCCGCAGGGGAGACGTTCCTGGTGCACGGCGGCGCCGGAGGGATCGGCACCTTCGCGATCCAGCTCGCCAAGGCCCGCGGCGCGGTCGTGTTCTGCACCGCGGGCAGTGAGCCGAAGCTGGACCGCTGCCGTGACCTCGGGGCCGATGTCGCCATCTCCTACTCCCAGGATGACTTCGTCGCAGCGACCCTGACATCGTCCGGTGGCCATGGGGCGGACGTGATTCTCGACATCATGGGCGCGCCCTACCTCTCCCGGAATCTGGCGGCCCTGGCGACAGGCGGGCGACTGGTGGTGATCTCCACCCGGGGCGGAGCACACGCTGAACTCGACCTCGGCGTCGCCATGCGCAAGCGCATCGCCATCTTCGCCTCCACCTTGCGAGCGCGGCCGCTAGACGAAAAGACCGCCATCGTGGCGGCGGTACGGGACCAGGTCTGGCCACTCGTCGCGACCGGCCAGATCAAGCCGGTCATCTGGCGGTCCCTCCCGCTGGCTGAGGCGGCGCAGGCGCACCGGCTGCTCGACGAGGGCTCACACATCGGCAAGATCCTGCTCCTCCCCTGAGACTGGTTAACTGGGGCGGGGCAGGAGAGTATGCGACGCGCATGGAAGGACTACCGAGCATGAGTGAGCATCAGGCGGGTGGCGCAGACCGGGAAGGCTCCGGGAAGGTTGTCGTCGTTGGCCCGGATGGCATAGCGGTCGGTGGTGACGAACATCCGCAGGAGCGTGCCATCGTCGAGATGGTGGAGCAACCCGCGAAGGTCATGCGGATCGGCAGCATGATCCGGCAGTTGCTGGAGGAGGTCCGGGCGGCGCCGCTGGATGAGAAGAGCCGGATCCGGTTGCGGGAGATCCACCAGAGTTCGATCAAGGAACTCGAGGACGGCCTTGCACCCGAACTCGTTCAGGAGCTTGAACGGATCTCGTTGCCGTTCTCCGAGCACGAGACGCCCAGTGAAGCCGAGCTGCGGGTTGCCCAGGCGCAGCTTGTCGGGTGGCTCGAAGGCCTGTTCCACGGGATCCAGACCACGCTGTTCGCTCAGCAGATGGCCGCCCGCGCCCAGTTGGAGCAGATGCGCCGGGCGCTGCCGCCGGGCATCGTGCCGGGGGAAGACGGCCCCCAGCCGCCCCACGGTTCGGGCCCCTACCTGTAATGCCTTAAGCGAAGGACCGCCCAGCACCGCCCCGCGGGTTCCGGCGCCCACCTGTGAGCCGGGCAACCTCCCCTACACCCGGCCGTAGCGCAGGCGCGACAGCCAAGCGGTCGCCTGCGCGAACTCCGCGTTCGAGGTGCCCGGCCTTACCTGTGTGCGACCGCCGTCCTGGCGCGGGTAGCTGCCGAGGAACCGGACTTCCGCACAGACCCGCCGCAGGCCCATCAGTGCCTCCCCGACGCGGGCGTCGTCGAGATGCCCCTCGCAGTCGATGGAGAAGCAGTACCGGCCGAGCCCGTCGCCGATCGGACGCGACTCGATCCGCGTCAGGTTGACCCCACGCACCGCGAACTCCGTGAGCAACTCCATCAGGGCGCCGGGGTGATCCTCCCGCAAGAACGCCACCAGCGAGGTCCGGTCCGCGCCGGTGGCAGCTGCGATCGGGCCCGGCCGGCTCACCACGACGAAGCGGGTCACCGCCCCCGAGACGTCGCTCACCCCATCGGCGAGCACTGCCAGGCCGTAGCGGTCCGCCGCGAACGCGCCCGCCAGTGCCGCGTCGAGCATCCCGTCGGCGACCTCATGGGCCGCCTCCGCGTTGGATGCCGCCGGCCGCCATTCCGCCTCGGGCAGATGCCCGGCGAGCCAGTGCCGGCACTGTGGCTGCGCCTGCGGATGGCCACCGACCGTCTTGATATCCGCCAGAGCCGTCCCGGCCCGGGTGAGCAGGGCGAACCTCACCGGCAGCAGCACTTCCGCACGGATGGCCAGATGGGGGCCGGTGGCCAGTTCGTCGAGCGTCGCGGTGACCGCTCCTTCCACCGAGTTTTCGATGGGAACGACTGCCTGCTCCGCCGCGCCGCCACGCACAGCGTCGAGCGTCGCGCCGATGCTCGGGCACGGCAGAGCATCGGTGAGTGCCTGCGGGTCGAGTTCGGCCAGCGCCGCCTCGGTGAACGTTCCCTCGGGGCCCAGGTAGGCGAATCGAGCGGCCATGGCCCTCATGATGCCAGGCTCGCCCGGATGGTCCCGACTTCGTGCCGGGCTGACCGGCACGAAGTCAGCCGCGCTGGTGACGGGCGGCTGTCCACCGTTGCCGGGCGGACAGCGCCCGGGCAACGTCGGCGAACTGGCGTGCCCGGTGAAGTTGTGAGCGCCAGTCCGGCCCGGTAGCCCGGTGGGACAGCGGAACCTCCACTTCCCGCACGCGCCAGCCCTGGCGGAGCAGGTCGATCGTGAGGGCGGTCTCCACCCCGAAGCCGGCGGCCAGCGGGCGGGCCGACTCGAAAGCGGACCGGCGCAGGCAGCGCTGGCCGTTCAGCGGCTGCGTGGGCCGCCAGCCGGTAGCCCGCGCGATGCCGGCACCGGCCAGGCCGATCACCAGCCCGTGGCCACCCTGCCGGACACGGTCGGTGAAGGTCGCGATGGTCATGTCGGCCTCGTCGGCGCGCACGGGCTCGACCAGCGGCCAGGATTCCTTCGCGGTATCGCCGAGGTCGCCATCCAGGAAGAGCAGGTGCCTGGGATGGGCACGGCGCTCCCGGCTCTCCAGCAACCGGACCGCCTCGGCGCCGCTCTCCATGGCCGCCGCCTTGCCGCGGTTGCGCGCATGCCTGATCACCTGTGCACCGGCCGCTTCCGCGACCGCCCAGGTGCCGTCGCGGGACCCATCGTCGACCACGATCACCACGTCGACACCGGGGATTGACGCCGACCCGAGTACGGTCGCGCGGATGCGGTCCGACTCGTCCCTGGCGGGGATGACTACCGCGACGTCACCGCTTGGCGGCATGCGCAGATAGTAGCGGCAGCCCTGCTGCTATGGCTGGCCACCCAGCCCGGCCAGGTCGTCGCGGATGGTGAAAACCGAATCCAGCCCGGTCACCTGCAGGATCTTGCGGACCGGAAGGGGAGGCGCCGCGAGCCAGAACTCGCCACCGAGGTCACGTGCCTGGCGATGGGCGGCGAGCAGGACATTCATCCCGGTCGAATCGCAGAACTCGACGCCGGACATATCCACGACCACCCGGACCGGACCCTCGCCGGCCAGCGCCGCCGCAAGCTCAGCACGCAGGCGGGGCGCCGTGTACAGGTCGATCTCACCTGCCAGCGACACGATGAGATGGTCGCCCTGCGACCGCGTCGACGCCTTCAACTCCACCTGCGCACCCTACCGGGCCGGCGCGTGGTCGGCCACTGACCTCGGCCGATCCCCTCGGGAAACCGGTTCGCCGCACACCCGGTGGGGGCGGCACGGGCGAGTGGCGATTACCGTGCGTGTGCGGTCACCGGCTCGGGTTGGCCATCCGGCCGGCCGAGCAGGCGTCCTGATGTCCGGCCGTCGCCACCGGGCCCCCGGCTCCCACCGGGCGTCGTCAGGACCGCCCAGACCGTGGTGCCGGTGTCAGTGCTGCGTACCCCCCATCGGCTGGTCAGGTGCTCGACGATGGCCAGCCCTCGTCCGCCCACCGACGAGTGAGCGCGGTGAATGCGGCGCGGAAAGCTCGCGCCCCCACCGTCGGTGACCGCCAATTCCAGGCAGCCGTCGCCCGTCGCCCAGGACACCGCGACAAGGCGCCCGGGCAGCGGCGAACCGTGCATCAGCGAGTTGCTCAGCAATTCGGTCAGGACGAGCGCCGCATCCGCCACCACCGGCGCGGTCATCCCATTCATGCGCAGATCGCAGGCAAGATACCAGCGGGCGGTGACCGTACTCATGGCCGCGAATGGGAGTAGCACGATGCCCGATTGACTCACCTCCAGCGCACCGGACCCGCTGTCGGCACGACCCGATACGACCGGAATGCCCCGGCAGCCGGCACCGAAACCGTCATGAGCGCCGCGAGATCCGGTGGAGCTGACAACGGCCCGGCGCTCGTTGCGGTGACCGGGCGTGACGACCGGCGGCCCGGCCCGGGCGAACCTGTCCAGCTGGCCACCCTGTCGGTCCCGTCCCGGAGCCGGGGTCCGGCCTGGCCGGTACCATGATGTGATCCTTCCGCCGGATGACCCGCCGGCCATCCGGGCATCGACGGCTATGCTTCCGCGCTGTTGCGCTGGGCAGCAGACCGGGAGACCGCAGCCGCAGGCCATGTTCACGCCAATGGACACGCTGGACGAGGTGACCTCATGAAACGCGCAGGCCGGGGCCGGTCGGCGCAGCTGGGCACCTTCGATGCCGCGGCGATGGCCGGTCCGCCCGGCCGGGCCTGGCGCACGCCGGCCCGCGCCGCGCGCCCGCACCCCGCCCACAGCGGCGGGGAAGCCAGCGCCGGCGCCGGTCCGGGCGCGGGAAGCACATCCGAGGTCCCCAGCGGGGCCGGCCCCGCTACCCCGCAACGGCCATCCGGTGCGGGCCTGTCCGGGCTGCGGGCGGCGGCCGCCAAGCCCTTTGCCCGGCAGTTGCTGGTGCTGGCCTGTTACCTGGCCGGGGGCATCGCCGCGACCTGGGTGCCCGGCCCCCACCCCCGAGTGACCTACCTCGGCACGCTGGTTCCCGGCTCCCGCGACTCAGCGAGCTACGTGTGGGACCTGTGGTGGGTCGCGCGGCAACTGAGCCACCTGGGGAACCCCTGGTTCACCGGGTACATGGCCGCGCCGGTCGGTGTGCAGATCGGTTTCCACACCCTGATGCCTCTGCCGGGAGTGCTGCTCGCGCCCATCACCCTGGGCCTGAGCCCGGTCTGGTCCTACAACCTGCTGGTGGCCGCCGTTCCCGGACTGCTCGGCTACGCCATGTACCGGGCGGCGCGGCTGTGGCTGCGATCGGGTACGGCCGCCGTCGCGGCGGGCGCGTTCTTCGGGTACTCCGCGATGCTGACTCAGCAGGACCTGGTTCACGTGAACATCGCGGCCGGAGCGATCTTCCTGCCACTCGCCCTGGAAGCCTCGGTGCGCTTGCGCAGGCGCCCCGGACGCCGGCAGGCGCTGATCCTGGGCCTGGTGATCGGCGCCGCCGTGCTGACCGACCAGGAATCGGCGGTGCTGGCCGCGATCGTAGCCGCGCTGACGCTCCTGCCGTGGCTGCTCCGCGAGCATTCATGGTCCACACTCTGGCCGGTGGGGCTGGCTGCCCTGTCCGGAGCTGTGATCGCCAGCCCGCAGATCGTCGCGATGGCACAGGAGGCATTCAGCGGCGCGCTGACAGGCACCCCCGGCATTTCGCACCTGATGGCGGTGTCTTACACGCACTACGGGATCGGGCTTCCCGGCATGTTCTCGCCCACGCCCAGGGTTGGCGACGTCGGGCTGGGAGTGCTGGCCAAGCCCTTCCTCCACAGCCGGGACAACGAGAACCTGCCGATGTTCGGCACCGTCCTGACCGTGCTGGCGCTGGGCGGGGTGGCCGCCGCCCGGCGCAAGCGCGGCACCTGGCCGCTGGCCGCGCTGTGGGTCGGATCGGCGCTGCTGGCCCTGGGCCCTTCGCTGTGGATAGGCATGCACGAGTACCTGCCGCTGGCCTCCACCTGGAACGGTGTGCAGGTCTCCGACGTCATGCCCTACACCTGGTTCGTCCGCATCCCGGGCCTGTCCAGCTTCCGTGAGGCTGACCGGCTCGCGATCCTGGGGCTGCTGCCCGCCGCCCTGCTCGCCGGAGCCGCCATCGACTGGCTGCGCTACCGGAGCCGGACCGCCCTGGTAGTGGTGCTGGCGCTCAGCGCGATCGAACTGGGCTGGCCCCCGCCGGCCGCGCTGGGCAGCCACACCGTCCAGGTCATCCCCACGGCCAGCTATCGCGCGGTCGACAGGGGTATCGCGGCCGACCACTCCCACTCGATCGTGCTGGACATCCCCTTCGGCTTGCGCGGTGGCATTCCGGAGAACGGGGTTCCCTTCTTCCCGCAGGCGCTCTACATGGCCACTCTGGATGGCCACCCGCGTTCCATCGCCTACGTCTCCCGGCTCCCGCAGTCCACGATCAAGGCGATCGACGCGCACCCGTTCTACAACTTGATGATCTTCATTCAGCATGAGTCCGCACCGGCCTGCCCATGGCGGGCCCCGCATCAGCCGGACTCGACCCGGCTGTGCCTCACGCCGCCGGGCGTGGCGCTGATAGGTATCGGGCTCAACCCCAGCCAGGTGGCCGCCGCACGGCGCGACGCCAGCCGCATGGGGATCGGCTGGGCTGTTGTCTGGAAGCGCAACCCCAGCGAGGCCACCTTCGTCCGGCCCTACCTGCTCCAGACCGGATTCACCTTCGACTACCGCGTCGGAAAGTTCCTCGTTTACCGCCACCACAGCTGACATAGCCGCCGCGTCACCGGGCATGAACGGGGCTGGGCAGAGTACTTTCCAGCCGCGTGCTTTCCACCGCGCTGTCATAATTTCCAAACAGACGGTAAACCAGTGACCATGAAATGCTATTGCGTAGTCATAGCTGGTCAAGGCTCGCCCTAAGCGGTTGGCTGAGAGGCCGCCGGTACAATATTCTAACTAGGGGATTTTGTATGCTGCGGCAGCCGCGGTCATCATGGTGGATTCATTTCCGCAAATTGACTCACATTTGCCTTTGGCGTAACCGGGCCCTTTCTTAAGCCGTGGCAGGATTCTGCGGTGTCGAGCCGGGCCAGCACCGCAGATGTGAGCTCAGCGGGGGAGCGGATGAACCGGGAGCGAGGCAGGCACGCAGGTGCGCAGGCACCCGGCGCAGCCCGGGCGGGTCCACCCCATAACGGGGACACGCCCGCGCCACATGGCGTGCGCACCGGGCCACCCCATAACGGGGACACGCAAGCACAGGGGTCCCCGCGGACTGGGCAGACACAGTCCGCCGTGAGCCCGCACTGGGTACAGCACATCACCGTCAGGGCGCGGGCGGTCGCGCACGAGGCGACGCCGAGGCGGCCCACTTCCCCGGCCCGGGGGGCCGGGGCACATGACGGGACGCCACGGCGGGACGAGCCCCCCGCTGGCGCGGCAATCGCGGTGGGCACGCTGGCCGCACCGGAACGGACTGAACTCCGGCCGGCCGGCGCCTCCGGGACGGCGGCCACGCCAACAGCCCGCTGGCGGACCGCGGCACGGCAGCTGGCCGTGCTCGGCGCCTATCTCGTCGTGGGCGCGGCCGTAACCTGGCCCCGGCTGAGCTACCTGGTCACCGGCAGGCTTCCGGCGACCCGGGACGCGGGTGGCTACGTCTGGGGCTTCTGGTGGGTGGCCCATCAGGTGATCACGCTGGGCAACCCGTGGCACACCTACGACCTCGCCGCGCCGGTCGGCACACAACTCGGATATCACACGCTGATGCCCCTGCCGGGCGTGCTGATGACCCCCATCACCCTGACACTGGGGCCGAGCGTCTCCTACAACCTGCTGTCGGCCCTCTGCCCGGGCGTGCTCGGCTACGCCATGTACCGGGCGGCCAAGCTCTGGCTGCCCACGGGGGTGGGCGCGTACGCGGCCGGGGCGCTGTACGGCTTCTCGCCGATCCTCGCCTGGCGAAGCTGGTACGAGGTCAACCTCGCGCTCGGGGCACTGTTCTTCCCGCTGGCGCTCGCCGCGGCGGTCCGCTTCCGGCGCGATCCGGGTATCCGGCGGGCACTCGTCCTCGGCGTGGTTGTCGGCGCCTCCATGCTGACCGACCAGGAGTCCGCGGTCATGACGGTCATCGTGACCGTGCTCGCGCTGGCGCCCTGGCTGATCCGCCAGCGCCGGATGGCGCCAGTGCTGGCGACGTGCCTGGCCGGTGTGGTGTCGCTGGTGGTTGCGGCACCGCAACTGGTGGCCATGCTGGCGGCGGCGGCGGGTGGCTGGGGGCGGTCAACCAACCACATCCTGGCCATCGATTACGTCTACTCCGGTGCGGGCCTGGAGCAGTTCTTCGCTCCCTCCCCCCGCCTGGCATCCATGGGGCTGCCCGGCCTCGCGCAGCTCTACTACAACGGCGGCCCGGCCTCCCAGGTAATTGTGGGCTACGGCGTGATCCTCACGGTGCTCGCACTGGCCGGGCTGGCCCTGTGCTGGCACTCGCGTGCCGCCCGCCTGCTGGGGCTGCTGTGGCTGGCCGCTACCGTCCTCGCCCTCGGATCCACCGTCCGGGTGGGCCAGCATCGCTACGTGCCGCTGGCGCAGGCATGGCACGGCGTCCGGGTGTCCCTGCTGCTGCCGTTCACGTGGTTCGTCCGCCTGCCGGGCTTGGGGGGATTCCGCGAGGCGGACCGCTTCACCGAAGTGGCCCTGCTGGGTGCGGCCCTGCTCGGCGGTGCCGCGGCTGGCTGGCTGTTCGAGCACGCCAAGCCAATGCTGGTCATGGTGACCGCGCTCGCGGTGCTGGAGATGGGCTGGTCCGGAAACCCGGCAGCGTACTCACCCATCGGAACGATGCCCGCCGCGCTTCCCGCACTGGCCGGCCCCATCAGAGCCGACCGGTCCAGTTCCATCGTGGTCGCCGTGCCGTTCGGCCTGCGCGGGGGGCTGCCGGTTCTGGGGCGGGCCTTCCCGCCCCAGACACTGGTGCTGGCGACTGAAGACGGCCACCCGCTAGCGGACGCGTTCGTCTCGCGCATCCCCGAGCCGACCCGCACGCACATCCGCGCCGAGCCCTTCTACCGTGCCCTGCTGCTGGCGCAGGGCAGTAGCTGGCGGCCCACCCGCTCAGCGGTGGCCTCAGCGGCGCACAGTGCCGAGCACATGCGTATCGGCTGGGTAGTGGACTGGATGTGGCGCAACCGCGATGTGAGCCGCCTGCTGAGCCGGACCGGCTTCCGCCGGGCCTACCGGGCGGACGGGGCGTGGGTCTACCGGCGGGTTCGCTCGGACCGGCCCCCGGCCACCGAGCCTCTCGTCGGGGCGTCCGGTTCAGCTGCGGGGTCCTCACCGGGCGCTGGGCCGTCGTCCGCTGCGAAGTCCACGTCAGCCGACGAGTCCACATCGGCCACATCCGGCGCACGGCCGGCCCGCAGCGGGGCTCGCGGGTCGTCCCGCTGACCAGCCGGCGGGTGACCGGCATCGCCGGAAGGCTGGGCCTGCCCACCGAGCAAGCCCTCCGCAGCGAGTTCGCGGACCAGCCCGCTCAGCCCCGCCGCCAGCCCGGTCCGTTCCTGGGGCGACAGCGCGGCCACGATGCGGGCCTGCCGCGACTGCCACGCCCGCCACACCCGGCCCGCCACGGCCGTCCCTTCCGGCGTCAGGTACAGGCGCATGTAGCGCTGGTTCTGCTCGTCCCGGCCCCGCCTGATCCAGCCCTTCCGCTCCAGCCCGGCCGCCAGGCGGCTGACCGTGCTCTTCTCCAGCCCCAGCAGGGCCGCGAGCTGGCCCTGCTGGATCCCGCGGGCTGCCATGAGCTCGATCAGCGCCCGCGCCTCCGATGCGGACAAAGCGGGGAACTCACCGGCCCCGCTGCGGGTATCCTGCTTGACCGGTGGCTGGGACGTCCCGGCATCGCCCACCCAGGCTGGGCTCACCACCCGGAGCAGCCGTGCGAGTAGCCGCTCGAGGTCCGTTTCCTCCATCGAGAGGTCCATGTGAATAGTTGTACCGCACAACTCGCAGCGTGGTACCGTCGGTCCGTGAGAGTTGCCCTCTACAACTCATTCAAGCCCCAGCCCGGATCGGGCCGGCGCCGGGCAGCCCGGGACAGACTCCGGTGAGCGGGAACGGGAGCCTGAGCGGGCCGGGCAGGCTCAGTGGCCCGGGATCGCTGGGCGATGCCTCGACGCAGCCGGCCGGAGCGGCCACGGTCCGGCAGGGCTTGCTGGTAGACGAACCGCTGGCGCAGTACGCCACCCGGCACGGCCTCAAGCCGAGCGCCGCCCGCCCGCCGTTGTTCAGCTACATCGCCCAGATCTGGCAGCGCCGCCACTTCGTCGTGGGCTTCGCCACCGCACGCAACGTGGCCATGTACACCGAGGCACGGCTCGGCCAGTTGTGGCAGGTGCTCACGCCACTGCTCAACGCCGGCGTCTACTTCCTGATCTTCGGCGTGCTGCTGGGCACCAACCGGGGCTTCCCGGCGGGTCTCTTCCTCCCGTTCCTGGTGACCGGGGTCTTCGTCTTCAACTACACCCAGCGCTCCATCCTCGTCGCCTCGCGGGTGATGCACGACAGCCTGCCGCTGATCCGGGCGCTGCACTTCCCGCGTGCCTGCCTGCCGCTCGGCTATGTGATCATCGAACTTCAGCAGTTGCTGCTGTCCTTCGCTGTGCTGTTCCTGATCGTGCTGGGCACCGGCGAGCCCTTCACCTGGTACTGGCTGCTCATCCTCCCCGTGCTCGCCCTGCAGACGCTGTTCAACGTGGGCGCGAGCCTGATCGTGGCCCGCTGGGGCGCCGGATTCGACGACGTCAGCCAGTTGCTGCCGTTCCTGGTGCGGACCTGGATGTACACCCCGGGCGTGCTGTTCTCCCTGCAGGCGCTGAGCCTGACGGCGCTCGGGGCGCTGCGGAGCCACCCGACCATCGCCTACCTGCTCCAGATCAACCCGGCGGCCGTTTACATCACGCTCATCCGCTATGCGCTGCTGGCCAACGAACGGGCGATCACGGCCGGCACGAAGCCCTACAACTATCGGCTGTGCCAGATCTACCGGGTGTTCCCGGTCAGGAACCCGTACAACGTCGCCTACTGCCACCCGATCGTGACCGACACCGGCCTGTGGCTGTGGGGTGTCGGCTGGGCGGTGCTGGCCCTGGTGATCGGGTTCATCTTCTTCTGGCGGGCAGAAGTGAGGTATGGCCGTGGCTGATCCGATGGTGGTCGTGGACGACCTGCACGTGGTGTACCGCGTGTACGGGACGGGTGGGGACAGGGGTAACGCCCCCAGCGCGCTGCTGCGGATGGTGCGCCGGCAGAGCCGGCCCTCCATCCGGGAGGTGCACGCGATCCGTGGCATGTCCTTCGTGGCCTACCGGGGCGACGCCGTGGGGGTGATCGGCCGCAACGGGTCCGGGAAGTCGACACTGCTGCGGGCCATCGCCGGCTTGCTGCCCCCCGAGCAGGGTGCGGTGTACACCGACGGCCACGCGGCCCTGCTGGGTGTGAACGCGGCCCTGCTCGACGACCTGACCGGAGAGAAGAACGTCGTGCTCGGGTGCCTGGCGATGGGCATGCCACCGGCCGAGGTCAAGGCCGCCTATCCGAGCATCGTCGACTTCTCCGGTGTCGGCGACTTCGTGAATCTGGCGATGAAGACGTACTCAACCGGCATGGGGTCACGGCTGCGCTTCGCCATCGCCTCGGCCAAGAGCCACGACATCCTGCTGGTGGACGAGGCGCTGGCGACCGGTGACGCCGAGTTCCGCCGCAAGAGTCACGCCCGCATCGAGGAACTGCGGGAGCAGGCGGGCACCGTCTTCCTGGTTGCCCACAACCTGAACGAGATCGAGGAGACCTGCAACCGGGTGATCTGGCTGGAGAAGGGCAAGATCGTGCAGGCAGGGGACGACGTGCTGGGGATCATCGACGCCTACCTCGAGGCGGCCGGCGGGGAACCGCGCGTCCGCACCACCGCCGACGCCTGACCCGCGCGGCCCTCAAGCGCGCGGCAGGCGCAGGTTCATCCTGGTCCCCCCGCCGGGCCGGGAGGTCGCGGACACGTCCCCGCCCTGTGCCCGCGCTAGCTGGCGCACGATGTACAGGCCCAGCCCGATGCCACCGAAACGGCGCCGGTCGCCGGTGTCACCCTGCACGAACCGCTCGAAGATCCGTTCATGGTCGCCTGGTGCGATGCCGATCCCCTCATCGTCGACACTCACCTGGATCCAGGCCGGGTCGGCGGCCGCGCCCACGGTGACCACTCCACCGTCGGGTGAGTACTTGAAGGCGTTCTCCAGCAACTGGCCGACGATGATGTCGGTCGCGATCGCGTCGCCGTGGGCCTGCGGCAGGTCCGGGGGGATGTCGGTGGTCAGGACGTGGCGCTCCGACAGCGGCCGGAAGCCCGCCGCCGCTGTCCGCAGGACCGATGCCAGATCGAACGGCCCGCTGGTGACCGCGAGCCGGTCGGCACCCGCCCGGGATCCCAGCAGCAACTGCTCGACCAGCCGGCCGAGCGAGCCGGCCCGCTCCGCGATGGTCTGCACGGCGCTGCGGCGCTCGGCGTCGGTCAGGTTGTCCCAGCGGCGGGCCAGCGTGCTCGCGAAGCCCTGCACAACCGTGATCGGCGTCCGGAGTTCGTGACTGGTGGTCGCCAGGAAGAGGTCCTTGGCCTCCTCGAGTTCCTTGGCGGCGGTGACGTCACGGAAGTCGATAACCCGTTCATCGCGGTCATTCAGGTCGTTGCACAGAACGCCCAGCCACCGGCCGTTCGGCAACCGGTGGAACAGGTTGGGCGCGCCGGCCTCGGGAACGGGGAACGGCGGCGGGCGGCCGGTCACCTCGCGGGCGGACACCCCGGTCAGCCGGTGGGCCGCCGGGTTCCACTGCCGGACCAGCCCGTCGCGGTCCAGCACGGCGATGCCATCGGCACTGGCGTCGATCACCGCCCGCTCGTGTGCCCGCTGCCGTACCACCTCCTCGAAGGCCATGGCATTGGTGAGCGCCACGCCGGCGTGGCCGGCCAGCAGGTCCAGTAGTTCGAGTTCGACGTGGCCGACCGGCCGGCCACTGTAGAGGGCGTACAGGGCACCGTAGGGGCGGTCGCTGATGTGGGACAGCGCCAGCGCGATGGTGTGCAGGCCGGGCAACGCGGACCAGATGAGCCCCTCGAACCGGCCGGACTCGCCGGTCGCCATCATGACCGTCTGCCCGGAGCCCATCAGCTCACCGACCAGGCTGGTGGCGAGGTCAGCCGTCCGGCCCCGCAGTCCGGCGGGCAGGCCGTCCATGCTGACCAGCCGTAGCTGGTCTTCCTCGATGAGCACGAAGCCACCGGCGTCAGCGCCGGTCAGCTCGCACAGGCTGGCCGAGATCCGGTCCAGCACGGATTCGAGGTCACGCTGGGCGTTCATGTCAGCGACCACGTCACCGAGCTTGCGCACCACCCGGGCGCGCTCGGCCACGTGATGGCGGGCGGCCTCGTCGGAGTCGGTGTGGTGGCAAACGCTCACCCACCCCATCGCGCGGCCGCGCCGGTCCAGCAGCGCGCTGGTGTCGATCCGCAGGTCGAGCAGGGTGCCATCTTTGTGTGCGCGTTTGGTGAGGTAGGTGACGTGACCGCCGGACCGCACCCGTTCCAGCACCGCATGGTGCTCGGCCAGGAGTTCTTCGGGGATGAGCGGCGGTACCCGGCCGATGACATCCGACGGCGACCAGCCGAACATCGCTTCCGCGGCGGGATTCCACAGCAGGATGCTCCGGTCGGCGCTGAAGGCCATAATGGCGTCCCCGGCGGACTCGACAACGGCTCGCGCCGTCCCGTCCGCCGGGTCCCGCCCGGACATCGCCTTACCCAGCATCACCGTTCATGGTGCCATCGCGTTCCGGCCATGACCCGGCAAAACACAAGGTCGGCGGCATGGGACACGGGCAGTAACGACGGCCACGCCCGGCCCGGCCCGTTGGGAGCCTCGGCCGGCCGCCGGGCTACAGGGTGTGCCAGACCTGTCCGGGCGCGGCAGTGCCGCCCTGCACCGGGCACGGCCTGATCCGCAGCGGTACCCCGTCGCGAGTGGCGTTGCGCGGGTCGGTCAAGCACAAGCCCGATGCCGGATTGACCAGGTCCACCCCGTCCACGCTGGCCGGGTCCGGCTTGAGCCGCCACTGCTGCCACGCCGCGGCCGGGCGGCACCCGGCCAGGTCCGCCGCCGTCCCGACGCTCTGGCCGCGACCTCGCAAAGACAGGCATTTCCCGTGGATGCGGATGGTCCCGTCGGCCTCGACGGTCCACCGCTGGCGCGCCGTGCCGGTGCAGGACCACGCGTCCACCGGATTGCCGCCGCGCGTCCCGTTGCCGCGGTCGTCCATGCAGATCCCGGGGACCCCCGAGCCTATCGGGCCGGCCGGCAACGCCCACGCCTGGTTGCGCAGGCCGTTGCACGAGGCCGCCACCACCCGGATGCCGTTCCTGGTGAGGTGACCTGGATTGGCCAGGCACAGCCCCGAGGGCGAGTTGACCAGGGCCAGCGGTGTCTGCCCGGTCGCGGGAGGTGTCAGGGCACCCGGATCCGTCAGCCGCCACACCTGGGCTGCGAGGCTGGCGCATGCCTCCAGCGTGACCTCCCCACCGGCCGCGGCCGGCGCGGTCAGGCACTTGCGGTGGATCCGCACGGTGAAGTCCTGCGCGTAGGTCCACCGCTGCGCGGCACTGCCGTTGCATTTCCACAGGTCGACGGCGGTCCCGTTGGCCGAGTGGTTGCCGATGTCGTTCAGGCACTTTCCCCCGGCATCCAGCCGGAACGCGCCCGTGGGGCCAGCCCGTGGGGCGGCTGCCACCTTCCAGGTGAAGCTCTCCGAAAGCGGCGCCTCGAGGTTGTCGGCCGCCTGCACCCACACCTGATAGGTCCCCGCCGCATCCGGCCATCCGGTGATCAGGCCCGCCGGGCTCAGCTGCGTACCGGGTGGCAGCCCCGCGGCCATGAAGGTGACCGGCGGTGCCGGATGGGTGTCGATCAGGCCCGCCGCGAGGTTGATGGCGACCGGGGCACCAGCCACCGTGTGCTGTGGGCCGGGCGAGACGGCCGTCAGTGTCCCGTGCGAATACCAGTTGAAGGAGACCTGGCCGGCGCCACCGGCGGAGTTGGAGTCGCTGACGGCGACCGTGAGCGGGGTGACGCCCGCCGTTGCCGAGGCGGGCCCGGCGATCTCCGCGATACCGGGAGCGGACGTGGTGACGCTCCAGCCTGAAGCGGGGGAGACGACCCGCAGCGACAGGCTCGGGTTGGGCTCGAGCGGGTAAACGTCCAGGGGTGCCGACACGGTCGTGGCCGAGCCCAGCAGGTACTGCTGATAGCCAGGGTTGAAGACCATCAGCTTGCCCTGCTGGAAGTAGCTGTCGGGGCTGTGGAACACGTCAAGATCGGTGGCACCCGGTGTGGCGATGCCCGGCACCGTGCCACTGCTGGTCCACTGCCACAGGCCGTAGTCCGTCCAGCCGTTCGGCAGCATGCCAGGGCTGGTTGCCGATCCGTTGTAGGCCGCGATCCACAGCGGGTACGCAGCCAGTGCCGCGGTGTCGGGCACACACTTGTCCAGCCAGCCCTGCGTGCTGTAGATGATGGGCGGCTCGCCCGTCTTGGCGATGATCTCCGTCGCCCACCGCTCGATCCAGCTCAGCATCGCCGGCCCGGTGAGGCCGTAGCATTCGCGGCCGTAGGGGTTGTACTCGATGTCGAGCATCACCGGTGGCAGCGCCCACAGCGGCGGCGACGCCTGGGTCAGCTTGTTGATCAGGTAGTTCGCCTGCTCCACCGGGTTGGCTGTGTTGCCGTTGCCGTTGGGGATACCGAACGCGTAGGCGATGACCGACAGCCCCGCCGCGTGGGCACCCGCGAGGTCGCTGACCCCGTACGGGTTCTTGTAGTACCTGCCCTCGGTGACCTTCACCGCCGCGAACGAGATACCGGACGTCGCGACCGACTGCCAATTGATCGGCGCGCCGTTTGGGTGCTGGTAGGCGGCCACATCGACGCCCTGGAACCCCGCGGGCCACTGGATTGGGCCCGCTCCACTGGGGGAGGCCGCGGCCCGGGCCGCGGGGTGGGCCAGTTCCCGCAGCAATTGCGGTGAGTGCGTGTTCCCCACATTCCAGCGCGCGACCCGCTGCGCGCCGCCGTGGGCCTTCGGCGTGGACCGGGCGGCGGCGGGGGCACCCGCCGCACCCACCACCGCGATGGTCACCGCGATGAACAAGCTCGCTTGGCGCAACGGCCGGCGGGCGCGCATCAACGCTCCTCGATCTCGGGAGGGGAAAGTTCTGCCTCAGAGATATTACGGAACATCACCGCCCCCCGCACGCGGGCCCGCGCTATTGCCGCTTGACGGCATCCGCCGGAGCGCCAGCGCCGCGAGCCCGGCGAGCTGGCATGCCTGCGAGGGGCGCGACCGCGTCCTACTTGAGCAGGCGCGACATCCGGCGGTCCGCGAGCGGCTTGCCGCCGGTCTGGCAGGTTGGGCAGTACTGAAGTGCTGAATCGGCGAACGAGACCTCGCGCACCGTGTCACCGCAGACCGGGCATGGCTGCCCCGCCCGGCCGTGCACACGCAGGCCGGACTTCTTCTCGGCCTTCAAGTCCGCTGCCGCCAGGCCGGCCGAGCGGGTCACGGCGTCCCGGAGCTCACCGACCATAGCCGCGTAGAGCCGCTCCACCTCCGCCGGTGTCAGGCTGGAGGCCAGCTTGAAGGGCGACATCTTCGCCACGTGCAGCACTTCGTCGGAGTAGGCGTTGCCGATGCCGGCGATGATGTGCTGGTCGCGCAGGACGCCCTTGATCTGGGTACGGCGGCTGCTCACGATGCCCGCGAGCACCTCGACCGTGAAGTCCGCACTCAGCGGGTCCGGGCCGAGCGTGGCGACCCCCGGCACCTGGCCCGGGGCCGTCACCAGGTAGACGGCGAGGCGTTTGCGGGTGCCCGCCTCAGTCAGGTCGAAGCCGGCGCCGTCGGCGAAGCGCAGCCGGAACGCGAGCGTGCCCTTACCCGGGCGGGGCGCCGCCGCCGGGACTTCCTCCCGCCAGCGCAGCCAGCCCGCCCTCGCCAGGTGTATCACCAGATGCAGCTCGCCAGCCGCTGGCGCGTCGCTCTCCGGAGCGATCACCAGGTCCAGGAACTTCCCATGCCGTCCAGCGCCACTGAGCCGGTGGCCCCGCAACGCGCCGAGATCTGGCTGGTAGGTCTTGAGGACCGATATCTCCGCACTGGCCGCCCAGTCAATGACCCGGCCCGCCGCCCGCTCGCGGAGAAAGGCGGCGAGCGACTCCACCTCGGGTAGTTCCGGCACACCATCGATTGTGCCGCGCCGGGACACCTGACCGGCAGGGGCGCGCTGGCCCTGCTCCGGCCGGTGCCCTGCTCCCGCAATCGGCACCCCGGCGGCGATCTTCCGCTTGGATGGGGACTAGCGAGCGCGACAGCGCACGTGCAGCATGGATTCGCAAGGACCGATGCGCCATGGACCAGCCTGGGCCGACGCCCATCCCCAACCAGCCGGACGGCGCGGACAGCCCCGCCCAGGGCCGCCGGCCGGATTCCGCTTGCGAACCGCGGGCAGTTCTCGATCATCCGGTCGTCGCCGGCTACGACGGCTCACCGTCGAGCCGCCATGCGCTCGCCTATGCCGCCGGTATGTCCCGGCGGCTCGCCCGGCCGCTGCTCGTCGTCTACGTGAGCCAGCCCGGCGTCTACTGTGAGCCACTCACCGGAGCGGTACTGGGCGCCCGGGATCAGCAGGAAACCGAACGCTGGCTGCTGACGGAACTCGATGAGGTCTGTGACCGGGGCGGTATCGAAGTGGCCATCCTGACCAGGCGCGGGAACCCGGCGCGGGAACTGGCGGCAGCCGCGGCTGAAGCGGGCGCCGACGCCTTGGTCATCGGGGCGCCCGGCCAGCGCTGGCATCACCTGGCGGGGTCGGTGCCGGGCTGGCTGGCCAGGCACGCGCACTGCCCGGTCATCGTCGTCCCCTGAACCCGCGCCGGTCTTGCCCGGCGGGGCCAGTGGGTACGTCCAGATCCGGGCGGCGCGGAAAGGGACCTCCGGCCCTGGCGGCCCGGTACCGCCCCGGGGGAAGGTAGATGACCAGCGGGCCAGCGGATGCGGGGGAGGCTATGGGCAGCGCCGCGCGCGCGCCAACCGGTGGCATGCCGCCCAGCCGGGACCGGGGAGCGCCGACCGAGAAGGGCACCGCCACCCCGCCACCGGGCACCGGGCAAGCCGCGGTGGGCGCCCCGGTGATCACGGATGTGGCCGGGCTGCAGACGGTCATCGACACGCTGGCCGGGCAGGGCTACACGGTGATCGGCCCAACCCGGCGGGGAAGCGCCATCGTGCTGGCTGAGATCGGCGGCACCCAGGATCTGCCCCAAGGCTGCGGCGACTCCCAGGACGCCGGGACCTACCGGGTCACCGACCGCCGCGACGAGGCGTTCTTCGGCTTCGCGGCCACGCCCCAGTCCTGGAAGGCATTCCTGTTCCCGAGCCGGGAACTGCTGTGGTCGGGGGCGGCGGCGCCGGGCCGCCTGACGGTGACGCCGGACCCGGCTCCCGGTAAGCCGATGGCGTTCCTGGGGGTGCGATCCTGCGACCTTCATGCCATCTACATCCAGGACCGGGTGCTGCTCGGGCGGGCATACACCGATCCGCGCTATGCCGCCCGCCGGGCGGATGCCTTCATCATCGCGGTGGGCTGCTCAGACCCCAGTTCCACCTGCTTTTGTGTCTCGATGGGCACCGGGCCCGCCCCGTCTGCGGGCTTCGACCTGAGCCTCACCGAACTGCTCCGCGATGGCCGGCACAGGTTCGTGGCCCGGGCCGGCAGTGAGCGCGGGGCGGCGGTGCTCGCCTGCCTCACCGCCCCCACCGCCGGTCCGGACGACCTGTCCGCCGCGCAAGCGGTCACCGATACCGCCGCCGCACACATGGGCCGTCACCTGGACACCCGGGGAATCCGGGACCTGCTCTACGCCAGCGCCGACCACCCGCGCTGGGACGACGCCGCATCACGCTGCCTGTCCTGCACGAATTGCACGCTCGTCTGCCCGACCTGTTTCTGCGCCTCACTGGAAACAGTCCCCGACCTGACGGGCGAACACCTCACCCGCCAGCGGGTCTGGGATTCCTGCTTCACGAGCGGCCACTCCCACCTTTCTGCCGGCAGCGTGCACGGCACGACCCGTTCCCGTTACCGGCAGTGGCTGACCCACAAGCTCGCGTCCTGGGTGGACCAATTCGGCACGTCGGGATGTGTGGGCTGTGGGCGGTGCATCACCTGGTGCCCAGCCGCGATCGACATCACACAGGAGGCCGCGGCCCTGCGGGTGCCGGCCCCGCATGACCCGGCGCCCGGCGGTGAGCCGGCATGACCGTCCGCACCATCGCCGACTTCCTCGCCGAACACCCGTTCTTCGCGGGACTGGATAACCCGGCCATCGCCGAACTGGCAGGGTGCGCGTTGATCATGCATGTCAGCCCGGGCGATTACCTCTTCCGCCAGGGCGGCACCGCCGACCATTTCTATGTGATCACCCGCGGCCGGGTAGCGCTGGAACTGTTCAGCCCCGGCGCCGGCCCGCACGTGCTCGATTCCGCGGGCGAGGGTGAGGTGCTCGACTGGCCCTGGCTGATCCCGCCGTACCGGTGGTTCTTCGATGCCCGGGCGGTGGAGGAAACCAGGGTCATCTCGCTCGACGCCGCCTGCCTGCGGGGCAAGTGTGACCGCGACCCACGCCTGGGTTACGACCTCCTGCAGCGGGTCGCCCAGGTGATGTCCCACCGCCTGCAGGCGACGCGGGTGCGCCTGCTCGACCTGTACGGTCCGCGATGAGGCGGGCGCGGCCAGCACCGCCAGCGCCGGCCTGTCCGGGGCCCCCCGACCCGGCCTGTCCGGGGCCCCCCGACCCGGCGGGGCCGGCGGGGCCGGGGCACCGGCAGGCACACGACCCGACGATCCCGCTCCCTTACCGGGTGGTGGGGACCTTCGCCCACACCGCGGACACGGTCACGCTCACGCTGGAGCCCACCGGGGGGCCGTCACTGGACTTTTCGCCGGGCCAATTCACGATGCTGGGCACGGTCACGGCGGGCGAAGCGCCGATCTCCATCAGCGGCGGCCCCGGCGGAGACGGGCCCATCGAACAGACGGTCAGGGACGCCGGCGGCGTGAGCAGAGCGCTCGCGCGGTCGCGGCCGGGCGACATCCTCACCGTCCGCGGCCCATACGGGACGGGCTGGCGGGTCCAGGACGGAGCGGGTGGGGACATCCTGCTCATCGCCGGCGGGATCGGCCTGGCGCCGCTGCGCTCGGCGATCCTCGCGTTGCTGGCGAATCGCCCCACCTACCGCCACATCACGTTGCTCTACGGTGCCAGGTCCCCGCTGGAGCAGGTATTCCGCGAGGATCTGGCCGGCTGGTCCAGCGGGCCAGGCGCCATCGACGTAGCGGTTACCGTCGACCACGCGCCCGTGGCGTGGCAGGGGAGGGTCGGCCTGGTGACGCGGCTCATCCCGCAGGCGCGGTTTGACCCGGGAAGCACGCTCGCGCTGGTGTGCGGCCCGGAGGTGATGATGCGAGTGGTGGCGGACAGCTTGTCGGACGCCGGGCTCGATCCCACCCGGATCAGGGTGTCGCTGGAGCGGAACATGGAATGCGGGATCGGCCTGTGCGGCCACTGCCAGCTCAGGGAGTACTTCATCTGCACCGATGGGCCGGTCTTCAGCTACTCGCAGGTGGCGGGCCACCTGGCGACCAGGGAACTGTGATGCGGAAGCTTGCCGTCTGGAAGTTCGCCTCCTGCGACGGCTGCCAGCTCACCCTGCTCAATTGTGAGGATGACCTGCTGCCGCTCACCGATCAGGTCGAGATCGCCTATTTTCCGCAGGCCACCCGGGCGGTCGCCGCCGGGCCCTACGACCTGTCCCTGGTGGATGGCTCCATCACAACACCGGCTGACGCCGAGCGGATCCGCCAGGTCCGGGCGGTGTCGCGGCGCCTGGTCAGCATCGGCGCGTGCGCGACCGCCGGGGGCATCCAGGCGCTGCGCAATTTCAGCGATATCGGCGACTTCTCCTCCGCCGTGTACGCGCGGCCCGAGTACATCGACACGCTGGCCACCTCAACGCCGGTCGCCGCCCACGTGCCGGTCGATTTCGAGCTGAACGGCTGCCCGATCGACAAGGACCAGTTGCTCACGGTCATCACCGCGTTCCTGCGGGACAGCAAGCCCGACATCCCCTCCCATAGCGTGTGCGTCGAATGCAAGCAGCGCGGCACCGTCTGCGTCATGGTCGCCGACGGCATCCCCTGCATGGGGCCGGTCACCCACGCCGGATGCGGCGCGATCTGCCCCTCCTACGGCCGCGGGTGCTATTCCTGCTTCGGCCCGCAAGACACCCTCAACACCCGCTCACTCGCCGGCCGGTTCGCATTCCTGGGAATGCCGGAGCCGGCGGTGGCCCGCACGTTCCGCACTTTCTACGCGGCCGCACCGCCGTTCGCCACCGAAAGCAGCATGCACTCCGGCGGTGGCCGGTGAACACGCGGGGGCCAGGGCGCCCGGGCACGGGCCAGCCCAGGACCCTGCACGTGGCGATGCTCGCCCGGGTCGAGGGTGAGGCGTCGATGCGGGTGCGGGTCGATGGAGACGAGGTCACCGACGTCGAACTGCGCGTCTTCGAGCCGCCGCGATTTTTCGAGGGGCTGCTGCGCGGCCGGGCCTGGACCGAGCCGCCTGACATCACATCCCGGATCTGCGGCATCTGCCCGGCGGCCTACCAGATCACCGCGTGCCAGGCGATCGAGGACGCCTGTGGCGTCGTGATCCCTCCCGAGCTGGCGGCGCTGCGGCGGCTGCTGTACTGCGGGGAGTGGATCGAGAGCCACGCCCTGCACATCTACCTGCTGCACGCCCCGGACTTTCTGGGCTACCAGGGCGCGATCGAGATGGCCCGCGACCACCGGCCACTGGTGGAGCGCGGCCTGCGGCTGAAGAAGGCCGGCAACGAGATCCTCTCCGTACTGGGCGGGCGCTCGGTGCACCCGGTGAACGTCCGGGTCGGCGGGTTCCACCGGCTTCCGACGCGATCGCAGCTGACAGCGCTGCGGGAGACCCTGACCGCGGCCCTCGACGACGCACTCGCCACAGTGACAACGGTCGCCGCCTTCGACATCCCCGATACCGAACACGACTGCGAGTACCTGGCCCTGCGACCTGCCCAGGGATACCCGATCGAGGCGGGCCGGGTGGTCAGCAGCGGCGGGCTCGATTTCGGCGTCTTCGACTTCGAGGACGCGGTGACCGAACTCCAGGTCCCCTACTCCACCGCACTGCACGCGCGGCTGAAAGGCGGCCAGCGGTATCTGGTCGGCCCACTGGCCCGCTACAGCCTGAACTGCGCGGCGCTGTCCCCGCTGGCGGCCCAGGCCGCGGCCGCCGCTGGCCTGGGCCCGGTCTGCCGCAACCCGTTCGCCTCGATCATCGTCCGTGCGGTCGAGGTGACCTACGCGTGCGAGGAAGCGTTGCGGATCATCGGTGAATGGCAGGGCGCGGCCGCCGCCGCGGTGCCCGTGCCGGCCCGGGCGGGCACCGGATACGGCGCGACCGAGGCACCCCGCGGCCTGCTGTACCACCGCTACCAGCTCGACTCCGGCGGCACCGTGACCGAGGCCCGGATAGTGCCGCCGACCTCCCAGAACCAGCTCAGCATCGAGCATGACCTGCGCACGTTCGTGCAGGCGCGGATCGGGCTGCCGGAGCCGGAACTCACCCGCCAGTGTGAGCAGGTGATCCGAAACTACGATCCGTGCATCTCCTGCTCCGCCCACTTCCTCGACCTCACCCTGGAGCGCCGGTGACCACGGTGCTGGTGGTCGGGGTGGGCCACCGCGACCGTGGCGACGATGCCGTGGGGCCCGCCGTGACCGGCCGTCTGCGGGAACTCGGCCTGGCCGGGGTCCGCATCATCGAGGAGGCGGACCCGGTGCTCCTGCTGGACTCGTGGGCGAGCGCTGACGTCGTGGTGGTCGCCGATGCGGTCCGCTCCGGGCGGCGGGCGGGAAGCGTCTGTGTGCTGCACGCCGGGCACGGCCCGCTGCCGGTGGCCACAGGCCCGGCCGGAACGCACGACTTCGGCCTCGGGCGCGTCATCGAACTCGCCCGCAGTCTCGGGCGACTGCCCACGCACCTGGTCATCGTCGGGATCGAGGGGGGCGACTTCTCCCAGGGCCGGCCGATGTCGCCAGCGGTGGCGGCGGCGGTGGATCAGGCTGCCCGGACCGTCGCAGGCGTGGTGCGC
>DAHUZQ010000131.1 GCA_027306495.1 Actinomycetota bacterium | reverse complement strand
CGGCCACGCAGGGCCAGCACCAGCGCGCCGGCCGAGTCGCCGAGTTCCAGTTCCCGCAGCGTCCGGCCAGCCACCGCTGATCCCGCCCGGATCGGGATCTCCTCCATCCGGAACTCCACGCTCTCGTCGTGCATCACCACGTCCAGGAACTCCACGACGTTCGGCTGGACGGCGGCGGCCGCCATCCGCTGGCCACCGATCCGCTGGGGGTTCACCACCCGGGTGGCTCCGGCCCGCAGCAGCTTGGACTCCGAGGCTTCGGTCCGGGCACGGGCGATGATCACCAGATCGGGCCGCAGTGCCCGCGCTGACAGGGTGACGTAGACGTTCTCGGCGTCGGTGTTGATCGCGGCGATGAGCGCGGCCGCGCGCATGATCCCCGCTTCGCGCAGCACCTCGTCATTGGTGACGTCGCCGGAGAGCCGGTGCATCCCGGCAGGCATGTCCGCCAGCCGGGACGGGTCCTTGTCGATGACCACCATGCTGCCGTCCAGGCTGGCCAGGTAGGTGGCGACGGACCGCCCCACCCGGCCCCAGCCGCAGACGATGGTGTGGCCGTGCAGCCTGGCGATCTGGCGTTCCATCCTGCGTCTCCCCAGATGATGGCGCAGGTGTCCTTCGACCAGCGCCTCCAACACCACACCGAACGCGTACAGGGCGGTACCGACCCCGACCAGGATGAGGATGATCGTGAAGATCTTTCCGGCCGTGCCCAGCGGGTGGACCTCGCGGAATCCGACCGTCGTGATCGTGGTCACGGTCTGGTACACCGCGTCGAGGGGGCTGAAGCCGAGTGCCAGGTAGCCCACGGTGCCGGCCACGATGACTGCCAGCACGGCGAGCAGCGCGAACCCGATGCGCCGCAGTGTGGTCACGGTCACCATTCTTTCGCCGCTCCCGCCGCGTCCGCCGCCCGCACCGCTCCCCGCCAGCCGCGGGCCCGGCACGCCGCCGGCCCGGCACTCCCCCGGGCACCCGATGGCGGGAGATGATGAAGCCTGCTGAAAGGCCCTGACCCCGAAAGGCAGGCTGCCATGACCGTCGCTGACCAACCGAATCAGCCTTCCGGCCCACGGCCCGTCCGGGCACCCCGCGGCCCCGCCATCACCTGCAAGGGCTGGCCCCAGGAGGCGGCCATGCGGATGCTCATGAACAACCTTGACCCGGAAGTCGCCGAGCACCCGGACCAGCTTGTGGTCTACGGCGGGTCGGGGCGGGCGGCCCGGAGCTGGGCGGCCTTCGATGCCATTGTGGCCTCGCTGACTTCGCTTGAGGCGGACGAGACGCTGCTGGTGCAGTCCGGTAAGCCGGTTGGCGTGCTGCGCACCCATGAATGGGCGCCGAGGGTCCTGATCGCCAACTCGCTGCTGGTGCCGCAATGGGCGACCTGGGATGAGTTCCGCCGGCTCGAGTCGCTGGGCTTGACCATGTTCGGGCAGATGACCGCCGGCTCGTGGATCTACATCGGCACGCAGGGAATCCTGCAGGGCCCCTATGAGACGTTCGCCGCTGTGGCGGTCAAGCGTTTCGGGGGGAGCCTTACCGGGACGATCACCCTCACAGCCGGACTGGGCGGGATGGGTGGCGCCCAGCCGCTCGCTGTGACCATGAACGGCGGGGTGGCGATCTGCGTCGAATGCGATCCGTCCCGGATCAGCCGGCGGATCGCGCACGGCTACCTCGACGTCGCAGCCGACGACATCGACGACGCGCTGCGACGGGCGGAGGCTGCCCGGGACGCCAGGCAACCGCTGTCCATCGGACTGCTCGGCAACGCCGCCGAGGTGCTGCCCCGGATGCTCAGGCTCGGCGCACCCATCGACATCGTCACCGACCAGACTTCCGCTCATGATCCCCTGACCTACCTCCCTCGCGGGATCACCTTCGCCGAGATGTCCGCCCTGCGGGCGGAGGATCCGGGCGGCTTCACCGTCAGGGCGCGGGAGTCGATGGCCGCGCACGTCGAGGCGATGGTCGGCTTCCTGGACGCCGGCGCTGAAGTATTCGACTACGGCAATTCCATCCGGGGCGAGGCGGAACTGGCCGGGTACTCCCGTGCCTTCGCTTTCCCCGGCTTCGTTCCCGCCTATATCCGCCCGCTGTTCTGCGAAGGGAAGGGCCCGTTCCGGTGGGCCGCGCTCTCCGGCGATCCGGCTGATATCGCCGCTACCGACCGGGCCATCCTGGAGGAGTTCCCCGACAATCTTCCGCTGGCGCGCTGGATCCGGATGGCCGGGGAGAAGGTGCGCTTCCAGGGGCTTCCGGCCCGGATCTGCTGGCTCGGCTACGGGGAACGTCACCGGGCGGGCCTGCGCTTCAACGAAATGGTGGAGCGTGGGGACCTGAAAGCCCCGGTGGTGATCGGGCGGGACCATCTGGACAGCGGATCTGTCGCCTCCCCCTACCGCGAGACCGAGGGGATGGCCGATGGGTCGGACGCCATCGCGGACTGGCCGATCCTCAACGCCCTCGTCAACACCTCCTCGGGCGCATCGTGGGTGAGCGTGCACCACGGTGGAGGGGTTGGGATAGGCCGTTCCATCCATGCCGGCCAGGTATGCGTCGCCGACGGCAGCCCGCTCGCCGCCGCCAAGCTGGAGCGCGTCCTCACGAACGACCCCGGGATGGGTGTGCTCAGGCATGCCGACGCCGGGTACGGGGAGGCCTCGGCCGTTGCCGGGTCGCGCGGCCTGCGCATCCCCATGCGCGAGCCGGCGGCATCCGGGTGGCCGCCCGGGCCGGCATCATGACCGCCATTGGCGGGAACGACTGGGCGGCCGGCGCCGGCGGGCCGCGGCACCGGCGGACCGCGCCAGCAACGCCGCACGGCCCGGGCAGGGAGGGCGGGTGAGCCTCGGAGATTTGTGGCAGGCACTGCTGCCGGTCGGCCGTCATCCAGCGACCGGGGGCTATCACCGCTTCTCGTGGACCGAGGAGGATGCGGCCTGCCGCAACTGGTTCGCCCGGGCGGCCGGGCAGCGGGACATGCGGGTCGAACAGGACCGCAACAGCAACCTGTGGGCGTGGTGGGACACCGCTGAGCCGGACAGCGCGCCGGCGATCGCGACGGGAAGCCATCTGGACTCCGTGCCGGCCGGCGGAGCCTTCGACGGGCCGCTGGGGGTGGCCAGTGGGTTCGCCGCGATCGACCTGCTCCGGGAGGGGGGCTTCACACCAGCGCGCCCGATCGCCGTCGCGGCCTTCGCCGAGGAGGAAGGCGGCCGCTTCGGTGTCGCCTGCCTGGGCAGCCGTCTGCTGACCGGCGCCATCGACCCGCAAGCGGCCCGGGAACTGCGTGACCGATCGGGTGTCACGCTCGCCCGCGCGATGGCCGAGGCGGGCTGCGACCCGTCGGTGATCGGCCCGGACGATGCTGTCCTGGGCCGTCTAGCCGCCTACGTCGACCTGCACATCGAGCAGGGGAGGGCACCGGCCGACCTGGGCGCGCCGGTCGCGGTGGGGGAGCGGATCTGGCCGCACGGCCGCTGGCGGCTGGATTTCACGGGCGCCGCCGATCACGCGGGGACGGCGGGACTCGCCGGGCGCCGCGACCCGATGCTGGCTTTCGCCCACACAGTCCTGGCGGCCCGCGAGTCGGCGGGCAGGGCCGGCGGGCAGGGCCGGCGGGCTGGCGACAATCGGCCGGGTGGTCGCCGAACCGGGCGCCGTCAATGCGGTCAGCGCCCGGATATCGGCGTGGCTCGACGCCCGGGCGCCCGACACGGACACACTGACGGGCCTGGTGGAGGGGGTTCTGTCCGGCGCGCGTGATGCCGCGAGCAGCAACCGGGTCGGGTGCGCCGCGCACCGGGAGTCGCTCAGCGAGGCGGTGGTGTTCGACCCCGTGCTGCGGGACAGGGTCAGCCGGGCGCTATCGGGGGCGGGCATCGCCGCCCCGGCCCTGCCGACCGGCGCAGGTCACGACGCGGGCATCCTGGCGGCCCGGCTGCCGACCGCGATGCTGTTCGTGCGCAACCCGACGGGGGTATCGCACTCACCGGCCGAGCACGCGTCGATGGCCGACTGCGAGGCGGGTGTGGTGGCGCTCGCGGCCGTGCTGGCGGATCTGGCGGGCGGGACCGGTCAGGGGGGGACGGCGGGCCAGTGACGGACTGCGCGGGCCGGGCCCCGGGCGGACGGCCCGATGCCGGGGCGGGCGCACTCGGCGGTGACCTTGGTGCGCTTGGCGGCGGGGGCGGGCAGGGCAGCGGCCGGCTCGCGCGGGGTGCCGCCGCGCCCACCCGGCGCTGGCATGCCGAATATGCCTGGCTGCCCGGGCAGGGCGTGCGTTCCGGCGTCCTTATCGAGGCGCAGGGACGGGTCTTCAGTTCGGTCATCGCGGACGTGGCGCCGGGCCGGTGCCCCGCCGGGACGGCCACCCTGGCGGGTTTCACCATGCCGGGACTGGCGAACGCCCATTCACACGCCTTTCACCGGGCGCTGCGGGGCGTGGCCCAGGTCGGGCAGGGGACGTTCTGGACCTGGCGGGAACTCATGTTCGGTGTGGCCAGGCACCTGAATCCGGACACTTACCTGGCGCTGGCCAGGGCCGTCTACGCGGAGATGGCCCTGGCCGGGATCACCTGCGTGGGGGAGTTCCATTACCTGCACCACGCACCGGACGGCTCGGCGTATGCGGACCCGAACGCGATGGGCCGGGCGCTCATCGAGGCTGCGGTCACCGCGGGCCTGCGGATCACCCTGCTGGACGCCTGCTACCTCAGCGGCGGGCTGACGGCCGGCGGCGCACCCGAACCACTGAACCGGGCGCAGATCCGGTTCAGCGACCGGGACGGCGATGGCTGGGCGGCGCGCATGGAAGCCCTGGGATCTGATGAGCACGGGGTGCTGGCACCAGATGCCCGCGCCGGCGTCGCGATCCATTCCGTTCGGGCGGTGCCGGCCGACCAGATGCACCCCATGCTGGCCTGGTCCCACGCGCACGGCACGCCGCTGCACCTGCACCTGTCCGAACAGCCCGCCGAGAACCAGGCATGCCTGGCCGCCTACGGGATCACCCCGGCGCAGCTTCTCGACCGGGCCGGGATTCTCGGGCCGCGTACCACCGCGGTGCACGCCACCCATCTCGCCGACACCGACATCGAGTTGCTGGGAGCCTCGCAGAGCACGGTCTGCCTCTGCCCGACCACCGAGGCCGATCTCGCGGATGGCATCGGCCCGGCCCGCGAACTCGCCGACGCCGGCTGCCCGCTCAGCCTGGGCAGTGACTCCCACGCGGTGATCGACATCTTGGAGGAGGCGCGGCGGGTGGAACTCGGTGAGCGGCTGCGCTCAGGGCAGCGCGGGAACTTCCGGGCCGGGGAGCTCGCCTACGCGGCGACTGTGGCCGGGCACGCCTGCCTGGGCTGGCCACAGGCCGGCGAGCTTGCGCCCGGCGCGCTAGCCGACCTGGTCACGGTGTCGCTGGATGGCCCGCGACTGGCCGGGGCTTCCCGCGCCAGCCTGCTGGAGTCGATCATTTTCGCGGGGGCTGCCTGCGATGTGCGATACGTCGTCGCTGGTGGGCGTGATGTCGTGGTCGATGGCAGGCACCTGCTCGTGGACGACGTCCCGGCAGCCCTGGCTGACGCGATCAGGCCGTTGCTCACCGCTGGCTGATCAGGTCGGTCAACCCGGCGCGGGACGCGAAGCGGCATGGCGGCGAGGTCGCTTACATTGTTTTGTGAGCGAAGCTGTGCGGCGCCTGCCGCAATGGGGGTGCCAGGAGGATGTGGGATGACTGGCGAAGAGGCGGACCAGACAACCGGGATCGTCGCGTCTGCGGCGGGCGGGCCCGTCCGGATGCCGGCCATCTATCTGAGCCATGGCGCGCCACCGCTGGCCGATGACCGGTTGTGGACCCGCCAGCTCGCGGCCTGGGCGGCGGCGTTGCCCAAGCCGAAGGCCGTGCTCATGGTGTCCGCCCACTGGGAGGCTGCGCCGCTGGCAATCGGTGCTACCGCTACGGTCCCGCTCCTCTACGACTTCTGGGGTTTCCCTGAGCGGTATTACCAGGTGACCTATCCGGCCCCGGGAGCGCCGCAGCTGGCGGAGGACGTGCGCAAGCTGCTGCGGGCGGCGGGCACCCCGGTCCAGGACGACCCCGGCCGTGGCCTTGATCACGGGGCTTACGTCCCGTTGGTGGAGATGTATCCGCGCGCGGACGTGCCCGTGCTGCAGATCTCCATGCCCACACTCGACCCGCAGCGGTTGCTGCGCATCGGTCAGAAGCTTGCCCCGTTGCGCGACGAGGGGGTCCTCATTGTGGGCAGCGGATTCTTCACCCACAACCTGCGGGCACTCAGCATGGACGGCAAGGTCAGCTCGGTGATGGTCGATTTCGACGAGTGGGGAGCCGGGGTGCTGGCCCGCGGCGACCTGGACGCCCTGCTGGACTTCGAGCACAAGGCGCCCGCTGCCCGGCTGGCCCACCCACGCACCGAGCACTTCACGCCCTTGTTCGTCACCCTCGGTGCGGCGGGCGCCGAACCGGCCGGGGCGCGGACGGTGATCGACGGGTTCTGGATGGGCCTGGCGAAACGGTCCATAGAGGTCGGCTGAGGCAAACCCGCTTGCGCCAGGATCTGGCCAAGCTGATCACGGCCGGCGAGGCGAGGCTGGCGCCGGGGCGTCGGTCCCGGCACGTGTCCCCCGCGCCGGGAGTCAGGCGGCCTGGCTGCGGAGCCTGTGCTTGATGCGGGCCAGCATGGCGGACATGCCGCGCAGCCGCAGCGGGCTCACCAGGTCCTGCAGGCCCAGCCGGCTGGGGAACTCGCCAGGGGTCGCCAGGATCTCCGCCACGCTCATCCCGTCCAGTCCGGCATAGAGGATCCCCGCGAACCCGCGGGTGGTCGGCGCCTCCCGCGGTGCCTGGAAGAACAGGCGCGCCGTCCCGTCGTCTGCCACCTCGACGGCGAGGAACAGCGGGGACTGGCATTCGGGCACCGGTTCCAGCAGGTCCGGGTGGTCTGCGTAGCGAGCGGGGAGGTGTGGGAGATCCTCGGCGAACTCCAGCAGCAACTGGAGCCGCTGACCGGGCGGCAGGGCCGTGAACTCGTCCACGATCTCCTGCAAGCGGGGACTGAGCGCAGCCGCGGTCACGGCTGCGCTCCCCGGGCGATCGGCACCTGGACCGAGTTGCCCCACGCGGTCCAGGAGCCGGCATAGTTGCGTACGTTCGGAAACCCCAGCAGGTGGTGCAGGACGAACCAGGTGTGACTGGAGCGTTCCCCGATCCGGCAGTACACGACGACGTCGTCATCTGGATGCAGGCCGATCTCCTGCTCGTAGATCGCCTCCAACTCCTGGCGGCCGCGGAATGTGGCGTCCTGCGCGGCTGCCCGTGCCCAGGGCACGCTGCGGGCTCCCGGGATATGGCCGCCGCGCAGCGCGCCTTCCTGCGGGTAGTCCGGCATGTGCAACAGGTCCCCTGAGTATTCGCCGGGAGAGCGGACGTCGATCATCGGCTTGCCGAGGTGGGCGAGCACCCGGTCCTTGAAGGCCCGGATGTGGCTGTCGTCCCGGCCGACGACGGGGTAGTGAGTGCGCGGCCGCCGCGGGATCTCGTTGGTGACGGCGCGGTCCTCGGCGAACCACTTGGCCCGGCCACCATCCATCAGGCGGACATCGGGGTGCCCGAAAAGGGTGACCACCCAGAGCGCGTAGGCGGCCCACCAGTTGTTCTTGTCGCCGTAGAGCACGAGCGTGGTGTCGCGGGAGATGCCCCGCTCCGACATCAGCGCGGCGAAGCCCGGGCCGTCCACATAGTCCCTGGTCACCGGGTCGTTGAGCTCGGTGTGCCAGTCCAGTTTGACCGCTCCGGGGATGTGGCCGGTTTCGTAGAGCAGGACGTCCTCGTCCGATTCGGCGACAACCAGACCGGGATCGTCCAGATGCTCGGCCACCCAGTCAGTGGTGACCAGCATGCCGGGGTGAGCGTAGTCCGCGAACTTTGGCTCCAGATCGAAGGGCAGCGCCACGGGGACCCTCTCCTCCACTAGTTGACTTCTCATAAAGCGCATACCCCGTGGCGGGACATCGATGACCCCGCCGGGCGCGCCACGGGCCGGTTCACAGGGCGGCGAGCACGCGGCCGGATATCAGGCCTGCAGATCTCCGGGACTCGCGGGGACATCCACGGCGTGCTCGCGCAGGGCGGGGAGAGGTACCACTTCCAGCGCCCGCTCGTGGGTGGACGCCAGTACGACCGGGGCGGCGGTGCCCTCGTGGTGCGCCCGCAGCCAGTTCAGGGCCGTCACACACCAGCGGTCGCCGGGAACCAGACCGGGAAACCGGAACGCCGGAACAGGGGTGGACAGGTCGTTGCCGATGCGGCGCTGATGCTCCAGGAACTCGGCGGTCATGACGGCGCAGATGGTGTGGCTCCCCAGGTCCTCTGGCCCGCTGTCGCAGCAGCCATCGCGGTAGAACCCGGTAAGCGGATCGGTGCCGCAGGGCTCCAGCTCACCGCCGAGCACGTTGCGCTCTGTCATCTGGCCAGTATCGTCATCTGCCGATGCACTCGACAAGCAGGAAGGCCGCCCGTCCCGGGCTGCTCCCGCCCATGCGCGCGCTGCTGGCATTCGTCTGCGCGGTGGTGCTGGTGGACACCGTGTTCTTCACCGCGTTGACGCCGCTGCTGCCCCACTACGTCCTGCAGGACGGGCTGACGAAGAGCGATGCCGGCATCCTGGTGGCTGCCTACCCGCTCGGGACGCTGATCGGCGCGCTGCCGGGCGGGGTGCTGACAGCCAGGCTGGGCGACCGGCCGGTCGTGCTCTTCGGGCTCGCGCTGATGAGCGTCTCCACCTTTGCCTTCGGCTGGGCGAGCGCCACACCTGTGCTGGATCTCGCGCGCTTCGTCCAGGGCCTGGGCGGGGCGTGCAGCTGGGCGGCCGGCATGGCCTGGCTCGCGCGTGCCGCACCCGCGCAGCGGCGGGGCGAAGTGCTGGGTACGGCGCTGGGGGCCGCTGTGTTCGGCGCGCTGTTCGGGCCGGTCGTCGGCACGGCCGCCACCCGGGTGGGCACCGGTCTGGTCTTCGCGGGGGCGGGCGTCGCCGGGGCGGCGCTGATGGTGACAGCCTTCGCCGTACCGGGCGGTCGCGGTGCCGACCCCCAGGGACTGCGGGCGGCGTGGCCGGCGCTGCGCGACCGGGGTGTCGCGACCGGTCTGTGGCTCACCATGCTCGCCGGGCTCGCCTTCGGTGTCTTCGACGTGCTGGCACCCCTGCGGCTGAACCAGCTCGGCGGCACCGCCACAGTCATCGGCGTGACATTTCTCGCCTCGGCCGCGGTCGAGGCTGGGCTCTCGCCGCTGGCCGGGCGGTTCGCCGACCGGCGCGGTGCGCTTGTCCCGGCCCAGATCGCGCTGGCCGGCGGCGTCGGCGCCAGCCTGCTGATGCCGGTCCTGCGGCCGGCTTCAGCATTGATCGCACTGCTCATTCCGGGTATGGCCACCTTCGGTGCGCTGTACGCACCCGCATCGTCGATGCTCAGCGCCGGCGCCCACCGGCTCGAATTGCACCAGGGCATCGCGTTCGGAATGGCGAATCTGGCGTGGGCGGCCGGCCAGGCTCTCGGGGCCGCCGCGAGCGGCGCCATCGCCGCCGCTACCAGCGATGTGGTGCCCTGTGCGATCCTCGCCGCCGTCTGCGTCGCCACGCTCGCTGCCGCGCGGTTGGGTGCGCCGCGCACGCGGGCGACGGGGCCGCCCAGCCCGCCCGGCTGACCGCGCTGGGCGGCCGGGCGGGACGGCGACGGATACTGGGGTACCGTCTGCTCGCGTGAGCACCCTGATCACGAACATCGGTGAGCTGGTCACCAACGCAGCGGACGACTCCGGCCCCGCTCCGGTATCGCGGGCGGCCGGCCCGGCCACCGGCTTCGCCGCCCGGCCGGATGCCGCGATGGTCATCGACGGGGGGCTGGTTGCCTGGACCGGGCCCGCGGCGGCGGCTCCGGCGGCCGACGACATGGTCGATTGCGCGGGCCGTGCCGTCCTGCCCGGTTTCGTGGACTCACACTCCCATCTCGTCTTCGCCGGCGAGCGCAGCGCGGAGTTCGCCGCCCGGATGGCGGGCGCCGACTACCGGGCGGGCGGCATCCGCAGCACGGTCAATGCCACCCGGCGCGCCCCGGATGAGTTGTTGCGCACCAACGCGGCCCGACTGGCGCAGGAGATGCTCGGCCAGGGGACGACGACGTTCGAATGCAAGTCCGGGTACGGGCTGACCGTCGCCGACGAACGCCGGAGCCTGCTGGCCGCCGAGACGGTCACCGCCGAGGTGACCTATCTCGGCGCGCACGTCGTCCCGGACGAGTTCGCTGCCGATCCGGCCGGCTATGTGGACCTCGTCTGTGGCGCCATGCTGGCTGCCTGCGCGCCGCACGCCCGGTGGGTGGACGTCTTCTGCGAACGGGGCGCTTTCGGGGCGGACGAGGCCCGTGCGGTCCTGGCGGCCGGCCGGGCAGAGGGCCTGATCCCCCGCGTCCACGCCAACCAGCTAGGGCCCGGCCCGGGCGTCCAGGTCGCCATCGAGGCCGCAGCGGCCTCTGCCGACCACTGCACGCATCTGTCTGACGCCGACGTGGACGCCCTGGCGGGCGGGGGCACGGTGGCCACGCTGCTGCCGGGCGTGGAGTTCTCGACCCGTCAGCCCTACCCGGACGCACGGCGATTGCTGGACGCGGGGGTCACGGTGGCCCTCGCCACCGACTGCAACCCCGGGTCGTGCTTCACCTCGAGCATGCCGTGGTGCATCGCCCTGGCCGTGCGAGAGATGCACATGAGCACACAGGAGGCGGTGTGGGCGGCCACGGCGGGGGGCGCGCGGGCGCTGCTCCGCGCCGACGTCGGTCACCTCGGGCCGGGCGCCCGGGCCGATTTCACGGTGCTCGATGCCCCGTCCCACAGCTACCTCGCCTATCGGCCCGGCGTCCCACTGGTGGCAGCAGTGTGGCGGGACGGGGTGCGGGTGAGGGGTCCGGGGTCCGCTGCTGACGGGGGTCACGGCTGAGGGCCGGCGGTGCGGGTGAGGGGTCCGGGGTCCGCTGCCGGCGGGGGTCACGGCCGGGTCGGGCCGCCGCCGGGGCCGGGGCACGGACAGGCCCGCAATCCACAGGATGTCCACAGGAAGATCGGCGCATTCCCCCCGTGCGATGATTTTTTAGCCGTCATCTTCCACAGGAACTCACGTCAGGGCCGGGTAACGGCCCGCGAACCGGATCAACGGGTCGCCCTGCCCAGCGACGTAGGGGATGTTCACCACTTCGGCGATGACAAGCAGGTGATCTCCCGCCACCAGCCTGGTCCGCACCGCACACTCCAGGGCGGCGAGTCCGTCGTCGGGAATGAGCGCTCCCGAGAAAGCCCCGCGCCGATGCGGCATCCCATCGAGCAGCAACCGGGCACCGGGGCGGCCCGCGACCGAGAACCGTCCGGCGACAGATCGCTGGCCGGCGCTCAGCACGGTTACCGCGAACTGCTCAAGACGGCCTAGCACCTCGGCCGGGTAGGAGTCCGCGATCAGCCCGATCAGCGCCAGCGGCGGCGACAGGGAAACCGGGCAGAACGCGGACACCGTGGTGCCGATGTCATCGCGGCCGTCGGCGACCATCACCAGGGTGACACCGGTCGCGAAGGACGCGAACGCTTCCCGCAGCCCGGCCACGGACGGGCCCGGCGGATCGCCCGGCAGCCGGCCCTCGCCGGGCAGCCGTTCCGTCACTGGATCGTCCACCGGCCGGGCATCAGCAGCGGCCCGAACGGTGGCAAGCCCGCACCAGCCGCGAGCCGCCAGACCGGCCCCCATGATTCGGCCAGCAGGGCCGCCCGGGCCGCGCCCCGGCCCTCGGAGGACTGCGGCGGGCGCAACCGGTCCACCGGCCGGACCCGCGGGTAGGTGCGCACGGGCGCCGAGTCCGCCAGGCTGGCCGCCCGCCGGGCGAGCGTGACCGCCTTCGCGAGCCCGCCGAGGTGGTCCACGAGGCCGCGCTCGCGCGCGTCCGCCCCGGTCCAGACCCTGCCCCGGGCCACCTGCTCCACCTGCTCGGGCGAGAGCCCGCGCCCACTGGCCACCTTGCTGGTGAAGTCCTCATAGATCCGGTCCAGCCAGAGGTTCACCCGGGCCCATTCCTCGTCGGCGAACGGCCGGGTGGTGCTGAACATGCCCGCGTGACGGCCGTCGTTGACCGCGTCCGCGGTCACGCCGGCCCGGCTGAGCAGGCCGGTTATCACCGGCTTGCCACCCAGCACCCCAATCGAACCGGTCAGGGTCCCCGGCTGCGCCACGATCTGGTCGGCGGCCATCGCGATGAAGTAACCGCCGGACGCCGCCACATCCCCCATGGAGACGATGACCGGCTTGCCGGCCTCCCGGGCCTTGTTCACCTGGCGCCAGATCGCGTCAGAGGCGACGTAGGAGCCGCCGGGGCTGTTGACCCGCAGCACGATGGCCCCCACCCGCCGGTCGGTCGTGGCGGCCCGCAGCGCAGCCGTGATCGTGTCCGATCCCATCGCACCGCCGAGCGGGCTACGTCCGCTGCGTCCGCTGCGGATCGGCCCGGTCGCGTACACGAGCCCGATGGACCGCTCTGGTGACCGGGGCAACTGTCGCGCCCGTTCCGTGAGTTGGCGGGAACGGAGGTAGCGGCCGAGGTAGAGCAGGCAGGCATCCGGCCCTGCCTGTGCCCGGACGCCGTCATAGACCTCGTCGCGGTAGCCGACCGCATCGACCAGGTGGGCGTCGAGGGCTTCGGCGGCCAGATATGGGCCGTGGTCGATCAGCGACCGGGCGGCCGCCGCATCGATGCCGAGCCGGGCAGCTATCGCATCCGCGAGTTGCCCGGACAGGGATGCCGCGACCTGCTGCGCGGCCTCGCGCGCGGGGGCCGTGAGACCACGTTCGGTGAACCGGTCGGCGGCGCTCTTGAACTCCTTGCGTTTGCCCACCTGCACGTCGAGGCCGACCTTGTCCAGGGCATCCCGCAGGAACCACTGTTCGAGATGGAATCCGGTCAGGCCGACGTCACCGGAGGGCTGCAGCCAGATACGGCGGAACGCGGTCGCGAGGTAGTACGGGACATTGCCGGGCGAGAAATCACCGAACGTCTCGGCCCAGGCGACAGTCAGCTTGCCGGCCCGGCCGAATTCGGCCACCGCTTCCCTGATCTCCTGGACCTGGGCCAGCCCGATCGGCCTGCCACCGACCTTGACGATCAGCGCGTGCACCCGGTGGTCGGACCGGGCGCGCCGCAATGCGTCCAGCACATCGGCGATCCTGGGGCGGCGCATGGTGAGCACCGCGGAAACCGGGTCGCCGGGCGGTCCCTCGGTGATGCCCTCGGTCAGGTCGAGTTCGAGGATGAGCGGGCCGGTGCGCCGCTGACGGATCCTGGTGATTGTCTCCTGCAACGTCGAGTCCACCATGCCCCCACACTACGGCGAATGGGCCGCGGGCAGCCCCCGTGCCCACGCCGGGGGGCCGCGGTCGCGGGCATGACGGGCGGGCCCGGCGCGCTGCCGTCTTGCTGTGCCACGGTCGCGGGCGGACCCGCCGCCTTGAGTCTGCGCTATCGTCGGCGGCGATGACGCATGGCGATGGGGACGGCTGGTCGGGCTGTGGCCGGCGGCACCGGCACTGGGGCCGGCATGGCGCGGCGGGCCTGCTCATAAGCGCGCCGTACCAGGGCGACCGGGTAGTCCTGCTCGTGCGCCGGGCGCGCTGGTCGCAGCACGGCGGCCGGTGGGGACCGCCCGGCGGGGCGCGGGACAGTCATGAAAGTGCAGCCGAGGCGGCGCTGCGCGAGACGGTCGAGGAGTGCGGGCCGCTGCCGGCCGTTACGGTGCACGGCCTGCTCACCGATGACCACGGTGGGTGGAGCTACCAGACGTTCGTGGCGACGGCGGCTGACCCGGCCCCGGTGCGCGCGGCGAGCCTGGAAACCGCCCAGGTCGGCTGGATCCCGGCGGGGGACGTGGCCGGACTGCCACTGCATCCGGGGTTCGAGTCGGCTTGGCCGGTCCTGCGGCGGGCACTTGAGCCCGTGACGTTGATCATCGACGCGGCGAATGTCATGGGGTCGCGGCCGGACGGATGGTGGCGCGACCGGGCGACCGCGGTGACCCGCCTTCGGGCGGACCTCGTCCCACTGGCGGCCGATGGCTTGGACAGCCTGCCCGGTGACGGCGGTGATCCGCCGCTGGACCGGTGGTTCCCGGACTTCGTGCTCGTCATCGAAGGCAAGGCCCGCGCCGCGGGGGATGTGCCGGTGGTGGGTGGGACCAGGACCCGGCCGCTGACCAGGGGCGGGACCGGCCCGGTCGGTGATGACGCGCCTGACGATGTCCCGGTGTCGCCGTGACCCCCGGCGGGCAGCGCGGTCCGGGTGGTGGCCGCGCCCGGGTCGGGCGACGACACGATCGCCGAGCTTGCGGCGTCGACGCCCGGCGCGCGCATCGTCGTGACCGCTGATCGTGGCCTGCGGGAGCGGTGCAGTGTTGCCGGAGCGCGGGTCGCCGGCCCGCGCTGGCTGCTCGGCCTGCTGGGTTAAGCCGCATCGCTGGCAGGGCCGGGGTGATGGGCCGCCGCTGGCAGGGTTGATGGGCCGCCGTTGGCAGGGCTGAGGGCACGGCGCCGTTGGCAGGGCTGAGGGTACGGCGCCGTTGGCAGGGCTGAGGGTAGGGCGCCGCTGGAGGGCTGAGGGCACGGCGCCGCTGCCGGGTTTCCTTACGCTGCGC
>DAHUZQ010000121.1 GCA_027306495.1 Actinomycetota bacterium | reverse complement strand
TCACGGCCCGACCGCGCCGCCAGGCACAGCCCGGACTGCGGGTTGACCAGCGTCCCGCCCCGCTGCGCCCGCCACTGCTGCGAGCCGGTGTTATTGCAGATGAAGTAGTCGACCGGCGTTCCCGGCGTCAGCCCGCCGTGGTGCGCGTCCAGGCATCCGCCCAAGGCGCTGTGGATCGTGCCGTCCGTTTCTATGATCCATCGCTGGGCAGTGGTGCCGTTGCAGGTGAAGATGTCTATCTTGTTGCCATTGCTCCGGCGGCTCTGCGCGTCGTCCATGCACTTGCCGAGCGCTGAGCGCACCGCACCGGCTGGTGGTGGCTGTGCTCCCCACGGAAGGGTCCAGCGCTGGCCAGTCAGGCCCGGCCCGTCGCAGGCCGACAGCGTGAGAGGGGTGCCGCTGGCGGAGGATGACCCGGGGTCGCCCAGGCAGGTCCCCGTCGCCGAGTTCATCAGCGTGCCGAGTGACCCGGGCTGCCAGGTGTCGATGGCGCCGGTTCCGCAGGCGGCGAGCACGGCCGGAACGCCGTTCGCGCTGCTGTCACTGGCGGGAACCAGGCATCTGCTCCCTGTCTGGATCGTCCTGTTCGCGCGCACGTACCACCATTGGCTGCTGCGCCCGTCACAGGCCGACACCTCGATGGCCGCGCCGTCCCTCACCCGGCCGCCCGCCGGGCCGGCGCACAGGCTGGCGCCGACCCCCGAGAGCAGCACCCCGGCGCGGAATGGCGGCGTCGGCCCCCCATACGACGGCGGCGGGGAACCGGCGCCCCAGGTGGTGTCGGGGGATGCGCCGACAGCGACGGTCAACTGCCCACCAGAAGGCAGCATCTGTGGTGCGGCCGCGCTGTTCCACGGGCTGGCGGTGGAGCTTCCAGCCCCCTGCCAGGTCATGCCCTGGACGTATGGAGTGCCGGTGGTGGTGCCGTCGGTGGCGGTCGCGCCGGTGGCCTCGATGGTGAGCGGCGCGGTCAGTGCGGGACTGTTTATGACCGCCTCGGTGAACAGCGGCGAGCCGAGTGCCAGTGTGGCTGTCCCCGGGGTCATGGGGTAGAGGCCCAGTGCGGACCAGACGAACCAGGCGCTCATCGTTCCGAGGTCGTCGTTGCCTGCCAGCCCGCTCGGCGTGTCCGTCCAGAGGCTGTCCTGGATGGCGCGCACCGTCTGCTGCGTCAGGTAGGGCGCTCCCACGTAGTCGTATTCCCAGGGCAGTTCCAGGCTTGGCTCGTCGCTCATGCGGGCGACGCTGGATTTGGGACCGCCCTGGAATCTCCGCAGCACATGATTGAGGTAGCTGGTCATCGCCGCGTCCCCGCCCATGGCGCTGGCAAGGCCCGCGACATTGAACGGGACCATCCCCGTGTACTGCCAGGAGTCACCTTCGGCGAAGCCGGGGCCGAAGTTGGCTGGGTGCCTGCTGGGCACCCAGCCACCGCTGGTGGTGCGCGCCCGGAGGAGACCGAGGCCCGGGTCGAACAGGTTCCGCCAGTCCTGCGCGCGGGCGAGGAAGGCACGGGCGGTGGCGGGGCGGTTCAGCGACTGTGCCATCTGGGAGATGGCGAAGTCGGCCGTGGCGTACTCCAGTGTCGCGGAAGCCGGCGAGTAGTAGTTGCAGTCCTGGCAGTACGTGCCATTGATCGGCAGGTAGCCCGGGCTGGTCACGTAGTTGAGCCCGGGCCTGTTGAGGGTGGCGTAGGTGCCCTCGGCCACCATGGCGCGCAGTGCCTGCGCGGTGTTGAAATTGGTCCCACCGAAGGCGTAGATGTCGGCCAGGATGGCATCCGCCGGGTCCCCCACCATGACGTGGGTCTCGGTGTTGTACTCCACCCACTTGGGGAGTTCCCCACCCTGCTGATAGTCGTCCAGCATTGACTGCGCGACATCACTGGCCACGGACGGGTCGAGCAGGGCGAGCAGTTGGGCCTGGGTGCGGTAGATATCCCAGCCGGAGAAATTCGTATAGAACGCGCCGTGGCCGGGGTCCACCGTCTCGACCTTCCCGTTGATCCCCCGGTACTGGCCGTTGACGTCGCTGAACACGGTCGGGTAAGCCAGTGCGTGGTAGAGGGCGGTGTAAAAGACGGTGTCCTCGCTGGTGTTGCCGCCGCTGATCTGGATTTCATTCAGGAGCTTGTTCCATGCGCTGACCGTTCCGGCCTGCACAGCGCTGAAACTGACCGAGGAGATGGCAGCCTGCTCGGCGGTCAGGTTCTTGGCGGCGTTGCGGCCTGAGACAAAGGAGAGCCCCGCCTGCACCAGCAGCGGCGAACTGAGCGGCCCGAATGTCAGCACCGCCCCCGACGGCGTGGTGAGCGCGGGAGGCGAGGGTGGGGCGTAGCCATGGAAGACCGGGTGGTTCACCGGCTCGGCCCGGCTGGCCGGCACGGGCCGGGCGGAGCGGCCGGGGCGGCTGGTCCCCGCCCGGATCAGCGGTCTCCGCCCGGCGGCCGGATGCAGCCGGCTCGCCCTGAACCTGTCGAGGCTGGCCATCGGCTGGCTGAAGCGCAGGTCGAAGTAGACCTTATAGACGTTGCCGGAGTGGCAGAAGTTACCCGAGGTCACCGAACCCCGCAGTTCCGTGGGGGATACGCGCCACAAGGAGTACGCCGAGGGCAGCGCGAGGCCTCCGCCCTGATCGCCGGACAGCTTGAGGACCAGATCAGCAGACTGGCCCGCCGGGTAGGTGATCTGAGCCAGCCCGGTCCGCTGGGTAGCGGTGAACGCAGTGGTGATCTGGCTGCTGCCGTCGCTGGTCGTCACCGAGTAGAAGCCCGGGCTAGCCGTACCGGGTCCGGCCATGGTTTCGGTCCCGGTCGGGTTGGGGGTGCCAACCTCCGGCAGCACCGGCACATCACCAGCGGATTTGCAGCCCACTCCCGACAGATGGGTCAGGCTGAAGCCGTCAATGGTTTTGTCCCCGTACCGGTAGCCACCACCGTCTCCGCCATTGGGTGTGTCGGGGCCCCAGGTCACCATGCCGAACGGGGCCTGCGCTCCCGGCGACTCGTTGCCGCCGCCCACCGTTCCGATGAACGGGTCCACAAAGGAGGCCGGATCGGTCACCAGCGCCGGGGTGGACGAGCCGGTCCTTCCCAGCAGGCTGGTACGGGCTTGGCTCAGCCCGGGCTGAGCCGGCCGGGCCGCGGCGGCCCCCGCGGGCGCGGGGATCGCCAGCAGGGTCAGCGAAGCCGCCGCCAGGGCCGCCGCGCCCGCCGTTAGCACCCCTCGTGGCGGACGCACACGATCGACCGGCATAAAGAAGCCCCCACTCGTCCCGCTCCGGAAACACCCGCCAGTCCTTCGACCGTATGAGGCTCAGGCTGGGGAACACGCCGCGATTACCAAGCTGTGATCCGAACTCAATGAAGGGATCGGCCGAGGTCACTCCGCTGTTACGCAGCAGCTTCCCAGGGTAATCCCAGGATCGTCTTCCTGGTGTCACAGACTCGGCAATCAGTATTGCTGGCATGACAAACCTCGACTCCCCTGGCGGGGAACCTCAGCAACCAATCACCGGAGTTGCGCCGCAGGCACCCACCGCAAGCCCGACCGGGCGGGGCCACCGGGCCGCGTTCCGCATGCTCGGGGTCGCCGCGGCCGCCGTCCTGGCCGCTGGCGGTGTAGCCGCGGGCCTTGCCCTCGCCAGCCCTTCCGCACCCGCGGCCGGGGCGGGCTCGCCAGCTCACACCACCGGCAGCAGCCAGGCGCAGTTGCTGAACCAGGCTCTCAGCGCGGCGGGTTCCCCTTACGGCACACCGTCGGCTTCCGGCGGAACATCCGGCCCGGGCACCGGGGTCGCCGGCGCAGGCAGGCACGGAGTCTGTGCCCGGGCGCGGGCGGCGGAGCGGTTCGCACGCAGCCACGGCTTGTCCCGCACGGCACGCGGCGCCAGCACCGCCACCACCCGGCGTTGCTTCGCCGTCCGGCGGCGGGTCCTCGGCTTCCTCATCCGCCGTGGCATCGACGGGCAGTTCACCCTGCAGACACCCCGCGGTGTGCGGACCCTCGCGTACGAGCGGGGCGTGATCCAGTCCGTGAACCCAGGGGTTTCCTTCGTGGTGAAGGCCAGTGACGGCACTAGCTGGACCTGGCACCTGGCCGCCGACAGCGTGGTCCGCGACATCGGTGGCCCGCTCTCGGCACGCTCGCTCTCGGCCGGGCAGCCGGTCTGGGTGGGCGGGCCGGTCGTGGGCGGCGCCAAGGACGCCCGGCTGGTCATCCTCCGGCCCCCCTCCCCTGGCGCCCGGGCCGCCACCGGCGCGGCCGGCGCCAGTTGACCGCACCCGGCCGCTACCGCTTCCCACGGGTGCCTGCGTGGGAAGCGGTAGCGTGAGCCCACCCGATCTCCCCCGGAGATCTCGCACAGAACCTGACCGTGTCCCATGACCGACACCGACCGGATCCCGCACGTCCTCGTCGTCGACGACGAGCCCAACATCCGTGACCTCGTGCAGGTGGCGCTGAAGTTCCACGGCTGCGCCGTCAGCACCGCGACCAGTGGCGCCCAGGCGCTCGTCCGGGCGGAGGCGCTGCGGCCGGACCTGATCGTGCTCGACGTGATGCTCCCGGATCTGGACGGGTTCGAAGTGTGCCGCCGGTTGCGGTCGGCAGGCAACGATGTCCCGGTCATCTTCCTGACCGCGCGGGACACCTCCTCCGACACCGTGACCGGGCTGGCGCTCGGCGGCGATGACTACGTCACCAAGCCGTTCTCGGTGGAGGCCCTGATCGCCAGGGTGCGGGCCGTCCTGCGCCGCACGGCCCGCACCGCCACCGACGACAGCGCCGACGCCCCGCTGCGCGCGGGCGACCTCGAACTCGACGAGTCGCGCTGGACCGTGCACCGGGGGGGCGTCCCGGTGGAACTGTCCCCCACGGAGTTCCGGCTGCTCGCCTATCTGATGCGCCACCAGGGGCGGGTGCTCAGCCGTTCTCAGCTGCTGGAGAACATCTGGGGGTGGGACTATGCGGGCCAGTCCCAGATCCTGGAAACCTACATCAGCTATCTGCGGCGCAAACTCGACCCGCTGGGGCCCGCCCTGATCCACACCCAGCGTGGCGTCGGCTACAGCCTGCGGGCCGCGGATCCGCCCACGTGAGCGGTGAGCCCGGACGCCTATCGCTACGGGCCAGGCTGCTGGTGTCGCAGGTGGCCGTGACCGCGGTGTTCCTGCTCATCATGGGCGGGGTGAGCGTGCTGGCGCTCGGCCACCGACTCGGTGCCGAGTTCGACGCCCAGCTTCTGGTCGAGGCCCAGCGGACCCCCGCTCAGATCGCGGCGGATCCGGGGGGCGATGCGGGCGTTGAAGTCACCGCGGTCCCGCCGACGGTACGGGTGCTGACCGGAACCACGCCGGCGACCCGGGAACTCGATGGGGTGGTGCGCGACCTGCTCGCCAGCCATACCCTGCGTTCTCACGTCGGCGGGCCGCCCTTCCCCGTCAAGGTTCCCGGGGGGCCGCGGCTGCTCGCGGTGGCCCGCATCGGCCGCACCGGGGCCAGGCCGGCCGGCGTGCTCGTGGTCGGGCGGCCCATTGCCGCGGTCACCGGGCCGGTGCGCGGCATCCTGGTGATCGAACTGATCACCGGAGCGGGGCTGATACTGCTCCTCGCCATTGGCGGCAGGTGGGTGATAGGGCGCGGGCTGGCACCGCTGGACCGGATGGCCCGGACGGCGCACCGGATCACGGTTGCCGGGGACCTGTCCGCCCGGATGCCGGGTGCGGGCGAAAGCACGGAGGTGGGCCGTCTCGGCCGGGCCATCAACACCATGCTCGACCGAATCGAGCAGGCATTCAGCGCCCGGCTGCGCTCGGAGCAGGCCGTGCGCCAGTTCGCGGCGGATGCCTCCCACGAACTGCGGACACCGCTGACGACCATCCGGGGGTATGCCGAGTTGTACCGGCAGGGGGCGCTGGGCGATCGCGACCTGCCGGACGCCATGCGCCGGATCGAGTCCGAGGCACAGCGGATGAGCACCCTGGTCGCCGAACTGCTCGAACTCGCCCGCCTGGACCGCACATCCTCACTCGACCTGGCCGAGGTGGACCTGGTCCCACTGGTGCATGACGCGGTCGCCGACACACTCGCGGTCGAACCGGGCCGGCCCGCCGACGTGCAGGCTCCGGACCGGCTGGTCGCGGTCGTGGACGAGGCACGGATCCGGCAGGTGCTGGCCAATCTGCTGGCGAATGTGCGCGCACACACCCCCACGCACACTCCCGTCTCGGTGCGGCTCGGGCGGGTGGGGGGCCAGGTGCTGCTGGAGGTGGCCGACGCGGGCCCGGGGATGCCGGGCGAGGACGCCGCCCGGGCATTCGACCGTTTCCATCGCGCCGCAGGCCGTCATGAGGATGGCACGCAGCGCCATCATGGTGGCGAGGGAACCGGCGGGAGCGGCCTCGGGCTGGCCATTGTCCAGGCGATAGCCCAGGCTCACGGTGGCCTGGCGTCGATCGATTCGGAGCCGGGGCACGGCACCCGGGTGCGCATTTGGCTGCCCGCCGAGCCGCCCGATTCCGCGCGGACCGCTCCGTAGCGAAGTCCCCGTCGCGCAGCGGATCCAGATGGCCACGAACTGTTTCGCGGTCCCGCGCGGGCCGATCCACCTGCCTATCCCACTAAGTCAGTGGGTTATTGTCTCCGCTGCCCACAGCCGTTATGCTCCGAATGCCCCACCCCGGCAGGCCGGGGGGAACTGGCCTGTTCGTGCTGAGTGAGGAGACCCTTTTCATGCTCAAACGCATCCTGACCGGGGTGGCAGCTGTCTGCGCCCTGGCCCTGACCGGGTTTGCGCCCGCCGCGGCGCAGGCCCAGGCGCATGGCCCCGTGCCGGCCGGCCACGTGCTGAACTTGCACGGCGCCTACGAGGCCGCCCTGCACCACGTCAAACTGGGCAAGATCGCGGGCATCCAGTATGCCCGCGGCCACCAGCCCAAGGTGAGCGCCGCTGCCCGCAAGAGCGCCGGCTGCACCGAGCCCAACTGCCCGCTCGTCTACAACGGCGGCCCGGTGC
>DAHUZQ010000115.1 GCA_027306495.1 Actinomycetota bacterium | reverse complement strand
CGATCACCGCAGTAACGATGTGCTGGACCTTGGGGCTATGTGACGGCACGTATCCGCTCGCTCTCGGGGGACTTCACCCGCCGGGCCGACGGCGAGCACGCCCAGCCCCGGCGAGGGGGGACACCCGCGCAACGATACGCGAAGGGGGCTGGCCCCGGCAGGCAGACGCCCAACCCGGGAATGCGGCGGGAACGGTACGGGTGGGTGATTACGCGGTCCCGCGCTTCATCCGCCGCCGCTCACGTTCGGACAATCCACCCCAGATCCCGAACCGTTCGTCGCGGGCGAGCGCGTACTCCAGGCACTCGGCCCTGACGTCGCAGGAGCGGCACACCCGCTTGGCTTCGCGGGTGGATCCGCCCTTCTCGGGAAAGAACGCTTCCGGGTCGGTCTGCGCGCACAGCGCCCGGTCTTGCCAGGCAAGGCCCCCAGCGTCGTCCACGCCAATACCGAACGTGCTCAGAGCGAGCGGGACGACGTCAGCCATGGCGCACCTCCTACCGATCCACAATCCGATGGAACGTGTGCCGCCCCCGCAGGCGAGAACTACACATGTGAAATTACACGCGCGTGTCTTGCGTCGCGTCAAGCGGGATACGTGATAATGAGTGACTTCTGTCCCAGGTTGAGGGGGAAGTCACCGCCGAGATTCCTGGGGTCACAGGCCCGGCCGCCACCCCACGCACATGGTCCGGCGCCCCGGCGTGGGGGTTCACCGGGCCTGGACCGCCAGGACTTGCCAGACTTGCCGCATGCGTATCACCGTGCTCGCCGGAGGGGTCGGGGCTGCCCGATTCCTGCGCGGGCTGAAAGCCGCGGCCCCCCGGGCCGACATCACCGTGATCGGCAACACCGGCGATGACATCACCCTGTTCGGCCTGCGGATCTGCCCGGACCTCGACACTGTGATGTACACGCTGGGCGGTGGTATCGATGAGGCGCAGGGCTGGGGCCGGGCCGCTGACACCCAGACCGTCCTGAGCGAACTGGCAGCTTACGGCGCCGAGCCGGGCTGGTTCAGCCTCGGCGACCGGGATATCGCCACGCACCTGCACCGGACCAGCCTGCTGGGTGCCGGGATGCCGCTGTCGGAAGTGACGGCGCTGCTCTGCCGACGGTGGCAACCGGGCGTTCGGCTGCTGCCCATGTCGGATGACCCGGTCGAAACCCACGTCGTGCTGGCTGGAGACGGGCAGACGATCCATTTTCAGGAATGGTGGGTCCGCCTGCACGCGCAGACGCCTGCCACGGGTTTCGTGATCAGCGGAGTGGAGCGCGCCACACCCGCCCCGGGTGTGATCGAGGCAATCACAAACGCCGATGTGGTGCTGCTGCCGCCGTCCAATCCCGTCGTGAGCGTGGGCCCGATTCTCGCCGTGCCGGGCGTGGCGGCGGCCGTGCGCGCCAAGACCGTGGTCGGCGTGTCCCCCATCATCGGCGGCGCCCCGGTCCGCGGCATGGCTGACAAGTGCCTGGCGGCGATCGGTGTGCCGACGTCAGCGGCTGCGGTCGGTGCGCATTACGGCCCTGATCTACTGAACGGGTGGCTGGTGGCCGAAGAGGACGCCGGCGCAGACCGCGACCCGGGCCTGGCAGGGGTCGCGGTCCGGGCGGTCCCCTTGCTGATGAGCGACCCCCAGGCCGCCGCGGCCATCGCCAGTGCCGCCCTCAACCTCGCCCGGGAGCTGACACCATGAGCGCCACCCGACCCACCTTCTCGGTCACCGGGATCACCGGGCTTCCCGAGATCGCGCCGGGAGCCGATCTCGCCGCCCTGATCGCCGACGCCGCACCCGATCTGGCCTACGGCGACATCGTGGTGATCACATCCAAGATCATCAGCAAGGCCGAGGGCCGCGTCACCCGGATGGAGCGGGAGCTGGCCATCGACGCCGAGACGGTGCGGGTCGTCGCGCGCCGGGGACCCTCCCGCATCGTGGAAACTCCACAGGGGCTCGTCTTGGCCGCGGCCGGAGTGGACGCGTCCAATACCGCGCCGGGGACCGTGGTCCTGCTCCCTGCGGACCCGGATGCTTCGGCGCGGGGGCTGCGCGGGGCGTTGCGCGACCGGACCGGCCTGCGGCTCGGCGTGATCATCACCGACACCATGGGCCGCCCCTGGCGCATCGGCCAGACCGACGCGGCGATCGGTGTGGCGGGCCTTTCACCGGCCGACGATCATCGCGGCCGGCCGGACACCTTCGGCACGGTGCTCGAGGTGACGCTCATCGCCGTGGCGGATGAACTCGCGGCCGCCGCCGACCTGGTCAAGGGCAAGACCGCCGGTGTCCCTGTCGCGATCGTGCGGGGCCTGGCGGATCTGGTCACCGAAGCCGACGGCCCGGGTGCCCGGGCACTGATCCGGCCGCCCTCAGAGGACCTGTTCCGCTACGGTGCCGCCGACGTACTGGCGGCCCGCCGGACGGTGCGGGAGTTCACGGCCGAACCGGTCAGCATGGCGGCCGTCCGCCGCGCCATCGCCGCCGCGATCACCGCCCCCGCGCCACACCATTCGACCCCCTGGCGGTTCGCCGTGGCGCGCTCACCGCAGGCGCGTACCGCACTGCTGGACGCCATGCTCGCTGCCTGGGTCAGCGACCTGCGCGGTGACGGCTTCACGCCGGAGCAGATCGAGCGCCGCACCCGGCGCGGTGAACCGCTCCGGCGGGCACCGCTGCTGATCGTGCCCTGCCTGGACGCGCAGGCCGCCCATGCCTACCCCGATCAGCGCCGGTCGGCGGCGGAGCGGGAGATGTTCGTGGTCGCGATCGGCGCCGCGGTGCAGAATCTGCTGGTCGCTCTCGCGGTCGAGGGCCTGGGGTCGTGCTGGGTGTCGAGCACCATGTTCTGCCGCCCGGTCGCCGCCGGCGCGCTCGGGCTTCCCGACGGCTGGGAGCCGATGGGCGCGATCGGCGTCGGCCACCCCGCGGCCCCCGCCCCGGACCGCCCGCCGCGCGACCCCAGCGAGTTCATGATCGTTCGTTAGTGCGGCCGCCGCCTCTGCGGCCAGGCTCCACTGGCCGGCCGCTTCCCGGGCGGTCCTATCAGCCATCCGGGTACGTGGTCGGGCCGGTCACGTGGCTGCGCCCACTGGGGGTCGTCCAGACCATGACGCCGGGCTGTGGCTGCTCCAGGCGCCAGCCGTGGCTCTGCTTGGCTCTGTGATGCCTCCTGCACAGCGGGGCCAGGTTGCATTCGCAGGTGATCCCGCCTTGATCGAATGCCAGGGTGTGGTCTTGGTCGCACCGGTGGGCCGGCCGACGGCAGCCGGGGAAGGAACATGTCCGCTGCCGGACACCGATCAGGTGCCGTAATAACGGCGGCGGCCGGTAGGCGAGCGACTGGTGCCGATGACCGCATGCGCCCACTTCCAGGGGTGCGACCTTGACGCCGGCCAGCCAGGCGGCAGCGGCGGCAAGTATGCCCGGGTCACGCCCAGGGCCGGGGCCGGAGGCGGCACCGGGGCCCGAGGGCGCGCAGCCGTGGGCTACCGGCTGGCCATGGGCGTCTGTGAGGGTCAGGCACCAGCGACTGCTCTTGTTCATGGCGAACCGCTCGAGCAGATCCCGGCTGTCACCAGCGTCCAACGGGCCGAACCCGGCCACGTCCCCGGGAGCGTCTGAAAACCCGAGCCAGGCGGACACCGGCATGGTCAGGTTGACCGTCCCGGCTACACCGTTCCCCCGGTGACCGCCGTATCGGGCGGCAGCGCCCGGCGCCCCAGCCGGGGCAACGGGATCGTCACCATCCACCGCCGGCACCAGTGCATACGGGGAACGGCCCGAAAGCAGCGCCAGGAAAACCTGAGCGCGCAGGTGATCCATGGTGCCTTCCAGCCCGGCGGCGCGCAGCTCGCCGGCGATGGCGGTGATGTTGGCGTCGGCGGCAAGCACATCGGGAGCGGGCAGATCTCTGCCCGCCAGCCCTGCCGTGCCCGCAGGCTCGTCCCAGCGTTCCACCCGCGCCTCCCGCTCAGCGCTCTCCCTGCGGGCACGCACCGCTTCGGGATCAGCCACGATGACAGCCCGCCGGACCGCCGCGCGCAACTGGCCGGTGGTCTGGCAGGCAGCGTCCTTGATGACGACCTGCTCGACGATCGCGGCATGCGCGGCGCTCAGGCCACTTACCTCGTCCGCGATCACCAGCGCACGTGGCAGGTCGATCTCACCCGCGGCCAGCGCACGCATGGTCACCGGCAACCGGCCGAGCGCCAGCGCCTGGTCCTCCAACCGCCCGGCAGCCCGCGCCGTCAGAACCAGCGCCGCGGCGATCTCATCGCTGGCGTGCTCCGCGACACCCGCCTCCCCCGCCGCTTCCTCCGCCAAGCGGCGGTTCAGCAGGTCGCCGGCAGCAGACAGCTCAAGGGCACTGGCCCACGACGACAGCCTCCGCGCCGCCCGCAGGACCCCGATCAGCTCGTCATCGGTAAGACGACCGAGCCCCGCCCGCCAGGTGTCCTCCGCCAGACACGCCAAGATGGCACCCGGCGGCATCCGATCCGAAACCCCACCCGAAGCGAACCCCGCCCCAGCCCCGGACGACCGATCCCAGAACCCAGCCTTGAACACCTCCGGGCCATCAGGGACCGGAGGTGCCGCTGGGCCATCGGGACCCGGCACCGCCGGCTCAGGGCCGGCGCGGCCTTCGGCCAGGTCGCTCTCGCAGTCATCCGGGCCGGCGCCTGACAGCGCCTGATCCAGCAGCAGCGCCGCGACGTCCGGTGCGGCGCATACCCACCACAGGGACGGCTCGCTGATCGCATCCGCGTCCTGCGTGAGGGTGGCACCACCAGCCGCACCTCCTGTCACCGCCACCCCTCCCTCGCCAGCACCGGGCTCGCCTTGAGCACAGATCCGATACTACTCTCGGGCACTGACAGAAAATCGGGCATGCGATCGAATGCATGCTCGATATAAGTGCGGAGGCAGGCTACCTTTCCGGGACTGCCGCAAAGACAGTCACACGGTCAGGCCAGTGCCCCCACCACCCGGAACCGCGGCTGCCGATCCAGCCCCGCCGGGGAACCAGCGGGCGGTGACGGCCAGCGCTGCCACCAGCGTGGCCAGGGCCAGATATACGGCCCAGACGACAGCCAGACCCACCCCGGACGGCCCGGACGAGAAGTCCACCTGGCCGGTCAACCGTTCAGCGAGGTAGAACAGCAACCGCGGGTCTACGGCCGGGCCGGCCAGCGCCAGCGCCCGGCGCCCAGCGGGGGTGCGCAGCCAGCCGGCAGGCGCAGCGGCAGCGGCAGCCGCGAGCACGGCGATGACGGGGACTCCGGTCAGCATATGCGCGGCAATCGCGACCATCTCAAGGCGGCGCAACGCGCCCATGCCACCGGTCGCTTCCAGCAGACCGACGGTTGCGTGGAGCGCAGCCAGCAGGGGCAGGCCGACGATGAGCAGCCAGACCGAGCGGCCGTGCTGGATCGCCACCCTCCCGCCCGGCCCGCCCCGGCTGCCCAGCCCGTCCACGCCGGGCACGCAGACCAGCGTGAGCACAGCGAGGCAGATCTGGGCGGGAACGGCCACAAGGCTCACCTGCTGCCCAGCCAGGCCCATTCCCCACAGGATCCCCATAAGCACCGCCGTGGCAAAACCCATCGCGGCGGCACCTAGCGCGACCAGCCGCTTCCGCAGTACGACCGCCAGCAGGGCGATGACCCATTCAGCGGCCAGCAGCAGCGGCCCCGCCACGCTCACCAGCCAACTGCGGGCCATGAACCCGCTCAACGGCCCGCTGAACCCCAACGCCAGCCAAGCTGGGGGAAGGCTGTTGATGGCCACGGTCAGCCCGAGCGCCGGCGCGAGCAGGCTCATCATCGCGAGCGTGTCACGCCATCCCGGTGCGGCGAACCAGCCCACCGCCCGGCGCATCCGGACCCACACCGCGCCACGCAGCAGGTCCGCTGATTCACGGACGCGCGGCCGGCGTTGTCCCGGGTCGGCGCCGGCCATCAGCACGCCGAGCATCTCCTCGGCGTAGTCGCTCCGGTGACCCCGCGGGTACCACGACAGCAGCCGACGGTAGCGGCGTTCCAGGGCGGCCGCAGCCTCGCTGGGCGGCACCGGCCCGCCTTGGGCGGGGCCCGTCATGCCGGCCCTCCCACCAGTCCCAGGCGCTGCGCTGCCACCGCGGTCGTAGTCCGGACCCGGGCCACCTCACCGGCGAGCCGATCGCGGCCGGCTGTGGTGAGGCGGTAGTACCGGCGCAAACGGCTCTCGACGATCTCCTCCCGGTCCACGTCCACCCAGCCTTCGCAGCGGAGCCGGTCCAGCGCGGCGTACAGGGTCCCGGCGCGCAGCCGGACGCGGCTGCCGGAGATCTCCGCGACATCCGCCATGATCCCGTAACCGTGCTGTGGCCCCGCCGCCAGAGCGGTCAGGATCAGGAACGTCGGTTCCTGCATCGGCTTGGCTGTCATGTCACCTTTATATACCGATGAGCGGTACTCTCACTACCGGACCGGCGCGGCCGGCTAACCCGCCAGCGCGCGTACCCGGCGGAGCACTTCCGGCGCACCGATGGCCCGCGCGATGGCGTGCAGGTCGGGGCTGCGGGTGGAACCGGTCAGCGACACCCGGATGAGCTGGGACGCCTCGCGGACCGAGCCCGGGTAGGCATCCGGATTCGCCTTGTACTCCTTGGCACTAGGGGCGAAGCCGTGCTTGGCGGCGAGTTCGCGGATCTGGCCAAACCACTCCTGCTGGTCGTCCAGATGCTCGTAGCCGTCGGCGAAGTCCCTGGCGAAGCTGGCCGCGGTCGCGGGATCCACGCCCACCGGGGCCAGTCGCTCGTCCGCGGATCCTGACACCGGGGTGAACAACTGGGGGAAGAAGAACCCGTAGGCATCACGGAAGTCCGACCACTTGCGCAGGTCCTTGCGCGGGTTCTCGACGCCCTCCCGCTCCACTGCCAGGGCGCGCAGGGCCAGGTCGCGTTCCGCCTCCAGCACGCCTGCCAGTCCCGGGTCGAACTCGGACGCCCAGACGCCGACCGCTTCGAGGACCCGCGGCCCGCTCAGGGTGGCGATGTGGTCGGCGCTGATGTCCGCCAGCTTCACCAGGTCCACCAGTGGCCCGGCGACGCCGCACTGGTCCAGCAGGATCGGGCTCGCCAGAGCCTGCGCCAGCGGCACCTCGGCCAGCCGGCCGTTCGCCAGCCCCCGCAAGTAGTACAGGACAGCGGGGGCCGGATAGCCCTCCTGGATGTAGAAGCCGACGCCGGCCTCCGGATCTTTCCGCTTCGACAGCTTGCGCTTGCCACCAGGGATCTGCTTCATGAGCGGCGCGATATGCGCATAAGCGATCGGTGTGAACCCCAGCGCGTCGAATAGCTGCAGATGCAGCGGCACCGACGAGATCCACTCCTCGCCGCGGATGACGAGGTTGACCCGCATCAGGTGATCGTCCACCGCGTGCGCGAAGTGGTAGGTGGGCAGCCGGGGTGACGAGTCCGAGGACTTCAGGATGACAGCGTCGTTGCGGTTCGCGTCGTTCTCGACCTCGCCGCGGATGACGTCGGTGTACCGGACCCGCCGCCCAGCCGCGTCATCGGGTGCCCGCAAGCGCACCACATACGGGACGCCCTCGGCCAGGTTGGCCATCACCGCTTCGGGACCGGCGTCGCGCCAGATCGCCCATTCGCCGTAATAACCGGTCGGGATCTTCGCGGCCTGCTGCCGGGCCGATATGGCCGCAAGCTCATCTTTGGTGGCGAAGCACAGGTAGGCCTTGCCCCGGCGGAGCAGATCCCGGACATAGCTGAGGTAGATCCGCTCGCGGCGGGACTGGTGGTAGGGACCGTAGGCGCCGCGAGAGTCCTCCTCGTCCGGGACGATCCCGAAGTAGCCGAACGCGCGCGCGAACTGGGCCAGCGCCCCTTCCACCTCGCGGGTCTGGTCCGTGTCCTCCACCCGCACGAGGTAGACACCGCCCGAGTGGCTGGCCACGTCCCGGTCGATGGTCGCCACATAGATCCCGCCGATGTGCACGAAACCCGTCGGTGAGGGGCCGAACCTGGTCACCTGCGCACCGGCCGGCAGTTGCCGGGGCGGGTACAGACGCTCCAGTTCTTCAGGTTCCGGCAGGTCGGCGGGGAACAGGCCATCAATGACCGCGTGATCGAGCATCGGCTGGGGAATCTCCGCTCCGGCAGTAGGAACCCCGTCAGGGGCATCGCTTCGGGAACTCAGCCACCGGCGCCCGCCCGCCAGGACAGCGGCCGGTGAACTGATCCAGGTTCCACCATCCAGGTTACGCAGGTTGGCCCCAGCCGCCGGAGATCGCCGCGCCCGGCGGGTGCCCGCCGGCCCTGACCGCGAACGCCACGGACCCGGCCCTGGCAGGCGGGCCGCTATCCGGGGACCACCGGCAGTTCCAGCCGCTGGCCACGTACCGACCCGCAGACTCCATCGCTGGCCACCGCCGCCGCGACCCGTTCCGCCGAAGGATCGCCGTAATCCGTCGTGCGCTGCCGCAACCGCCGGCCCAGTGGCGCGACCATCGCGGCGATGTCGCTGATCGTCTTGTAAGAGCCGTGCCGCGAGCCGGCCATGCGGCTGATCGTCTCTTCCATCAGGGTGCCGCCGAGATCGTTGACCCCGCCCCGGAGCACTTCCCGGCACAGATCCGGGCCGAGCTTGACCCAGGAGCACTGGATGTTGGCTATCGCGCCGTGCAGCATTATGCGCGCGAGTGCGTGCACCGCCCGGTTCTCCTGCCGGGTCGGGCCTGGCCTGGCCAGCCCGGCCAGGTAGATCGGCGCGCTCGCATGCACGAACGGGAGCAGCACGAACTCGGTGAACCCGCCGGTTCGCTCCTGAATCCGCCGGATCACCCGCAGGTGGCCCACCCAGTGCTCCGGGGTGTCCACATGCCCGTACATCATCGTGGCCGTGGTGGGGATGCCGAGTTCGTGAGCGGTGGTAATGATCTCGATCCACGCCGAGGCGGGCAGCTTGCCTTTCGTCAGCACCCAGCGGACGTCGTCGTCGAGGATCTCGGCCGCCGTCCCCGGCAGTGAGCCGAGCCCCGATTCCCTGGCCCGGACCAGCCACTCGCGTACCGGCAGACCGGTCCGCGCCGCGCCGTTCGCGACCTCCATGGGGGAGAACGCGTGCACGTGCAGGTCCGGGACACGCCGCTTGACCTCCGCCGCGATGTCGAAATACGCGGTGCCGGGCAGGTCGGGATGGATACCGCCCTGCATGCAGACCTCAGTGGCGCCGGCCGCCCACGCCTCCTGCGCCCGGTCACCGACCTGCGCCAGCGAGAGGGTGAAGGCGTCAGCGTCCGAGCGCCGCTGCGCGAACGCGCAGAACCGGCAGCCCGTGTAGCAGACATTGGTGAAATTGATATTGCGGTTGACTACGAACGTGACGTCCTCACCCGCCGCGTCCCGCCGCAGGCCGTCCGCCAGCGCCGCCAGGGCGTCCAGTCCGGGGCCGTCAGCGTCGAGCAGTGCCAGCGCCTGCGCGTCGGTGATGCCCGCCGGGGCCCGTTCCGCGGCCCGCAACGCGGCCGCCACGTCCGGGCGCACCCGCGCGGGGGAAGGCCCCGTCCATGCGACGCCGGCGCCGGTCCCGTCAGCCCCGGTCCCGTCAGCCCCGGTCCCGTCAGCCCCGGTCCCGCCGGGCCGGGCGCGAGGGTCGATCCGGGCCGCGACCTCCGCCCAGTCTCCGTACACTTCCGCGAAGTCGTCCCGCCGGTCGGCGGTGCGGCCCACGGTGTCGATCGTGATGTGCAGGTCGGTCCGGCCGCGGGCGTCACCCCACCCGCCGTCCGGCTCCTGCCAGGGCTGGCCGGCCGGGACGGCGCTCTCCCTGGCCAGCCCCGTGGCCGGGTCGGCCAGCGCGGCGACATGCGCGCTCAGCCGCGGATCGAGCCAGGGCTCGCGCAGGTAGCCGGGATAGATGGTCAGCCGTTCCCGCAGTTGCAGGCCGGCGGCGGCAGTCTGCCTGGCGAGTTCGTCGATCTGCGGCCAGGGGCGCTCGGGGTTCACGTGGTCCGGGGTCAGCGGTGAGACCCCGCCCCAGTCATCGATCCCGGCGGCCAGCATGAGGCGGTACTGGTCGCCGATCAGATTTGGTGGGGCCTGAATGCGCATGGACGGGCCGAGGATCAGCCGGGCGACCGCGATGGTGGCAGCGAGGTCCGCCAGGTCAGCGTCGGGTGCGGCACGCATCGCCGTGCCCGGCTTGGCCCGGAAGTTCTGCACGATGACTTCCTGGATGCCGCCATACTCGCGAGCGATCCGCCGGATCGCGAAGATCGCATCCGCCCGTTCGGCCGGCGTCTCGCCGATGCCGATGAGGATGCCTGTTGTGAACGGCACCGCACACCGGCCGGCGTCTTCCAGTACCCGCAGCCGCAGCTTGGGGTCTTTGTCCGGGCTGCCGTAGTGCGGTCCGCCCCGCTCGGTGAACAGCCGTGCCGCCGTTGTCTCCAGCATCATCCCCATCGACGGGGCGACCGGCTTGAGCCGCTGGAAGTCCCGCCAGGCCAGCACCCCGGGGTTGAGGTGCGGCAGCAGCCCGGTCTCCTCCAGCACCCGCACGGCCATCGCCCGCACGTAGGAGAGGGTGTCGTCATACCCGGCGGCTTCCAGCCACTCGCGCGCCTGCCGCCACCGGTCCTCCGGCCGGTCCCCGAGCGTGAACAGGGCTTCCTTACAGCCGAGGGCCGCTCCCTGCCGGGCGATCGCGACAACTTCGTCCGGGGAGAGGTAGGGGCTCGGCACCCGGCCCGGCACGGTGGCGAAGGTGCAGTACCCACATCGGTCCCGGCACAGCCGGGTCAGCGGGACGAAGACCTTGCGCGAGTAGGTGATCACCCCGGGACGCCCGGCGTCGGCCAGGCCCGCGTCGCGGACCCGGCCGGCGTAGCGCGTCAGTTCCTCGAGCGCCGCGCCGCGGGCGTGCAGCAGGATCGTCGCCTCCGTCACGTCCAGCGGCTTGCCGTCCCTGGCCCTGGCCAGCGCACGGCGCAGCGCGGTGGCACCCGGCCGCGGGGGAGGGGGCATGTCGGGACCCATGGCCGAACCCTATGCCGGCCCGCACCGCGCCTGGGGAAGGGGCCCGGCCAACCGGCCCGGGCAGCTCAGAACGCCCGGTAGTCGCGGACAGCCATGCGCGGCCCACGCCGTGGCGGCCGGCCGCCACCGAGCTCCACGAGCCGGGCCGCCCGGTGCCGGTGCCCCGCGTAGGGGGCGAGCAGGGCAAGCATGCCCGCGTCGTCGGCCACCTGGCCGGCCAGCGCCCAGCCGACCGCGGCGGGCAGGTGGTAGTCCCCCACCGAGACGGCGTCGGGGTCTCCCCAGGCGCGCTGACGGGTCTCCGCCGAGGTCCAGGGCCCGATGCCGGTGAGCGACCGCAGCCGCTGGTCAGCTTCGGACGGCCCCAGGGCCAGCATGCCTTCCAGCCGGGCGGCCACCGTCGCGGCCCCGATGATGGTGCGCGCCCGCACCCCCTCCACGCCTGCCCGGTGCCACTCCCACGAGGGAATGCGTGCCCACACCCGGGGCGGCGGGAATACCCGCATCCCGGCGGGCGCGGGCCCCGGAGCCGGTGTCCCGAACTTCAGCAGCAGCAGTCGCCAGGCCCGCCGTGCCTCCGCTGCCACCACCTTCTGCTCCAGGACCGCGGGCACGAGCGCTTCCAGCACACGGCTGGAACGGCCGACCCGGACAGCTGCGGTGCCGTACCGCCGCAGTGCGTCGCGCAGGAACGGGTGGGATGGCTGGAACGCAGCCGGTTCGTCGTGTGCCCCGAGCAGGTCGGGCACAGCCGCCAGCAGCCACGAGGCGCCCGGGCCCCACGCCCTGGCGAGAACCTGCACCGGCGCGTCCACGCTCACCAGGCGCAGCGTGGCGGGCCCGTGCGGGGTCAGGCAGGTCCGCCAGATCGCCCCGGACTCGTCGATGCGGAAAGCCGGATCCCCGCGCCCCCGCCGGTGCACGCCGAGCGCGAGAGCCGGCCTGACCGGGAACGGGAAGCACCACTGGCCCGTCAGGCCCGCGGTCCCCGGATCCCCGGCTGGCTGGGACACGCTGGCCGCACGGTCAGGCGTCGGTGGAGAAGCGGACCGCGGTCGGGCCGAGTTCCACCCCCGGCCAGAGCCTGATCCCGTTGCGCAGTTCGTTGCCCTCCCCCACCACCGCGCAATCGCCGATGACCGCGCCATCCACCACAGCACCCGCCGCTATCGAGGAGTCCCTGCCCAGCACGCTGCGGTGGACGCTCGCGCCGGGCCCGACCCGAGCACCCTCGAACAGCACGCTGGCCTCCACCACCGCTCCGGCGCCCACCACCGCTCCGGCACTGACCACGGTGCCACCGCCCACCCGTGCCCCCGCCTCCACCACCGCACCCGGCAGCAGCAGCGCCTGCCCGGGAACGCCGGGCGAGCCCGCCAGGGCCGGCGAGGCCAGGCAGCCCAGCACCAGATCGCACGACCCCTGGACGAAAGCCTCGGGCGTCCCGACATCGAGCCAGTACGCGCTCTCGGCGTATCCCATCACCACCGCACCCGAACGGATGAGCGCGGGGAAAGTCTCCCGTTCGACCGAGGTCACCACCCCGGCCGGGATGGCCTCGATCACGTTCCGCCGGAACACATAGCACCCGGCGTTGATCCGGTTGGTGACCGGAACGGGGGTCTTCTCCAGGAACGCGGTGACCCGGCCATCGACGTCGGTGGGCACGCACCCGAACCTGGCGGGGTCATCCACCTCGACCAGGTGCAGCGTGACCGCCGCGTCGTGCTTGGCGTGGATGTCGAGCTGGGCTGACAGATCGTGGCCGGAGAGCACGTCCCCGTTGAGGATGATGACCGGCTGGTCGGGTCCACTGCGCAGGGCACCGGCCGCGTTGCGGATCGCGCCGCCTGTCCCGAGCGGGGAGTCCTCGTGCGCGTAACAGATCTCCAGCCCGAAGACCGACCCGTCGCCGAAGTGGTCCGCGAACATGGGCGCCTGGTAGGCGGTCGCGAGCACTACCCGGCCGACCCCCGCCGCGGCGGCCTTCGCGAGCTGATGGGCCAGGAAGGGCACGCCCGCCGTCGGCAGCAGCGGCTTGGGCGTGCTGATCGTGAGCGGCCGCAGGCGGGTGCCCTGACCGCCGACCAGCAGGATCGCCTCAAGCCGGTCCGCCATGGCGTCCGAGGCTGAGCTAACCGACATGTGGAAGCAGGTTACTCGCCCCGCTCACCGGCCGCACGCAGGTAGGAGGCCATGTGCGCCTGCGCCGACGCAGCCCAGGTGAACTCCCGGGCGCGCGCATAACCAGCATCGCCGAGGGCCGCCCTGCGGGCCGGGTCGTCCAGGATCGCGTACAGCGCGACGGTGATGCTCGCGGCGTCCGGTTCGGTGTAGGCGACCGCATCCCCGCCCACTTCGGGCAGCGAGGCGCGGTGCGTCGTCAGCACCGGAGCGCCGCAGGCCATCGCCTCCAGCACGGGCAGGCCGAAGCCCTCACCACGGCTGGGGAACGCGACAACCAGGGAGCCTCCGAAGAATCCGGGGAGGTCGCTGAAGCGCAGGTAACCGGGGCGGAGCAGTCGCAGCCGGGCCGGCACGGCGGCGACCGCCTGGTCGACTTCCTCACTCCACCCACCCGAGCCGCCGAGGACCAGCGCCGGCGGATCCGGCCGCTCGGCGACGGTTGCGACCCACGCCGCGATGAGCGCGGGGATGTTCTTGCGCGTCTCCAGGCTGCCGAGATAGGCGATGTAGGGGTGGCCGTGCAGGCCGAGCCGGTCGGAAACCCGTCTCACCTGCTCTTGGTCGGGCCGGTGGAACAGCGTCTGGTCCACGCCGTGATAGGCGACGTCGATCTTGGTAGGGTCCGCACCGAGCACCCGGACGAGGTCGTCCCGGGTGGCCTTCGAGGGCACCAGCAGCCGGGTGGCGCGCCGCACCGCGGTGCGGATCGCCGACTTGAAGAACGTCGCTGCGACCGGGCTGTGCGCGTCCGGCTCGGTGAAGAACGCCAGGTCGTGCACCGTGACGACGGTCGGCACGCCCGGCCGGACCGGCATCGAGTAGTGGGGGGCATGCAACACGTCCGCGCCGACCTGCTGGGCGACCAGCGGCAGGCCGGTCTGCTCCCAGGCCAGCCGGGCGGGCCGGTGGGCGATCGCCGTGGGGCCGGCCACGATCCGGGCGCCGGGCAGGAGCCGCCCGTAACGCTCCTCGTCCGCCCGCTGGCAGGCGAGCGCGAGGTCTGTGCCCGCCTCGTGGAGCGCACACACCACGCCATCCACGTAGCGGCCCAGCGCGCCGCGATCTGCGGGCACCGCGGTCGCGTCCACCAGCACTCGTGGCGCCACGGCCTGTCTCGCTCCCTTCACCGGATGCTTGTGCCCGGCGCACGCAGTTCACTGCACACGACACGACAGCCAGTCCCTCAGATTCACGCCACCATCGAGCCTACGCCCATCGGCCCGGTGCCCACGTGCGACGTGCGCAAGGACCGGCTGTTCATCCGGCCGGAGGCTGGCGGTTATGGGCTCAGCCTGCCGCCCACCACGCCGGCCGCGCGCAGGGCGTCATCCAGTTCCTGCTTCATCAGCGCCAGATACTGGCCGAACCCGGCGAAGTCGCCCGCGCCGAAGTCGGCCAGCGCACGGGCGTAGTCGCTCTCGGCGGCCTGAAGATCCGCCCGCACGGCGCTGCCCGGGCCGGCAGCCGTCCCGGTGGCGGGCGCCGTCCGGGACACGAGCTGTGCCAGCGCAGCGGCGAGCGACGGGCCGTACCCGACCGGTTGCGCCAGCGACGGGTCGTAGACGAACACCCGCCGCAGCACCGGGTAGCCGCCGCCCTGGCCCGCCG
>DAHUZQ010000110.1 GCA_027306495.1 Actinomycetota bacterium | reverse complement strand
CGGGCACGGTGCTGCGGCTGAGCCTGGCGGCAGTCCCGGCCGGCTTCGTGGGGGCCAGGTTGTACAGCCTGGCGATCGGCTATGGCGCGTACTTCGGTCCCGGTCACGGGGCGTTCGGCATCGCAAGGATCTGGGACGGCGGGCTCGGGCTGCCCGGCGGGATCGCCGCGGGCGCGCTGGCCGTCTGGCTCGCCGCCCGGCGCGCGGGTCTGCGGCTCGCGCCACTGGCGGGCGCCCTGGCGCCCGCACTGCCGGCGGGCCTCGCGGTCGCCGACTGGGGAGACTGGTTCACCCAGCAGGTGTATGGCCAGCCGTCCGCGCTGCCGTGGGCAGTGGAAATCACCCCGGCCAGGCGTGTCCCGGGCTATGAGAACTACGCCACCTTCCAGCCGACGTTCTTGTACCAGTCGCTGTGGGACGCCGCGATCGTGGCCGGGCTGATCTGGGCTATCCGCCGGTTCATGCTGTCGGGCGACCGCGCGCTGGTCATCGCGCTGGCGGTGGAGGTGCCCGCCCGCTACGCGAGCGACGTGCTGAGGATCGGCCGGCCAAGCTGGGCGCTCGCACCGCAGGTGGAGGCGCTGGCGGTGCTGCTGGGATTGCTCAGCGCGGCTGGGTATCTGTACCTGACCCGGTTCCGGCGGGGACCGGACCAGGTGCGGCCCCAGCGGGCCGCGACGCCACCGCGTGGCGGGCTCGGCGGCCGTGGGCCACGACGACGCGGGCTGGTTCGCGGCTGGCCCGGCCGTGCCGCTGGGACGGGCAGCCCGGCGGTGGAGCCGCTCGGTCCCGCGCAGGAGTCACTCGGGCCGGCCGGTGAGCCTCTGGGGAGCGGTCAGTCGCTGGGGGGCGGTGAGCCCCTGGGGGGCGGTCTGTCGATGGGAAGCGGTGATCCCCTGGGCGGCGGTCAGTCGCTCGGTCCCGCGCAGGAGTCACTCGGTCGCGCTGAGGAGTCACTCGGGCCGGCCGGTGAGCCCCTGGGGGGCGGTCAGTCGCTGGGGGCCGGTCAGTCGCTCGGTCCCGCTGAGGAGTCACTCGGGCCGGCCGGTGAGCCCCTGGGGGGCGGTGAGCCCCTGGGAAGCGCCGGGGAGTTGCTCGTGTCCGCTGGGGAGCCGCTCGGTCCCGCGCAGGAGCCGCTCGGTCCCGCGCAGGAGTCACTCGGCCCGGTGAGCCGCTCCGGGCGGCCGGTGGAAAGCCCGTCACCAGCGGGGCAACAGGCGATCCATCCGGGCCGGGCACCGGCCCGCCCGCGGGCCGGTGCCCGGGTGCCTCGGCCCGGCTCCACAACATCCGGACATTAGTTCATGTTTCACCACCATCCCCCTACGGGCAGGATGGCCAGTGCTGGCGTAATGTATAGCTAACCCCCAGTGGGTTCGGTGCAGCCAGCGGCGGTGCACGAGCACCGTCAGCGGCAGGGCCAATGTCGTCCCGACCGTGTGACCTCGAACAACGGACGTGACGACAGGAGAGCCGATGGCGCCTGCCGCTTCTGCGGGACTCTACGACAGTTCCTACGAACACGACGCGTGTGGCGTCGGGTTCGTGGCGGACCTATCCGGCCGCCCCACCCAGAACACCGTCGCCAGGGCGCTGGACGTGTTGCGCAACCTGGAGCACCGCGGTGCGCAGGGCAGCGACCCGGACACCGGGGATGGGGCTGGCATCCTCACCCAGATCCCCGATGGGTTCTTCCGCCGCGCCTGCGGCTTCCCGTTGCCCAGCGCCGGTGAGTACGCCGCTGGCCTGGCGTTCCTGCCGGCCGACGCCGCCCGGGCCGAAGCCGCCCGCGCGGCGGTCGAGCGGCTCGCGGTGGATGAGGGCCTGAGCGTGCTCGGCTGGCGTGAGGTGCCGCATGAGCCGGACTCATGCGGCCAGGCCGCGCGCTCGGTGATGCCGTCCCTGTCGCAGCTCTTCGTCGCCTCGGGCGGGGAGAGCGGCCTGACCCTGGACCGCCGGGCGTTCTGCCTGCGCAAGCGCGCCGAGCATGAGGCGGGGGTCTACTTCGCCAGCCTGTCTTCGCGGACGCTGGTGTACAAGGGCATGCTCACCGCGCCGCAACTCGGGCCGTTCTTCCCCGACCTCTCCGATCCCGATTTCGCTTCGGCGCTGGCCCTGGTCCACTCGCGGTTCTCCACGAACACGTTCCCATCCTGGCCGCTCGCCCACCCCTACCGGTTCATCGCCCACAACGGGGAGATCAACACGGTGCGGGGCAACCGCAACTGGATGCGGGCGCGGGAGGCGATGCTCGCCAGCCCCCTCTTCCCGCGGTCAGCGGACGGCCGGGGCATCGAACGGCTGCTGCCGATCCTGGATGGGCGGGCCAGCGACTCGGCGAGTTTCGACGAGTGCCTGGAACTGCTGCACCTGGGGGGCCGGTCGCTGCCGCACGCGATCCTCATGATGATCCCCGAGCCGTGGGAGAACCACGCCGAGATGGACCCGGCGCTGCGCGCTTTCTACCGGTTTCACGCCACGGTCATGGAGCCCTGGTACGGCCCGGCCGCCGTTGCGTTCACCGATGGAACGGTGATCGGGGCGGTACTCGACCGCAACGGCCTGCGCCCCGGCCGTGACTGGGTCACCCATGACGGGCTTGTGGTGCTCGCGAGCGAGGTCGGCGTGCTCGACCTCGACCCGGCGAGCATCGCGCGCAAGGGCCGGCTAGCACCCGGCCGGATCTTCCTGTGTGACACCGGCAGCGGCCAGATCCTGGAGGACAGCGAGGTGAAGGCGGCGCTGGCCGCCGAGCATCCCTATCAGGAATGGCTCCACGCGGGGCTGATGGACCTCGACGACCTTCCCGACCGGGAACGTGACCTGGCCGGCCGGGACCAGCTCACCGGGCCGGAACTCACCAAGCGGCAACTGCTGGCGGGCTACACCGAGGAAGAGCTGCGTGTCCTGCTCGCGCCGATGGCCCGGGCGGGGGAGGAACCTGTCGGATCCATGGGAACGGATACGCCGGTTGCGGTGCTATCCCAGCGGCCGCGCCTGGTCTATGACTACTTCACGCAGATGTTCGCCCAGGTCACCAACCCGCCCCTGGATGCCATCCGGGAAGAGATGGTGACCTCACTGGCGACCATGGTCGGCCCTGAGGGCAACCTGCTGGAGCCGACGCCAGCATCCTGCCGGCAGCTCGTCTTCCCGTACCCGGTGATCAGCGATGAGGAGCTCGCCAAGCTGGTCCACATCAACGACGAGGGGAACCTGCCGGGGTTCGCAAGCCACGTGGTCGATGGGCGTTACCGGGTCGGGGGAGGCGGGGCGGCGCTGTCGGACCGCCTGGCTGAGATCCGGCGGGAAGTCTCCGCGGCGATCGCCGAGGGAGCGCGGATCATCGTGCTTTCCGACCGCGACGGCCACGGCGAGGGCTCATCGCTGGCGCCGATCCCGTCCCTGCTGCTCACCGGTGCGGTTCACCATCACCTGGTCCGGGAGCGGACCCGCACCCAGGTGGGCCTGATCGTGGAGACCGCCGACGCCCGGGAAGCGCACCATATCGCGCTGCTCGTGGGCTACGGCGCGGCCGCGGTCAACCCCTACCTGGCCCTGGCCACGGTGGCGGACCTGGTGCACAGCGGCGTCCTGGAGAACGTCTCCGCCCGTAAGGCGAAAGCCAACCTGGCCAAGTCCCTCGGCAAGGGCCTGCTCAAGATCATGTCCAAGATGGGGGTCTCCACCGTCGCCTCCTACACCGGCGCCCAGATCTTCGAGGCGATCGGGCTGGGGCCGGAGGTCATCGACGCCTGCTTCGCGGGAACGACGTCCCGGCTGGGCGGGGTGGGCTTCGGCGCCCTCGCGGCCGACGTCGCGGCCAGGCACGCCAGGGCAGTCCCAGCCCGGCCGGATGCCCGCGCACACCGGCGGCTTGAGACAGGTGGTGAGTACCAGTGGCGGCGTGAGGGGGAACCACACCTGTTCAACCCCGAGACGGTCTTCAAGCTCCAGCACGCCACCCGCACCCGGCGGTATGAGATCTTCAAGGAGTACACCCGGCTCGTCGACGACCAGTCGGCGCAGCTGATGACGGTGCGGGGCCTGCTGCGCCCGCGCGGTCTGGACGGCACCGCGGGGGACCGCGAGCCCATCGGTGTCGAGGACGTGGAGCCGGTCGAGGCCATTGTGCGCCGGTTCTCCACTGGGGCGATGTCCTACGGGTCCATCTCCGCCGAAGCACACGAGACGCTCGCCATCGCGATGAACCGGCTCGGCGCCAGGTCCAACACCGGCGAGGGCGGCGAGGATCCGCAGCGGTTCCTGCCGGACCCCGACGGCGACCTGCGCCGCTCGGCGATCAAGCAGGTCGCCAGCGGCCGCTTCGGGGTGACAAGCGAATACCTGGTCAACGCGGACGACATCCAGATCAAGATGGCCCAAGGCGCCAAGCCCGGCGAGGGCGGGCAGTTGCCCGGCCACAAGGTCTATCCCTGGATCGCCAGGACCCGCTACTCCACCCCCGGCGTCGGGCTCATCTCGCCGCCGCCCCACCACGACATCTACTCGATCGAGGATCTCGCGCAGCTCATCCACGACCTCAAGAACGCCAACCCGGCCGCCCGCATCCACGTCAAGCTGGTGTCGGAGGTCGGGGTGGGCACGGTGGCGGCCGGGGTCGCCAAGGCGCACGCCGATGTGGTGCTCATCTCCGGTCACGACGGTGGGACCGGAGCCGCGCCGCTCACCTCGATCAAGCACGCGGGCACACCGTGGGAGCTCGGGCTTGCCGAGACACAGCAGACGCTGCTCCGCAACGGCCTGCGGGAGCGGATCGTCGTGCAGGTCGACGGCCAGCTCAAGACGGGCCGTGATGTGATCATCGCCGCGATGCTCGGGGCGGAGGAGTTCGGCTTCGCCAGCGCCCCGCTGGTGGTCTCCGGCTGCGTCATGATGCGGGTCTGCCACCTGGACACCTGCCCGGTCGGCGTGGCCACCCAGAACCCCGAACTGCGCAAGCGGTTCAGCGGCAAGCCGGAGTTCGTGGTCAACTTCTTCGAGTTCATCGCCACGGAAGTGCGCGAGTACCTCGCGGCGCTGGGTTTCCGGACCCTGGACGAGGTGGTCGGCCGCGCCGACTTGCTGGACGCGGCCACGGTGGTCGGTGAGTGGAAGGCGGCCGGGTTGGACATCAGCCCGGTGCTGCACCGCCCTGCCCTGCCCGTGGGAGCCAGCCTGCGGCGTACTTCTGCCCAGGACCACGGGCTGGACCGGGCGCTCGATCACACCCTCATCCAGCTCGCCGAGGGTGCGCTGGCGGATGGCACGCCGGTCAGCCTGGAACTCCCCGTTCGGAATGTGAATCGGACCGTGGGCACGATGCTCGGGCATGAAGTCACCAAGCGGTGGGGAGGCAAGGGGCTGCCAGACGACACGATCGACATCTCGTTCACCGGATCGGCCGGCCAGTCGTTCGGTGCCTTCCTCCCGCGCGGCATCACGTTGCGGCTGTCCGGCGACGCGAACGACTACCTCGGCAAGGGGCTGTCCGGTGGCCGGATCGTTGTCGCCCCCGACCCCCGGGCCACCTTCGTGGCGCAGCAGCAGATCATCGCCGGGAACGTCATCGGCTACGGCGCCACCTCGGGGGAGATCTTCCTGCGCGGTGTGGTCGGAGAGCGGTTCTGCGTCCGGAACTCGGGCGCGGCGGCCGTGGTCGAGGGCACTGGTGACCACGGGTGTGAGTACATGACCGGCGGCGTCGCCGTCGTGCTGGGCCGAACCGGCCGGAACTTCGCGGCGGGCATGTCGGGCGGTATCGCCTACCTGCTCGACGCCGACGTCCGGCATGTCAATCACCAGATGGTCGATCTGGAAGCCATCGAGAGCGCGGACGCGGTCCGGCTGCGGGACCTGCTGGAGCGGTACGAGGCGGAAACGGGCAGCGAGGTCGCGGCGTCGCTGCTGGTGGACTGGCAGGCGGCGCTGGCCCGCTTCACCAAGATCATGCCCAAGGACTACCGGCGGGTGCTGGAGGCCACGCGCCGGGCGGAACGCGAGGGCCGCGACGTCAACGAGGCGGTCATGACCGCCTCGCACGGTTAGGAAGCGCGATGGCTGACCCGAAGGGATTCCTGACAACCCAACGCTGGACACCGCCCCGCCGCCCGGTAGACGTGCGGATCCGCGACTGGCGTGAGGTCCATGCCCAGGTCGCGCAGGACCAGGTGGAACGCCAGGCCGGCCGGTGCATGGACTGCGGGATCCCGTTCTGCCACTCGGGCTGCCCGCTCGGCAACCTCATCCCCGAGTGGAACGACCTGGTCTGGCAGGGGGAGTGGCGCAAGGCCGCCGAACGCCTGCACGCGACCAACAATTTCCCCGAGTTCACCGGCCGGCTCTGCCCGGCTCCGTGCGAGAGCGCCTGCGTTCTCGCGATCGATTCCGACCCGGTCACGATCAAGCAGGTGGAAGTGGAGATCGCGGACCGGGCCTGGGACAACGGCTGGGCTGGCCCGCAGTCACCTTCGGCGGCGGCCCGCACCGGCAAGCGGGTCGCTGTGGTGGGTTCGGGCCCGGCCGGGCTCGCGGCCGCTCAGCAGCTCACCCGTGCCGGGCACGCGGTGACCGTCTACGAGCGGGCTGACGCCCCCGGTGGCCTGCTCCGGTACGGGATCCCGGAATTCAAGATGGAAAAGGCGGTCCTGGACCGCCGGCTCGCGCAGCTAGCGGCCGAGGGCACCCGGTTCGAGTGCGGGGTGGAGGCCGGCGCGGACGTGAGCGCCGCTGCCCTGCGGTCGGATTACCACGCGATCGTGCTGGCCGGCGGGGCGACGGTGGCTCGGGGCCTGCCGGTGCCGGGCGTGGACTTTGCTGGCATCCATCAGGCCATGGATTACCTGCCGCTCGCCAACCGGGCCGTGTCCAGCGGGAGCGAGCCGGCGATCACCGCGCGCGGGCGCGATGTCGTCATCATCGGTGGCGGCGACACCGGTGCCGACTGCCTTGGCACGGCCCTGCGGCAGGGCGCCGCCTCGGTGACCCAACTGGAGATCATGCCGCAGCCCCCGGCCGGGCGCCCGCCAGCGCAGCCCTGGCCCACTTACCCGATGGTCTACCGGGTGTCCAGTGCCCACGAAGAGGGTGGCGAACGGGTCTACGCCGTATCGACCCGGGAGTTCCTGGCGGACGAGGCTGGCCGGGTCCGGGCACTGCGGCTGGTGGAAGTGCGGTCCGCCGACGGCCGGTTCGCGCCCGTGCCGGGGACCGAGCGTGAGGTCAGGTGCGATCTGGTGCTGCTGGCGATGGGCTTCACGGGTGCGCAGCGGGAGGGCCTGCTGACCGAGTTGGGAGTGGCGTTCGACGAGCGGGGCAACGTCGCCCGCGATGCCCGTTACCAGACGTCGGTCCCCGGTGTGTTCGTGGCGGGTGACATGGGCCGGGGGCAGTCACTGATCGTGTGGGCCATTGCTGAAGGCCGCTCGGCGGCGGCCGCCGTGGACCGGGCGCTCATGGGAGAGACAGCGCTGCCCGCCCCGATCCCGCCCACAGCACGCCCGATCGTTTGAGGGACGGCGACCGGCGCGTGAGGACGGGCCGCTCGCGCGGGCGCGCCGGTCCGGGCATCCTGGGAGATCACATGGTGCCCCGGGTGGGATTCGAACCCACACTGGGTGGTTTTTGAGGCCACTGCCTTCTGCCGGTTGGGCTACCGGGGCGTTGCACCGCCGGGGCCGTGGCCGACAGGCGGGCAGACCTCAATGTACCTGGTTTGGGTACGCTCATGCCTGTGAGCCATGCACCGCTGCGCGTCGTGATCGCCGAGGACGAGGCGCTGATCCGGTTGGACCTCAAAGAGATGCTGGAAGAGGAGGGCTACCAGGTCGCTGGCGAGTCAGCCGACGGTCAGCGCGCGGTGGAACTTGCCGAGCGGCTCCGTCCCGACCTGGTCATCCTTGATGTCAAGATGCCGGTCCTCGATGGGATCTCCGCGGCCGAGCGGATCGCCGCGCAGCACATTGCCCCAGTGGTGATCCTCACCGCGTTTTCCCAGCGTGAACTTGTGGAGCGCGCCCGCGATGCTGGTGCCATGGCTTATCTGGTCAAGCCGTTCACCAAAGCCGACCTGATTCCCGCCATCGAGATCGCTGTCAGCAGGTTTCAGGAGATTTCCACGTTGGGTACTCAGGTCGGCACTCTGCGTGAACAGCTTGAGGTGCGCAAGATCCTCGACCGGGCCAAAGGGCTCTTGCAGGAGCGGTACGGACTCTCCGAGCCGGACTCATTCCGCTGGATCCAGAAGACTTCAATGAACCGCCGGGTCTCGATGCGGACCGTCGCCGAGGCATTGCTGGGCGGCGAGGAGCCGGCTGGATTGGGGAGTCAGGCCGCAGGACCGCAGGCAGGGGCCTGACGAGTCGGCGGGCCTGGCGCACGGTCCTGCGGCAGGCAGCCTGACCGGTCAGTCGGCGGGGCTGGCGGACGGTCCGCGGCAGGCAGCCTGACCGGTCAGTCGGCGGGGCTGGCGGACGGTCCGCGGGCAGGGCGTTCGCATGGGGAGTCGTCCGCGAATGATGAAGACCGATCGCGCGTCCGGGCAATTGCCGGGGTGCCGCCCACCGGAGGGAAAGCCCGGGGAAGACTTTGGTGCCGTGTCGACCTTC
>DAHUZQ010000104.1 GCA_027306495.1 Actinomycetota bacterium | reverse complement strand
CACCGAGGGCACGACCTCCGGGCCGACCGCGTCCATGACGTAGTCGCCGTGCCCTTCCACGAGCGTCATCACGGCGGACAGCCGTTCCAGGACTTCCCGCTGCCGTGGCGTCTGCATGATCTCGATGAGGCTGTCGCCGTGGCCGTCGGCGCTCCGGACAGCCCCGGCCACCACGTCGGCCGCGGCGCGCAGGCGCTGCAGGATGGTCGCCGGGTCCAGATCCGAAGCGAGCAGGAACTCGGTCATCTGCTGCTGGACATACCCGCGCAGCCAGCCCCCGGCTGTGAACTGGGTGCGGTGTGTCTCCTCGTGCAGGCATACCCACCGGCGGAAGTCGTGCGGGTCCACGCCGAGTTCGCGTTCCACCATCATGATGTTGGGCGCGACAAGAGTCAGCCGGCCGGCGGGAGCGGCGTCGCCGGGCGCCGCGGGGTCGGGCGGCAGGAAGAGTTCGTACTGGCCGAGCACCCGTCCGGCGAGATAGGCGAAGATGAGGCCCGCCTGTGCGCCCGTCACCCGTGAGCCGACAGCGGCCAGCACGCTTCCCGGCTCGGGGGCGCGGCCTCGTTCCCGCAGGTGATCGGCGAGCGGGTCGAGGACGACCCGGAACCCGTCGACGTTCGCGCGAATCCAGCCCGGCCGGTCCACCACGGCCACCTGGCCCACGTCCTGCGCACCAGGCAGCCCGGTAACCCGCCAGACCGGCTCGGCCACGGTGGCCGCGAGTTGCTTAAGTTCGTTGACCACCTCGCGGGCCTCGGCGAGGCTCACCTGCGGCCCTGGTCGCGTCCATCGGACCCCGGTGGAGATCGCCGTGTCCCAGTCGATCATCTGCCCGCTGCTCACCCCTCCACCGTACGTGCTCGCGCGCGGGCCGGCGGACCCGCCCGGCCCGGGGTCAGCGGCAACCGCATCCCGCGAGCGCCGTGGCCATCGAGTCCAGCGCCGTCGCGGCGTTGATCAGGTTGCTGGGCGTGAACTGGTGAGCCATGAAAGCGAACACCAGCACCTGGCCCTGGCTGTCGGTGACCAGCCCCGTCAGGCTCGCCACCCTGGTCAGGTTTCCGGTCTTGGCCCGCACCCTGCCGAGTGCGGCGCGGCCGAAACCCCCGAACACACTCTGCCCGGGCGCCAGCGTGCCCGAGAAGCCCGCCACCGGCAGGCCGGGGATGAGCCGTCCAAGCTGCGGGTGGCGCCCGGCGGCGGCGAGGGTGACCAGCCCCACCAGTGCCCTGGGCGTGATGAGATCCTGCGGGGACAGCCCGCTCCCATCGACCAGGTGGATCCCGCCCCGGACGCCCAGCCGCGCCACGGCCGCCGTGACCGCCGCCGCGGCACCGGCGAAACTGGCCGGGTACCCAGTGCGCAGCGCCACCTGCCGGGCGAGATCCTCGGCGATGACGTTGTTGCTTTCCCGCAGCATCTGCGCGACGATCGCCGCGACGGGTGGGGACTGCACCCGCGCGATGACAGTCGTGCCCGGCCGGTGACTGGTCCCGGTGAGCGCACCCACCACCCGCACGCCACGGGCGCGCAGGAACCCTGCGAACGCATCGGCGGCCTCCAGCGCCGGCGTCATCGACCTCGGCCGGTAGTTGTCGGGGTTGTCAGCATCCTGCGGAGCGCCGGAGGCGGTCAGCCTCCCCTGATCCACCTCCAGGGCCGAGATCGGGGTGACGTTGCCGGTGGTCACGTACTGCGTTGTCCAGCCGGGGGCCAGGGCCGGGCCGGTGAAGAGCGCGGCGTCGTAGGACAGGTGCACCGCTGACCGGCCGTGGGCGTGCAGCCAGCGCGCTGTCGTGGCGGCCAGTGAGGCCAGCGTCGCGGGCTCGGGATAGCTCGGCGATGGCGGGTGGCCCGCCGCGAGGGTCGGGTCCCCACCCCCCACCAGCACGATCGAGCCCGCGGAGGCGCCGGCGACAACCGAGGTGGCAAGGCGGGCGCCTGGCCCGAGCACGGTCAGCGCCGCCTCGGCGGTGACGAGCTTGGCGCTCGAGGCAGGGGTCGAGCCGACCGTCGAGTTGCGTGCATAGAGCACCCGGCCCGTGGCCAAGTCGGTGACGTATGCCTCCGGATTGGGGCCGAGCGCCGGCGAGGCCAGCAGCGGTGTGAGAGCGCGGGCGATCGCGGGCGCGGCCGGGGACGGGCCGCGCGCCGCGGCCGGGCTCAGCACGGATTGCCCCGGGTGTTCGGGCGCGGCACTCACTCTGGCGACCTGCCACAGAGCGAGCCTGGCGGGCAGCAGGCCTGCCACCGCCAGCCCCGCCACCAGCGTGAAGATATCCAGCAACGCCAGCGACACCACTGCGCCGGCCCGGCTGCGGTTCGCCACCACACCCCCTGTCACGAGATGCTTGATTGGCCCGGTGTGCACGTGCGCCGCGCGGCACCGGGTTCACGCGGTCAGGTTACGGAGTCAATCATCTACGGCGGCATGGGAGCGAGATCGTGGAGTTCGACGTCATCATCGAGATCCCCAAGGGCCAGCGGAACAAATACGAGATGGATCACGCCACGGGCCGCATCCGGTTGGACCGGATGCTGTTCACATCGACCCGGTACCCATCCGACTACGGGTTCGTCGAAGACACGCTGGCCGACGACGGCGACCCACTGGACGCGCTCGTCCTGGTCGATGAGCCGACTTTCCCCGGCTGTGTCATTCTGTGCCGCGCGATCGGCATGTTCCGGATGCGGGATGAGATGGGAGCCGACGACAAGGTGCTCTGCGTGCCCGCCACTGATCCGCGCTGGCGGCACCTGCAGGACATCGACGACGTCCCGGAGTTCGACCGCCTGGAGATTCAGCACTTCTTCGAGGTCTACAAGGCCCTCGAGCCAGGCAAGGAGGTCGAGGGCGCCCGCTGGGCCGACCGAGCGGCGGCCACATCGGAAATCGCCGCCTGCCGCCAGCGCCTGAGTCAGCGGGAGCACCCGCATCCGGGCGGCCGCGCCGGGGGCGGCACCGGCCCGGCCTAGCTCCGGGGGCGGCCCGGCCCGGCCTAGCTCCGGTGGCGGCCCGGCCCGGCCCAGCTCCGGCGGCGGCCAGCCGCCGGGTGAACTGGCGTTATCTCCGGCCACGTCGCGGGTCATGGACACAGCGGCCCACCTCAGCGCTTAGGCTTTACCTAGCGATCTTGGGCTGGATGCCACCAAGCCGGACCCGGCCCAGCGCGGGACAGGTGCGGGAACGCACCGGCCGCACACGTGCGGGAGGGCGCCGTGGTTTGGCACGATGACATACTCAGCCGGGCCCCCCTGTTCCACGCACTTGACGAAGAGGGCGCGAGGGCGCTGCGGGCTGGTACGGAACAGGTCCGGCTCGCCAGGGGTGACCGCCTCTTCGACGAGGGCGACGCGGGCGACCGGCTGTACGTGATCCTCGACGGCAAGATCAAACTTACCAGGGCAGCTTCCGATGGGCGGGAAAACCTGCTGAGCGTGCTCGGCCCCGGTGAGATGTTCGGTGAACTCTCGCTTTTCGATCCACGGCCGCGCACGGCGGCAGCCGTGGCCGTCACCGATGCCACACTCGCCGCTCTCGCCCATGACCACCTGCGGCAATGGCTGACCGGTCGGCCCGATGTGGCTATGCACCTGCTCCGCGCTCTCGCACAGCGACTGCGGCGCGCCAACGACGTCATGGCCGATCTGGTCTTCACCGACGTGCCGGGCAGGGTCGCCAAGGCGCTGCTTGACCTCGCGGGCCGGTTCGGTGTGGAACAGGAATCCGGCCTGCATGTCCACCACGACCTGACGCAGGAGGAACTCGCCCAGCTCGTAGGCGCCTCGCGGGAAACGGTCAACAAGGCGCTCGCCGACTTCGCGAGCCGCGGCTGGCTGCAGCTATCCGCCAAGTCGGTGGTCATCCTGGACCGCGAGCGGCTGGCCAAGCGCGCCCGCTGACCGGGCCGGGGCCGCGTTCGCTAATAGCGGACATCCGGCGGCAGGCTGCCTTCCCTGCCGAGATATGCCAGTTGCGCCCGCACCGACCAGGTCGCGAACGGCCAGAGGGAACGATCCACATCCCGGTAGACCAGGCAGACGATCTCGCCGACCGTTCGTGCCCCGGCCGTGATGGCCGAGGAGATCTCGGTCAGGCGCTCCCGCCTGTGGGCGATGTAATAATCCAGCGTCCCGGCGGGATCGTGCAGGACCGGACCGTGGCCCGGGAGCAGGACGGCCAGCGCCACCTCGTCGATCAGGGCGCGCAACCGGTCCAGCGTGGCCAGGTAGTCGGTGAGATCACCGTCACGGGCAATGACGGTGGTGCCACGGCCCAGCACCGTGTCGCCCGTCAGCAGTGCCCGGTCGGCCTCAAGCAGCAGGGACACCGAGTCCGCGGTGTGCCCGGGGCTGGCCACGACCCGGATCTCGCAGCCTCCCCCGGAAATGACGCCGCCGGGAGCCAGGCCGCGCTCGCCCAGGCAGTGGGCAGGATCTGCGGCGAGCACCGGGGCACCGGTCATGGCGGCGAAGGCGGCCGCGCCAGCGGCGTGGTCGGGATGCCCGTGGGTCAGCAGGATCGCCTCGACGCGCTGCCCGGCCGCGGCCACAGTGTCGTGCACCCGGTACAGGTGCCCCTCGTGGTCTGGGCCGGGATCGACGACCAGTGCCGTGTCCGCCCCCGGTTCGGCGATCACCCAGGTATTGGTGCCATCCAGGGTCATGGGGGACGGGTTGGGGGCGAGCAGGCAGCGAGCCCGGCGCGTCCCCGACTGCTCGATGCCGGTCACAGCGGGTACTCCAGCCCATCCGGCAGGGTCAGCCAGACGGCGTCCTGCTCAAGGATCACCTCCGGCATGAGCGGGCTGATCCGGCGCCGGGCGGTCAGCACCTTCTCCACCGTCCCGTGGGCCAGCAGTTCGGCGAGGCTGACCGCGGTCGGCGGCAGCAGCAGCACATCCCTGCGCCGCGCGGCGGCCAGTACCTGGCCGGGCTCCAGCCAGTCCGCCCGGTCCGCCTCCCCACTCACATCCCGGGTCACCTGGCCAGCGGGCATCGCCGCCGCGAAAAACCGCGTGTCGTAACGGCGTGGCTCGGCGATCGGGGTCACCCAGCGCGCCCACGGCCGGAGCAGGTCGCTGCGCAGCACCAGGCCCCGGGCGCGCAGCAGCCCCGCCAGTGACACCTGCCGGTGCAGCAGGGCCTGCCGGTCGGTTTCCCACTGCGCGGTCGCGGTGGAGGCGACAACGGTGTCCGGCGCCGGCCCGGCGAGCAGCACCCCGGATTCCTCGAAGGTTTCCCGGACCGCGGCGCACACCAGTGCACGCGCGAGATCGGCGTCCGCCCCGAGCATCTCGCCCCACCGCGCGCAGTCCGGCCCCGCCCAGGCCACCGTCTCGTCGGCGTCCCGGGGGTCGACCGATCCACCTGGGAAGACGAGCGCCCTGGGAGCGAAGGCCATGGTCGATGCGCGGCGAAGCAGGTAGACACTGATGCCGGACGGGTCTCCTGGCCGCAGCAACATCACCGTGGCCGCATCCCTGGGCGGCGCCGGCTCGGCCCCGCGCAGGAGAACATCCTCTGCGCGCGCGGCGAAGCCCTCGGGCAGCCGGATACGCGGCCGGCCCGGCCGGGTCATCGCCACCCGCTCAATCCCTGACCTCGGCGATCAGTTCCACTTCGACCGGGGAATCCAGCGGCAGCACCGCCATCCCAACCGCGCTGCGGGCGTGCCGGCCCGCCTCCCCGAAGATGTCCAGCAGCAGTTCGCTGGCACCGTTCATGACCTTCGCCTGGTCGGTGAATCCCGGATCGCTGGCCACGAAGCCGGTGACTTTCACGATCGCGACCACGGCGTCCAGGCCTCCGGCCACCGAAGCCACCGCTGCCACCGCGTTGAGCGCGCAGGTCCGCGCCATCCCGGCCGCCTGTTCCACGCTGACCTGCGAGCCGACCTTGCCGGTCAGTGGGAGCGCCCCCGCGACGAACGGCAACTGGCCCGAGGTATAGACGTAGCGGCCGGTGCGGACGGCTGGCACGTACGCGGCCACCGGCGCCGGGACCTCCGGCAGGGTGAGCCCGAGTTCGGCCAGCCGGTCCCGCGCTGTTCCGGTCATTCTCTGGCCCGCTTCAGGTAGGCGACGAGTTGCTCCGAACTCGGGCCCGGCACCACCGCGACCAGTTCCCAGCCGTCGTCACCCCAGCCGTCCAGGATCTGCTTTGTCGCATGCACCAGCAGGGGCACCGTCGCGTATTCCCATTTCTGCATGGGGCCACCTTAACGGCCCGGCGATCAAGATCCTCCGGGCTCGGCGGTCGATCACGTGCGCTCGCGGGCCGGCGGGGCATTTCCGTCTGCCGGCGCCTGCGCTCCGCCGTCGGCCGCCGAAGACCCTGCCCCGTCACCGACCGCCGGCACCTCGCCAGAGGCCGCCGCGGCCAGCGCCGCCTGCCGCGCCGCCAGGGCTTCAGCGGCGGCCACCTCAGCGGGGCCGGCCTCGCCGGGGTGCGGCGTGGGCGGGACGTCCGGTTCGGGGACTTCGGGGAGTGCCTCCGAATCCTCATCGGTGGCGGCCGAGCCGAGTTCAGGAGTCCCGACATTTTCGATCGCGGCCTCAGCCTGCGCCACCTCCGTGTCACCGGTGTCCTCGGGTGGCGGGGCGACCGACTGTGCCGGCGAATTGGGCGTCATCTTCTCGAAGAACCGCAGCAGTTCCACCGGCACCGGCATCACGAGGGTGCTGTTACGTTCGGAGGCGACCTCAACCACCGTCTGCAGCAGCCGCAACTGCAGCGCCGCCGGATCCCTGGCCATGACGTTCGCTGCCGCAGCCAGGCGCTTGGACGCCTGGTATTCACCGTCAGCGGTGATGATCCGGGCGCGGCGCTCGCGCTCGGCCTCCGCCTGGCGCGACATGGACCGCTTCATGCCCTCGGGAAGGTTGACGTCCTTGATCTCCACACGCTCGACCCGGATGCCCCACGGGCCCTCGGTCGGCTCGTCGATGATGCGGCGCAGTTCGCGGTTGACCGAATCGCGCTCGGCAAGCAACTGGTCCATCTCGGACTGGCCGATGATCGAGCGGAGGGAGGTCTGTGCCTGCTGGGAGACGGCGAACATGTAGTTCTGAACGTTCACGACCGCCTTGATGGGGTCGACCACCCGGAAGTACACCACCGCGTCGACCCGCACACTCACGTTGTCGCGGGTTATCCCCTCCTGGGCGGGCACAGCCATGGCGATGATCTGCATATTGACCTTCTGCAGCCGGTCACCAACCGGCCTGATCACGGTCAGGCCGGGGCCACGGGTACCAGGGAGGGTCTTGCCGAAGCGGAAGATGATGCCGCGCTCGTACTGCTGCACCACCTTGAACGACCGGGCTGAGAGGGTTATCCCGGCCACAACGATCAGCACCAGGATTATCAGGAGAGCTGCCACCATCGCGGGACACTCCGTTCCCATCGGCGCACGTCTTGCGCAGACCAGCCTAGTGACAATTCCGGTCAGTGACACCACCCACACTGCCCGTTTCCCAAAGTGGGGCGGGCACATCGGGGTGCATGTGGCCGACGGCCGGGGGCGGCGGCGGAAGTTGCTCTCACGGCTCGGAGATAGCCTCCAAACGTGAGCGCACGGGACACTGACTGGGAGGGCGTGCGGCTGCACGTCGTGACCGGCAAGGGCGGGACAGGCAAGACCACAGTGGCCGCCGCGCTGGCCCTGGCGCTGGCCGGGCGCGGCCGCAAGGTCCTGCTGATGGAGGTCGAGGGCCGTCAGGGCATTGCCCAGCTCTTCGACTGCCCGCCACTGCCCTATGACGAACGCAGGGTGGCGGTGGCGCCAGGTACCACGCACCACGCGGGGGGTGACGTCTACGCCCTGGCGGCCGACCCCGAGTCGGCGTTGATCGAATATCTGGAGATGTTCTACAACTTGCGGCACGCGGCCCGCGCCCTCACCCGCTTCGGCATCGTGGACTTCGCCACCACCATCGCCCCCGGGCTCCGGGACGTGCTGCTGACCGGCAAGGCCGCCGAAGCAACCCGGCGCAAGGTGAACGGTGAGTTCACCTACGACGCGGTCGTGATGGACGCGCCACCGACCGGACGGATCAGCCGCTTCCTCAACGTGAGCAGCGAGGTCTCGGGCCTGGCCCGGGTGGGCCCCATCCGCAGCCACGCCGACACCGTCCAGCGGGTGATCCGTTCACCGCTCACGGCGGTTCATTTCGTCACGGTGCTGGAGGAGATGCCGGTGCAGGAGACCCTCGATGGGATCGCCGAACTGCGCGGCCTCCCGTCCGGTGGCCTGCAGCTTGGCGGGATCATGGTCAACATGGTGCGTCCCGTGCCGCTGCCCGGTGACGATCTCGGGAAGGCGGCGGGCGGCAGCCTCGACGCGGGCGAACTGTCGCTCGCGCTCAAGGCGGCCGGAATCGACGATGAGGCCGTGCCCGGTGGGCGGTCCGCACTGGCGGTCAGCCTCGCCACCGAACTGGCCGGCTATGCGCGTGAGGCGCTCGCGGCGGACGGCCAGCGGCGCCGGCTCGCCGGGGCCGCGCGCCCGGTGTACGAACTGCCCCGGATACCGGACGGCATCGACCTGGCCGCCCTGTACCGGCTGGCTGAGTCGCTACGTGAGCAGGGGGCGGCCTGATGGGGACGGCCATAGCCGGTTTCCGCTCGCCCACCCTGGAGGTGGACCGCCTGCTGGACGACCTGCGCACCCGGATCATCGTGTGCTGCGGGTCCGGCGGTGTCGGCAAGACGACCACCGCCGCGGCGCTCGGGCTCAGGGCAGCCCAGCGGGGCCGTCACGTGGTGGTGCTGACCGTCGATCCGGCCCGCAGGCTCGCACAGTCCATGGGGCTCACATCGCTGGACAACACCCCGCGCCCCGTGCCCATCCCCGGCGCCGACGCCTCGGCGCCGGGGACCCTGCACGCGATGATGCTCGACATGAAGCGCACCTTCGACGAGATAGTCGAGTCGCACGCTGACCCGGACCGGGCGGCCCAGATCCTGGCCAACCCCTTCTACCAGTCGCTCTCCTCCAGCTTCGCCGGCACCCAGGAGTACATGGCGATGGAGAAGCTCGGGCAGTTGCGCCGCGCCGACTCCTGGGACCTGATCGTGCTGGACACCCCGCCCAGCCGGTCAGCGCTCGACTTCCTGGACGCCCCGCAGCGCCTCAGCCGCTTCCTCGACGGCCGGCTCATCCGCCTGCTCGCCGCCCCGGGCCGGGCGGGCGGGCGGGCCTACATGCGCGTGGTGAACGCGGGTTTCGGGGTGTTCACTGGTGTGCTGACAAAGGTCCTCGGGGCGCAGGTGCTGCGTGACGTGCAGACGTTCGTCAGCGCGCTGGACACGATGTTCGGAGGGTTCCGGGAGCGGGCCGAGGAGACCTACCGGCTGCTGCAGACACCCGGCACCGCGTTCCTGGTGGTCGCGACACCCGAGGCCGATGCGCTGCGGGAGGCGTCCTATTTCGTCGAGCGGCTATCAGAGGACCGGATGCCGCTCGCCGGGCTGGTTCTCAACCGGGTCCACAGCACTCCCGCCGCGCATCTGTCAGCGGCGCGAAGCCTGGCCGCTGCCGAGGTGCTGGTGCCTGCGACCGCACCGGATGGGTCGCGAAGTTGCCGCGGTGACGGCGCGCGCGGTGACGGCGGTCACCAGATTGCCGCCACCGCCCTGCGACTGCACGCCGAACGGCTGCAACTCGTGGCAGCGGAGAGGCGGCTTGCCCAGCGGTTCATGGCAGCCCACCCGGGTGTCCCGATCGTGGAAATCCCAGCTCAGCCCGAGGACGTTCACGACCTGCCCGGGCTGAGCGCGATAGGCGAGAGCCTGGCCAGCAGGTAACAGATCAGCTAGCGGTCGCGACCAGATCGCCGATCGTGCGGTCGCACTGATCCCCACGCTCGTAGGAATTGCGAGCCTGCTCCAGCAGAACCCGCCAGGAGGCGACATCCGGACGGCGGCGCAGCAGGGCACGCCGCTCGCGCTCGGTCATGCCGCCCCAGACGCCGAACTCGATGCGGTTGTCGAGCGCGTCGGCAAGGCACTCGGTCCGCACCGGACAGCCACGGCAGATCAGCTTGGCCCTGTTCTGCGCTGCGCCCTGGACGAAGAGTTCGTCCGGGTCCGTCTCCTTGCAGGCAGCACGGCTGGCCCAGTCAGCGATCCACATGTGGCTCCTCCTCGTCACGCCCGCGAGGGTCGTCACGCCGGGACGGCGTTCACTTGCGGTCCGGGCCGGCAGCGGACGCCCGGCCCTGGGTGTCATTGTTGCGAAAGAGTAACTTACGGAAGTCCGGGCCGTGGCGCCAGACCCCGTAGGGCCCATTTCTGAGATAGTTCTGATGGGTCATACGGCTGAGACCGGGTAGTCACTGCCAGCATCAGCCACCTGTGCCGATTGGGCGAGCGTACGCTGTGCTCGTGACTTCAGGCATCCCCCGCTGGATCAAGGCTGTCGGCGGTATCGCGGCGCTCTCGTTGGTCAGCGGAGCACTGACGGCCGGCCTCGCCGCGCCGGCGCTGATCCTTTCGGGGATCACGCTGCGCAACGCCGCCAACAAGTTCAACACCCTGGCCACACCCGAACTCGGGCAGCTTCCGGTCCGCTCCGAGATCTTCGACGGCAACGGCCACCTGCTGGCCTACTACTATCCGCGGGGGATCGACCGGGTCCCGGTCAGCTATGGCCAGATCTCGGTGCCGATGCGGCAGGCCATTGTCGCGATCGAAGACTCACGGTACTGGCACCACGGGGCGATCGACTTCCGGGGCACGCTGCGTGCCCTTGTCAACGACCTCGAGCACAAGCCCATCCAGGGCGGATCCACGCTGGCCCAGCAGTATGTCAAGAACGTGGAGATCCTTTCGTCACCCAATCCGGTGCAGGCGTTCAGCAGCGCGACGGCGGACACCATCGGGCGCAAGATCCGGGAACTGCGGATGGCAGTGCGGGTCGAGCACACCATGACCAAGGCCCAGATCCTCGCCGGCTACCTGAACGCCGCCTTCTACGGGAATCAGTCCTACGGCGTGGAGGTGGCCGCCAAGCAGTACTTCAGCGCCAGCGCCGCCAGGCTGACGCTCGCGCAGGCGGCCATGCTGGCGGGCATCGTCGAGAACCCCGCGCTCTACAACCCTTTCATCAATCCCAAGATCACCCTGGAGCGCCGTAACACTGTCCTGCAGCGGATGGCACAGCTTGGCGACATCACCTCCGCCGAGGCGTCGGCAGCGGAACGCCAGCCGCTGGGCCTGCATCCGTCCATTCTGCAGGACGGCTGCACCAGCACCACGGCCCGGCCCGCACCCTACTTCTGTGACTACGTGCTCGCGGTGATCCGCCATGACGCGGCCTACAAGCAGGTCTGGGCCCGGCTCAACGGCATGGGCGGCCTCAAGATCTACACCACGCTCAATCCGAAGGACCAGCGCGCAGCCCAGAACGCGGTCAACTACATGATGCCGCCGCCACCCTCGCGTTTTAACCCGGGCAAGAACGCCGAGGCGGAGGTGCTCGTCCAGCCTGGCACCGGGCACGTGCTCGCCATGGCCATCGACCGGCCCTTCGGCGACGGGCCCAACCAGAACAGCGTCAATTACGCCGTCGGCCCACAGTACGACGGCAGCGCGGGCGTGCAGATCGGCTCGTCCGGCAAGGTCTACACACTGGTCACCGCCTTGAGCCAGGGAGTCCCCTTCGGGTACGCCAAGAACGTCGGGTTCTCGGCCGACATCACGGGCTACACCAACTGCAAGGGGCAGCCGGTGGGCCAGACTCTCCCCAATGGGAAGATCGGCTGGTCCCTCCACAACGACGAGAGCGAGCGCGGCGGTCACTACACCCTCTACACGGGGACGGCGGCCTCCATCAACGTGTACTACGCCTACCTCGAGCAGAAGATCGGGCTCTGCAACGTCGTCAAGACCGCCGCCAAGATGGGGCTCACCTGGCCCGATGGCAGGTCGCTGCTGAAGCCGGACCCGGCGGAGGGCCATCGGTTCAGCGCGGACAACGACCCGTCGTTCACGCTGGGCGCGGACAATGTCGCTCCCATCGACGTCGCTGCCGCGGACGCCACCCTGCCCGCTCGGGGGATCTACTGCCATCCCATCGCCATCGCCAAGATCACGACCGCCAGCGGCCAGCGGCTCCCGGTGGAGTCAGCCGGATGCCACCGCGTGATCCCGCAGGTGATCGCCGACGCGGCCAACTACATCCTGCAAGCCGACCTCTCCCCGCTCGGCACCGCCCCCAGTGACGCGCTCCCGCGTCCGGCGGCGTCCAAGACCGGTACCGCGGACAGCTACACGTCGGCGTTCTTCGTCGGCTTCACGCCCGACCTGCTCGGTGTGGTCTGGGCGGGCAACCCGGCTGATCCGTACGGCCACCCGATGGCCGGTATTCCGGGTGGCTGTTACCGTCTGGGCTGCGTGGCAGGCATGTACGGATCGCAGGCACCCGGTCAGACCTGGCACATGACATTCATGCACGCCCAGCTAGCCGAGCCGCCGCTCAGCTTCGTACCGGTCCCGCCGTCGAGCCCACTGTTCTCGCTTGGGAACGGCATCGTCTCGACGCAACCGCCGCCGAAGAAGAAGCCACCCAAGAAGAAGCCACCCAAGCACCACGGGGGCGGCTAGCTGGCGCCGGACCTCAGCCGGCTAGCTGGCGCCGGACCTCAGCCGCGACCCGGGCGCCCTCAGCGCGCCCGGCGACCTTCGGTGTGAGGATCCGCATGACCTGGCCCATGGACTTCGGGTCGGTGGCACCCGCCTGCGCGATGGCGTCGCTGACGAGAGCGGCCAGTTCGGCCTCGCCGAGCTGGGTGGGCAGGTAGCTGTCGAGGACCTCGCGTTCCGCCAGTTCGGCCGCCGCCTGTTCCTGGCGGCCCGCATCTGCGAACGCCTCTGCGGCTTCCCGGCGCCGCTTCGCCTCGCGGGTCAAGACGGCGGTCACCTCGTTGTCGGTCAGTTCACGCGCTGACGCGCCCGCGACCTCTTCCTTGGTGATTGCCGCGAGCGCGCTGCGAAGTGTCCGGGTGCGGACCTGGTCGCGGTCCTTCATTGCCGCTGTCAGGTCCGTGCGCAGCCGTTCCTTCAAAGAAGTCATGGCACCATCCTGCCCCGGCTCGCGCACTGGCGCCCGGCCGAAGGGGTCGCGGCGCGTGCGGTGTGGGCAGTGGCGCGAACGTGGCACCATGGGTTAATGCGAGCACCCCTGCGCACCCTTACCGCCGCCGCCGCGATCGGGGGTGGCGTTTTCGCTTATTCCAGCGTCATCGAGCGGAACTGGTTCGCCCTGCGCCGGCAAGAGGTGCCGGTGCTGCCACCGGGCGCCGACCCGATCCGGGTGCTGCATCTGTCCGATGCCCACTTGACACCCGGCCGGCACCGGCTGCTGTCTTGGCTGCGCACACTGGACGCCCTGGACCCCGACCTGGTGGTGAACACCGGCGACTCCATCGCCCACCCCCGCGCCGTGGGGCCGTTCCTTGATGGCCTAGGTCCCTTGCTGGACCGGCCCGGGATCTTCGTGTACGGCTCGAACGATCTGTATTCCCCCAAGCCGCGCAACCCACTGCGCTACCTGGTACGCAGTTCCGCCGTCCCGCACAGCCGCCATGTGCCCGACCTGCCGTGGGACGAACTCGGTGCCGCCCTCACCTCGGCCGGGTGGTTCGATGCCAATAACCGGCGCGGCCGGATCAAGGTCGGGGATGCCGACATCGAGGTGGCGGGCGTACACGATTCGCACATCGGGCGCGACCGCTATCCCGCGATCGCCGGCCGCACTGATCCCGGCGCTGACCTGCGTCTGGGGGTAATGCATTCGCCGGAGCCCCGGGTGATGGACCTGTTCGCCGCCGACGGCTACGACCTGCTGATGGCGGGCCACACCCACGGCGGCCAGGTGTGCCTGCCCGGGTATGGGACCCTGGTCACCAATTGCGGCCTCGACATCGGGCGAGCGCAGGGACTGCACCGGCATCCGGCAGCTGGCGACCCTCTCCGCCCCTGGCTGCACGTGTCCGCTGGGCTCGGAACATCCCCCTGGGCACCGTTCCGGTTCGCCTGCCGGCCCGAGGCCAGCCTGCTCACGCTGGTGCCACGGATCGGCTAGACTTCCCGGGTCTGGGGCTCTGGCCCTGGACGGTGCCGCGCACGCGGCGGGGTGTAGCGCAGCTTGGCAGCGCGCTTCGTTCGGGACGAAGAGGCCGGGAGTTCAAATCTCCCCACCCCGACCCAGGTCAGAGGCCGGTCCCGATCAGGGAACCGGCCTCTTGAGTGTCTAACTGCGTGACTACGCTTCCTGATCGGGCTTGAAGATGCGGTCCATCGCGACCGCCCCCGCCTGCAAGACGGGCCGTATCTGCTTGCGGTAGACCAGCTCCGTGACGGCGGTGCTGCTGTGCCCGACCAGCCGTGAGATT
>DAHUZQ010000103.1 GCA_027306495.1 Actinomycetota bacterium | reverse complement strand
GTCGGGTTGCCAGTAGCCCATCTGGGCATACGGGATGACCCCGGCGCTCCAGCGGCTCTTCTCTGCGGACATGTTTCCTCCGTCATCGGTCACGCTTCGCGTTCACGATGCCAGGCAATTGCTGCACTGTCTATTGAGAGTTAGCCACATATACACAAGCAAAAGCTTATGCTTTGGGAACGGGTGAGCGGCAGCGTCAGCTCATCGCGGCCGGTAGGCCGACAGGTCCAGGCCGATGATGGTGGCCGCCGTCAGCTCATCGCGGCCGGTAGGCCGACAGGTCCAGGCCGATGATGTCGGCCAGCCGCTCGCCGGCGGCGAGCCGCGCCCGGGTGCGTTCCTCCCGGTCGGCCAGGGCAGCGGCGTCCGCGCTGACCGCGGCCCAGTCGGCGGCGGGGACGACCACCGCGCCGTCCCGGTCGGCCACGATCTGGTCACCGGTGGCGACCAGCGCGCCGCCCACCACCACGGGCTGCCCGAGTGAGACCACCCTGGTCTTGGTGGACTGGGAAGGCGCGGTGCCCCGGCACAGCACGGGGAAGCCGAGCCGCTCCAGGTCGTCGAGGTCACGGACCGGGCCGTCGATGACCAGGCCCGCCAGCCCACGGGCGGCCGCGTCAGTCGCCATGAATTCACCGACCAGGCCGGTGCTGGCCGTGCCACCTCCGTCGCAGACGATCACGCTGCCGGGGGAGGAGGCCACCAGCGCCGCATGCACGGCCAGGTTGTCCTCGGGCGCGCACGCACAGGTCAGCGCCGGACCGCACAGGTAGGGCCGGCCCGCGAACAGGCGAAGGCCGGTCATCACCGCGACCCGGCCCTTCCCGGCCTGGGCGATCCAGGGGGTGGCCCAGGCGTGCGTCCCGTCGTCGCGTGCGTTCCCAGGGGCGTCCGCGCTGCCCGGCAGATGCGTGGGGCCGGCGGTCGCCGCGCGACCCGAGTCGTCTTGCGTCATGCTCATGGTCCTTTCCGGTCATCAGGTCCCGGGGGCCGGAAGCCACCGGCGTCGATCGCGTGCTCCACCAGCAGGCCTGCGGTGGGCGGGAGGGTGCCTCGGTGTGCCACCAGGTACCAGTCGCGGTGCTGCGGAGTGCCGGGGACGTCCACCACCGCCAGGTCCCCGGACTCCAGTTCGCCCGCGACCGCATCCCGCGACATCAGGGTGACCCCCAGCCCCACCCGGGTGGACTCGCGGATAGCCCCGTTGGATCCGACGACGAGCGTGAGCGGCGCGATCTCCAGGTCGGTGAGCAGCGCCTGCGTGGTCGCCCGGGTGCCAGATCCCGGCTCGCGCAGCAGCCAGGTCTGCTGGGCGAGCCACGCCAGCAACCGGTCCGGCCCGTCGCTGGCAGCGGGCGCCGCGTCGGCCAGGTCCCGCGCGGCGACGACGACGAGCTCATGCGGGCGGACGGCGTGGACAGCGACATCCCAGCCCGGCTCGGGGCGCCCCCCCAGGATCAGGTCCACCCCGTGACGGTCGAGCAGAGCGTGCACCCGGTCCCGGTTCCCGGCCTCCAGGCGGATCCCGATGTGGGGATAGCGGCGACGGAAACCGCCGAGGATGACCGGCATGATCTGCTCCGCGCCGGTTGTCACTGCCGCTAGGCGAAGCTCACCCCGCTCCGGATCGGCCGCCGCGGCGGCCGCCAGCCTCGCCTCCTCCAGCATGCCCAGCAGCGGGCGGATGCGGCGGGCATAGGTCTCACCGGCGGGCGTGAGGCGCAGGCCCCGGCCGTCCGGAGCGACCAGGGCCAGGCCCAGCGACTTCTGCAGTGCGGCGAGCGCGGCCGAGACGGCGGCTTGGGTGACCACCAGGTCCTCGGCGGCGCGGCGCACCGAACCCGTGTCCGCCACGGCCAGGAACGTCCGCAACTGATTGAGGGTCACGGGTGCCTGCGGCGAGAACTCATGAATGAGAGGTTAGCAGTAGGTCGCCATGTGTAATGGATACGTTGTCATTTGGGCTGGCGCGCTCAATCTGTGGTTGACTCGACGGCGCCATGACTCAATCCAAGTCCAGCGGCGTCGATCTGCTGCTGCTCGGCCGCCCGGAGGCCGCCCGGATCGCCGCAGGCACCCCGGGCGCGCAGGACCGGTGGGCTGACGGCTTCCCGCGGGGGGAGGACTGCGCGCCCGCCGCCCGCGTGGCCGCCGCGAGCGCAGATCTGGGCCCCTTCGGCTCGTACAAGCTGGTTGCGCGCGCACACGGCCGCATCATCGGCACCGCGGGGTTCTATGGCCCGCCGGACGAGTCCGGAGAGGTGACCATCGGCTACGGGATGGTCGAGCCGGAATGGGGCCAGGGCTACGGCACCGAGGCGGTCGCGGGCCTGGTGGCGATCTGCCGCGCCCACGGCGGTGTGATTGTCATCAACGCCGATACCAGCCTGGACAACATCGGCTCCCAGCGCGTGCTGGAGAAGAACGGATTCCACCGGCTGCGCAGCAGCGACTCCCTGCACTTCTACGCGCTGCGCCTGGCGCCGTCGCAGGACGGCTGACCCGCCGGGGCGGGTGCTGCCGGTCGCGCGGCCCCGGCCGTTCCGTTCCCGTTCGCACGCCCCTTGCGTTGTCCTCGCGCGGCTGAGCGGGCGCTGCCGGTCGCGCGGCCCCGGCCGTTCTGGTCCCGTTCGCACGCCCCTTGTGTCGTCCTCGCGCGGCTGAGCGGGCGCTACCAGTCGCGCGGCCCCGTGCCGGTGCCGTACCCGTATCCGCCGCCGCGCCGCCGCCAGGGCCAGCCCTGGCCGCGCCGCCGGCGGAACACACCGAGCGCGATGAGCCCGATCACAATCAGCGCCACGATGATCGGCCCGAATGTCTTGATGTGCCACAGGAACAGGCCAGCCCGCCAGATCAGGTGCCAGATGAACAGGTGCACCAGGAAGGTGCCAAGGCCAGCCGCCGCGACCCCGTGGTAGGCGCCGGGCCGCCCGGCCCGCGGCAGCCATGGGTGGAGCGTCGTCACCCTTCTACGATGCCACCGTCACTGAGCCGTCAGTCCAGGTCGCGCGGGTGGACGGCGGGCCGGGCCGGGGAGTAGCCGCGGGGCCGGGGACTTGGCCCGCGGGTCGTTGGGTGACGACGCGGAATATTCGCTGTCGCCGGAAGCTTTGCGCGAAGGCCAATATGCCCGTGGCGGCCTTGGCCGCACCGACTGGAAAGGCCCCCAGTGAACGTGCACGACTTCTCGGTCAGGACCGCCGATGGCGGCGCCAAAGACCTGCGTGACTACGCCGGGCAACTCCTGCTGATCGTCAACGTCGCCAGCAAATGCGGTCTGACTCCGCAGTATGAGGGCCTAGAGGCGCTGAACCGCGACGCGGGGGACCGTGGCCTGCGGGTCGTCGGGTTCCCCTGCAATCAGTTCGGCGGCCAGGAGCCGGGCACCGACGCCGAGATCCAGGACTTCTGCCAGACCAGTTATTCGGTCACGTTCCCGGTTTTCGCCAAGGTCGAGGTGAACGGTCCCGGCGCGGCGCCGCTGTACGCATACTTGCGCAGCCAGGCGCCCGGCGAGTTCGGCCCAGCCAGCGGCAGGCTGTACGACCATGTCCGGGCCACCCGGCCGGAGGCCATCGGGACCGACGAGATCAAGTGGAACTTCACGAAGTTCCTCATCGGCCGCGACGGCGGCGTCATCCGGCGCTACGAGCCCAACGTCACTCCCGAGCAGATCAGCGTCGATCTCGAAACGCTGCTCGACGCCTGATAGCGGCGGTGACCTCCTCGCCGCGGCCGGGATAGCCGAGAACGGGGGCCGCGCAGACGTCGCCGGGGAGCCACCGCTACCGTGCCATCGTGACCACCCAGCGGAATTCCCCATCCGCGGTCGCCTCCCCGGTCGATCGAGCACACAAGCGGCGGGATCGCCGGGCACTGGCGGTCATGGTCACCTCACACGCGGTGCAGCACTTCTATGTGGGTGGCCTGGCCATCACATACCCGCTGGTGGTGGCGACGTTCCACGTGTCCTACGGGGTGCTCGGGCTGGTCCTCACGGCGGCCGGCCTGCTGGGTGGCCTGCTCCAGGGTGCTGCCGGGCTGCTGCGGCGGATGTCGGCCAGGTCGGTGCTCGTGGCCCAGAACCTCGGTATGGCGGCAGCCACCGCGCTTGCCGCGGTCGCGCCCGGGTTCGCAGTCTTCGGCGCCGCGCGCTGCCTGGGCTCGGCGGTCTCCTGGCCCCAGCACCCGGTCGGGAGCGCGTACCTGTCAGAACGCTTTCCGCAGCGCCGCAGCACCGTGCTGAGCTGGCACACGGTCGGCGGCAGCTTGGGCACGGTGGCCGTTCCGCTGATCGTCTCCGCGGTCATCACCACCTCGGGATGGCGCTGGGCGCTGGCCGCCCTTGCCGTGCTGACGGCCGTCGGCGGCCTCGTTGTCGGGCTTGCGCTGCCGTCCGAGCAGCGCCATGCTGCGCGGCCCGCGGCGCCCGCCAGCCCTGCCCCGCCGCGGCCCCGGTTGTGGTCGGTGCTGGTGCGCAGGCGGGTCCTGCTGATCCTGGCCGCGTCCACGATCGCCGCGGGTGGCCGTGGGCTCGGGACTGTCACCACCTACCTGCCGGCCTACCTCAAGGGCGACCTGCATCTGAGCCAGCTCGAGGTGGGAGTGGTGTTCACCACAGTGATGGCGGCCAGCGTGGCCGGGCCGGTGGCCGCCGGGTATCTAGCCGACCGCCTCGGGCGCAGGCGGCTGCTCGTTGGGGCATATCTGGGTGGTGCGGCGGCGCTGGCGCTGTTCCCGTTCGTCGGCCGGGGACTGGTGGCGTTGCTGCTGACCGGCGTGGCGGTCGGCGTGCTCGCCTATGCCGAGTCGCCGCTGCTGCAAGCGGTGTTCGCCGACGCTGTCGGAGAGGGGCACGGCAGGAGCGCCTTCGGGGCCTTTTTCGCCATCGCCTACGGGGTGGGCGCGCTCTGGCTGGCCGTGCTCGGCTGGGTCATCGACGCCTTCGGGTTCACCGCCAGCTTTGTGATCATGGCCGCATCGTTCGTTGCCGCGGCCGTGCTGGTGCTCTCGGCGGGCAGCCTGCACGAGAACGCCTCCTCACCCGTCCCCGGGGCGCGCCCTGGCCCGAATCCGGGGCCGGGCTCCGCGTAGTCGAGCAGCCCGATCCGGAATTGTGCCCCCGCCCTGCCGGGCAGCTTCACTGAGAACGGCCAGTCCTCTTCCGGAGTCACCAGCCAGTGAC
>DAHUZQ010000099.1 GCA_027306495.1 Actinomycetota bacterium | reverse complement strand
GGATCCGGACGCGTGCATCCAGTGCGGCAACTGCGGGTTCGTCTGCCCGCACAGCGTGATCAGGTCCAAGTTCTACGACGCGGCCGCGCTGGCCGGGGCGCCGGACGGGTTCCCCTCCGCGCCGCTGAACGCCCGGGGGCTTCCGGAGAGCCGCTACACCCTCGCCGTGTACGCGCAGGACTGCACCGGCTGTGGGCTGTGCGTGGAGGCCTGCCCGGTGAGCGTGCCCGGTGCCCCGGTGAGCCTGCCCAGCGAGCCCGTCCGCAAGGCCATCAACATGGCGCCGGCCGAGCCGGACCCGGCACCCGTGCGGGACCAGCTTGCGTTCTTCGAGTCGCTGCCCACCGTGGAGCGTTCCCGGGTCGATTTCGGGACCGTCCGGGGCACCCAGTTCCTGCAGCCGCTGTTTGAATTCTCGGGCGCCTGCGCCGGCTGCGGGGAAACCCCCTATCTCAAAGTGCTGTCACAGCTGTTCGGTGACCGCCTTATGGTGGCCAACGCGACGGGGTGCTCCTCGATCTACGGCGGCAACCTGCCGACCACGCCATGGGCGGTGAACGAGGCGGGGCGGGGGCCGGCCTGGTCGAACTCGCTGTTCGAGGACAACGCGGAGTTCGGGCTGGGGTTCCGGCTGGCCGCCGACCTGCACCGCGATCTTGCCCGGTCGAGGCTGACGCAGTTGCGGGACGTGCTCGGGCCCGATCTGGTGGACGGGCTCCTGGCAGGACCGCAGCGGACCGAGTCGGAGTTCGCCGCGCAGCGGCTCCGGGTGGCCGCCCTCCGGACCCGGCTCGGCGAACTGGACCGCGAAGACGGCGACGCCGCCGGGGCCGACGCCGGCCGGCGAGCCACCATCGCGGACCTGCGCAGCGTGCTGGACCACCTCGTGCGCCGCAGCATCTGGCTGGTCGGCGGCGACGGCTGGGCCTACGACATCGGGGCCGGCGGCCTGGACCATGTCCTCGCCAGCGGACGCGACGTCAACGTGCTGGTCCTGGACACCGAGGTGTACTCCAACACCGGTGGCCAGATGTCCAAAGCGACACCGCTGGCCGCGGTCGCCAAGTTCGCGGCGGCCGGCAAGAAGGTGCCCAAGAAGGACCTGGGCCTGCAGGCCATCGCTTACGGCAACGTCTACGTGGCCCGCGTGGCGATGGGTGCGGACCCGCAGCAGACGCTGCGGGCGCTGCGGGAGGCGGAGGCCTATGAGGGGCCGTCCCTGGTCATCGCCTACAGCCACTGCATCGCGCACGGCATCGAGATGCGCAACGGCATGGACCAGCAGTACCGCGCGGTCGCGAGCGGCTACTGGCCGCTGATGCGCTACGACCCGGTGCTCCGCTCGGCGGGCAAGAACCCGTTCCTGCTCGACTCCCCCCGTCCACGCATTTCGCTCGGGCACTACACCGGCAACGAATTGCGGTACCGGATCCTCGCCCAGACCGACCCCGCCGAGGCCGAGCGCCTGTTCGGGCTGGCACAGGCAGAGATCCATCAGCGCTGGGCCACCTACGAAGAAATGGCGTCCCGGGGGCCAGAGCGCTTCCCGGCCGGACCGCACGGGAGCCCGTCATGAACCTCACCACCGGGTACCTGGGACTGCAACTGCGCAACCCACTGGTCGCCTCCGCTGGGCCGTTCGCCCATACGGTCGCGGGTGTGCGGCGCCTGGCGGACGCCGGGGTCGGGGCCGTGGTGCTGCCGTCCCTGTTCGAGGAGCAGGTCCACCGGGAAGCCGAACGGGACACCTGGCTGTCCGAGGCCGGGTCGGAGAGCTTCCCCGAGTCCCTCACCTACCTGCCGGTCCCCGACGGGGAAGCCGGGCCCAGCCGCTATCTCAGCCTGGTCGAGCAGGCGTCCGCCGCCGTCGACATCCCGGTCATCGCCAGCCTGAACGGGGTGACCACCGGCGGCTGGACCGACTACGCGACCGCGCTCCAGGAGGCTGGCGCCGCGGCGATCGAACTCAATATCTACTACCTGCCGACCGACCCGCTCATCTCCGGCCGCGACTTCGAGCAGCGCCATGTTGCGGTCGCCACCACGGTGCTGGCGGCGGTGACGATCCCGGTGTCGGTCAAACTCGGCCCCTACTTCAGCTCGCTCGGTGAACTCGCGATCCGGCTCGACCGGGTCGGTGTCCATGGGCTGGTCCTGTTCAACCGCTTCATGCAGACCGACATCGACCCGGAGACGCTGACCGTGTCCCGGGGCCTGCGGCTGTCGGCCCCATTCGAGGCCTCGCTGCCCCGTTCCTGGATTGCCCGGCTCCGTGGGCGGATCCGCGCGTCCATCGCCGCGAGCACAGGTGTGGAGACTCCGTCAGATGTGGCCGCCTACCTGCTGGCTGGCGCCGATGTGGTGATGACCACCTCTTCCCTGCTGCGTCACGGTCCCGGCCACGCCACGGAACTCCTCGACGGGCTGACCTCCTGGCTCAGCCGGAAGGGCTTCTCCAGCGTCGATGACGCCCGGGGCCTGCTGGCGGCTCAGGCGCAAGCTGAGCAGTCGGCGTTCGACCGGGCCGGCTACCTCACCGCGATCGCGGAGGCCACGCGCGCTTACGGCCCGCTCTGAGCCGGCGCCCGGGCAGCACTGCGAGCCTGGCCAGTTGGCCGGCCGGGTGCCGGACCAGCCCCGGGCGAGCATTTTCATCAGTGGTTCGGATCGCACCCCTCCACGGGGGTGCGATCCGAACTGCTCCTGAAATCAGCGCCGGCTGTGCGCCCGGGCCCCTGATTTCCGGGCAGCGGCCGCCGCCTTGGCGCGCCAGCCGGCAGCGGACAGAATGGTGACATGACCAACCCCCCGTTTGCCCATGTCTGATACCCGCCCGTCCGCACTCGCCACCTGGGGCGCGCTGGCGGTGGTGTACGTCGTCTGGGGATCGACCTACCTGGCGATCCGGGTTCTGGACCGGCACGTTCCGCCGATGCTCGGCATGGGAGCACGCTTCCTGATCGCCGCCGTGCTGCTCGCCGCGTTGCTGGCGGTGCGCCACGGTTGGTCGGTGCTGCGGGTCCCGCCGCGCCGCGCACTCGGCGCCGCCTTGATCGGGGTCCTGCTGCTGGCGGGCGGGAACGGCGCGGTGGCGGTGGCCGAGCAGACCGTCCCGTCCGGGCTCGCTGCCCTGGTTGTCGCCGCCGTACCCCTCTGGATCGTCTGCCTGCGACTGCTCAGCCGGGACATCCCGCGCACTGCCACGATCGCCGGCACGGTCATCGGGTTCGGGGGGCTAGCCCTGCTGACCCTGCCCGGCGGCCACCCCGCGGGTACCGCCCTGTGGGGGCTGCTCACCATCATCGGCGGGACGCTCTCCTGGGCCACCGGGTCATTCGTCTCGCAGCGGCTCGCCCTGCCCGGTCAGCCATTCGTGGCGACGGTCTACGAGATGCTCGCGGCCGGACTGGTGCTCACGCTGGGCGGAGTGGCCACCGGTGAGCCTGCCAGCCTCCACTTCGGCGCGATCCCCGCCCAGGGCTGGATCGCGCTGGCGTACCTCATCCTGATCGGCTCGATCGTCGCCTTCTCCGCGTACGTCTGGCTGCTCGGTCATGTGCCGCTGTCGCTGACAGCCACCTACGCCTACGTCAATCCGATCGTCGCCGTGGCACTCGGTGCGGTCATCCTCGGGGAACCGCTCACCGTGCCCATCCTCATCGGCGGCGGTGTCGTGGTGGCCGGGGTGTGCGTTGTCGTGTCGTCGGAGCGGGTGGCCCGCCGGGTCACTCCACCCCCGGATCAGCCACGCGCGCCGCTGGGCGGCCCTTCGCCGGACGGCGTGACCCGGTCTTCCGCCAGTCC
>DAHUZQ010000092.1 GCA_027306495.1 Actinomycetota bacterium | reverse complement strand
CTCGTACTCGCCCGCTACGTGCTCCAGGTCGAGCCGCTGGCAACCGCAAGCCCAGCCGAGCTTGCAGCGGCGGTCGGCCCGACCCTGGATCGTTACCTCACTGGGGACATCGGTTAACCCGGCTGGCAGTCCCGTGCCCGGGGCTGCTAGCCGGCTCCGATGGCCGCGAGCAAGGTGAGCAGCACCGTTGTCGTGGCCAGCCCGACATGGGCGGCAAGGATCAGGGGACCGGAACTGCCGCGCGCCAGCCGTCCGCCGCTGTGATCCGGCGCTACCGGGCCGTCAGTGATCGCCGGGCGCAGGACCACCGATCCCCCCGCCCAAGCGGCCACGGCTGACCCTGCGGAGGCGGGAATGGCTGACCCTGCGGAGGCGGGAATGGCGGTGGCCGGCGTGGGCTCCGGCGAAGGGGAGGGCGCCGATTGCGGGGAGCGGAACAGCAGGGACATGCCCAGGCCGGTCACCAGCATCAGCACCCCACAGGCGGCCCAGGACAGAGCGCGCAGGCCGGTCACGACGTATGCGATCCAGATGGCCAGGCCGGCAATGGCCAGCGCCAGGTGTGCGAAGTTCAGCGCCCGCTGTCCCGCGATCGCGCCGCGGTGCAGACCGCCGCGGGTGAGCCAGCGGGCCATCATCGTCGCGCCCAGACCGACCGTGATCAGCCAGGCGATGAGCGCGGCAATGTCCAGCGGCAGGCCACCCCGGCCGGGCAGGGCGGTCTGCGGCACGCTGGCCCTGGCGGCGGTGACCCGGGTGAAGTGCGGTATCAGCGGGCCCAGGTCCCGCAGTCGGGTGCGCATGAGCCGCTTGCCGTGCATGGTGCCGGCGACCGACGCAACCGCGGTGTTGGCCACGGAGATGAGCTGCGCTTTGGTCAGCCCCCTGCAGACGGCCGGGAGCGAGGTCATGGCGGCGTCATGCTTGATGGCGGCGATGCTCACCTCGGTGCACGATCGCGCCGAAGCCGTCGCAGCCGGCTGCTGGTTGCCGCATCCCGCCGCGAGCAGGCCGGCGAGCAGGAAGCCGATTACGGCGGCGCTGTTCCGGGCGCGGCTACGATGCGTGGCCGGTGACACCGTCATGTTCGTGTTTCTTTCATCATCGGCACGTCGCCACCATCCGGCATTTCGCCCTCCCAGGGTCCGCTGGCGCCGGGCTCCCGGCCCCGGGCCGTTCCGCCATACTCTGTGCCGCCGCCGGTGGCACACCTGTCATGTACGACACTCGCGCAGCGCGGCCGGGTGAAAAAGGGGCAGTTCGGGAAGGTATTCATCGCAGCAGCCGATCAATATAGCTGGACGGCACGGCGGTAGTACACGGCAGGCGCGGGCCACTCCGCAGGTGCCCGTGTGCCCGGTCCGGCAGTGCCGTATGCCCGTGGAGTTGCGCGAGCTTGAGGCGTTCGTGGCGACCCCTCGCTCGTCGACGGGATGACCTTGGCCGCCAACGGCTCCGTGGCACTGTTCGCGGGGGTCGACCTGCCCGGCGCCTGGGTCATCACCAACCAGGTCCTGACCGACTCCGGTCGGCCCTTCACCGGGCCTCTCCCGGCGGCCTGCCGGAACAAGTCGTGGCAGGCCTGCCAGGCGGCGCTGGGGCGCATGCACCTGCGGCAACTGGTTGTCTTTCAGCCAGGAAGCCGGTATTGGGACTTCCAGTGGCTGGAGGCAGGGATTTTCCTCGCGCTCGCGCTCGCGCTGGCGGGGCTCTGCTTCTGGCTGATCCGCCGCCGCCGGCTCGCGTGAGGGGAGAGCGAACCTAGCCGGCTCAGGGTTTGCGGCCGACCCCGCACCAGGCGGTCACGTTGCTGCGGGGTGGGCCGTCGGCCGGATCGGGGCGCCACTGCGGAGGCTGGACGATGCCAGGTTCTAGGATCTCCATGCCGTCGAAGAACCGGGCGATAGCCGCGTGGTCCCGGGGCGTGGCCGGTGCGATGCCGGACTGGCTGTTCCAGCGCTTTCGCATCTCCGCGACCCGCTCCGGCTCCACGTCCTTGGCGACGTGGGAAAGTACCAGGTAGCTGCCGGAGGGGAGCGCCGCGAGCAATTGCTTCACCAGGCCATGCGGATCCTGGTCGTCGGGGATCATGTGCAGGATGATGAGCAGCATGAGGGCCACCGGCACCTTGAAGTCCAAGGTGGCGGCGGCGGCCTCGAGGATGGACCCGGGCTGGCGCAGATCGGCGTCGAGGTAGGCGGTAGCGCCTTCCGGAGTGCTGGTGAGCAGGGCGCGCGCGTGGGAAAGCACCAGCGGATCGTTGTCCACATAGACGATGCGCGACTGCGGCGCGGCGGCCTGGGCGACATCGTGGGTGTTGTTCGCCGTCGGCAGCCCGGTGCCGATATCCAGGAACTGCCGGATGCCGGCCTCAGCGGTCAGGTAGCGCACCGCCCGGACCAGGAAAGCGCGGTTGGTCCGGGCATCCGCCACAATCCCGGGATTGGCGGCCATCGTCTGGCGGGCGGCCACCCGGTCCACTTCGAAGTTGTCTTTTCCGCCCAGCCAGTAGTTATAGATACGGGCGGAGTGGGGGATGGTCGTGTCGATTTCGGCGGGCTTTTCCCGGGATGGGATGATGCCGCGGAACCATTTCCCGGTCACGGGTATCCCTTCAGCATGACAGTGCGCCCTGTCCGTTCACGCCTCAGCATAGCCCCCCAATCCGGACATGCCCGCCTGCTCCCCTGAGCCGCCGTCCGTTAGCATCCCTGCCGTGGACTCTCTGCTCGGCACCTGTGACCTGGACACTCTCCGTTTGCGCCAAAGCTGGAAGTGGCGCACCTACCCGGCTGACGTCTTGCCGGCGTTCGTGGCCGAGATGGACTACGACATCGCGGCGCCGGTCAGGGACGCGGTCAGTGGTGCGCTCGCCATCTCAGATACCGGGTATCCGCATGCCGGGGTGGTCGGGGAGGCCTACGCGTCGTTCGCGGCTGCCCGGTTCGGATGGGCGCCGTCGCCGGGGTGGGTCGTGCCGGTGCCCGACGTGATGACGGGCCTCGCCGAGGTGGTCGTGGCGCTGACCCCGCCGGGGTCGGGGATCGTCATCACCCCACCGGTCTATCCGCCGTTCTGGTTCCGCTTCGGCTTCTATGGCCGCCAGATGATCGAAGCACCGCTGGCCCGCGACGCTGACGGCCGCTACGACCTTGACTTCGCCGCCATCGAGGCGGCACTGCGCCGGCCGGACGCCGCCACGTTCCTGCTGTGCAGCCCGCACAATCCCACCGGCAACGTCTGGTCGGCCGGCCAGTTGCGGACGGTCGCCGACCTGTGCCAGCGCCACGGCGTGCTGCTGGCGGTGGACGAGATCCACGCCCCGCTGGCGCTGGCCGGGGCCAGCTTCGTACCGTTCGGCTCCATCGACCATGAGATGACGCAGCGTGCCTATACCTTCACCTCCGCGTCGAAGGGGTGGAACATACCGGGGCTCAAGTGCGGGCTGGCCGTCGTCGGCAGCGACGCGGCGGCGGCATTGCTGGCGGAGCGGGCGGAGGCCCTGCTCGCCGGCCATCTCGGGGTGCTGGCCACCGTTGCCGCGTTCACGAAGGCGTTGCCCTGGCTCGATGCCGCGCGCTCACAACTGGACGCCAACCGTCACCTGCTCACCAGCCTGCTCGCAGAGCACCTGCCCGGAGTCCGCTACGCGCCGCCGCAGGCGAGTTTCCTCGCCTGGCTGGACTGCCGGGGTCTCGGGCTTGGTGACGATCCTGCCGCGGCCTTCCTGGAACGGGGCAAGGTCGCGCTCACCCCCGGTCCGGGCTTCGGCCCGCAGGGCGCCGGCTTCGCCCGGCTCAATATGGGCACCTCACCCGAACTGCTGGCGGAAGCGGTGCGCCGGATGGCCCAATCGCTCGGCCGCGCCGGTTAGCTCGGTGGCTGGCCGCTGGCGCTCAGCAGATCGCGGGTGATCTCCAGTTGGCCGAGGTGCTGGCAGACCTCCTCCAGCACGTGCAGGAGCGCGTGTCCCTGGCTGGCCATTTCCAGTGATCCCCGGTCGGCGGTCGGGTGAGTGCCCAGGGGCGGCGCGGCCAGGTCAGCGCCGGCCAGGTCCGCCCGGAACGCGGCTCTGGCAGCCTCCGCTGCCGCGATGAGGTCTGCCGTCCGTCCACTGGCGCGGAACTCCGCGTCGCGGTCCCGCTGAACGGCCCGGCCGGCGATCACTTCGCCCCCCCAGTAATCCATGACGCCAAGGCAGTGGCGAAGGATGGCGAATGGCGAGTTGGCGCCAGGCAGATCCGGACGCCGATTCGCGGCCTCGTCGCCGAGTCCGCGGACAATGCCGGACATGCTGTCCAGGGCGCGGTCCACATAGTCGGCCACGGCACCAGCGGGGATTCCCATGAGGGCATTATCACGCAGCCGGGGTATGAGACAGGCGAGAGAGGCCGGGTGCCGATTCCGGCCCGCATGCCCAAGGGCGAGGCACCCGGCGCGCAAAAGGGGGAAAGCACAGATGAAGTGGTGGAAGCTGGTTCTCGGGCTCGCAGTCGCGGGATCGCTGGCGCTGGTTCTCGCGGGCCGCAAGGACGGCCTGAGGGTCCGGCGGGCGCACCGGCTGTAAGGGAGGGCCGCGGGCCGCGGGGCCGGCACCTGACCCGGTGGGGTTGGCCGGCCCCGCGGTAACCGCCGGTATAGACATCCTCTGTGTCTGATATGAGGTCGGATATGCCGTCTGTTCATACGCGACCTGGCATGTAAGGCTGTGTCTGAGGCCATCCCCATGGTC
>DAHUZQ010000089.1 GCA_027306495.1 Actinomycetota bacterium | reverse complement strand
ACGCCGAGAATGCTGCCGCCGGTCATGAGCATCCGGCGACGGCGTTCGGCGCGCCGGGCGGCCTCGCGCTGCGCTGCGATCTTGTCGCGGGCGCTCTCCCGTTTGTTCCTGCTCGCCTTGCCCATGCTGTTCCTCAATGGGGGTCGCTGACATGAATTAGCCGGAGTCCATGCTAGGGCTCGTCCGGACCGCACAATACCCAAGCGCCGATGGCGTTGCGGCGGCGGCGGCACTCACCTGCGCCGGGGCTTTGGCGTTCCGCCCTGTATCTGTAGCAGGGCAGGCTGAGCGAATCCTGAAGGGAAGCTGTGGGCGCGGCCTGCGGGCCCCGACTGCGTGCGGAAATCTCGCGCCGGGCGGATGGAGCGGGGCCGGGAATGTCAAGGTTTCTTGCGCCGCGCTACTGTCAGTGGCTAACGTCGGCTGCATGAGGCGTTCCTCCGCTTGGCCGATCACGCTCGCTTCGCGCATCACCGGCCCTCGCGCCACCGCGCGCTTCGGCCCGGACCGCGCCACCGCCCGCTTCGGCCCGGACCGCGGCATCGCCCGCATCCGCCCGGCCGTTGGCATCGCCCGCACCGGGCGCGCCCGTTCGGGGCTAATGGTCGTGCTGGCCTGCGCCGGCATGGCGGCCGCGGCCTGCGGTTCACCAGCCAACGCCGGTTCTCCCGGCGCGGGCGCGCCGTCCGGGGCCGCCAACGGCACGGCGAACGTGGCCTATGCCGGCTCGCTCACGAACCTGAACGAGAAAGTTGTCGGCCCGGCGTTCACGAAAGCGACCGGTACCGCTTATCTGGGCCGGGGGGCGGGGTCCCTGGCGCTATCGCAGGAGATCATCTCCGGCGAGATCGCGCCGAATGTGTTCGAGAGCATCGGGGCCAAGCCGATCGAGGCGCTCGAACCGAAGTACACGAACTGGTACGTCCAGTTCGCGGCGAGCCCGATCGTGGTCACCTACAACCCGCAGAGCCAGTACGCGTCGCAGCTTCGGGCCATCGCCAGCGGCCAGGAGCCCCTGTCCAGGCTCTTCTACCTCATGGCGAAACCGGGCTTCCAGCTTGGCCGGACCGACCCGAACGTGGATCCGCAGGGCCAGGCGTTCATCGAGATGATCCTGCTCGCCCGGGCTCAGTACCATCTGCCAGCCGCGATCGTCGCGCAGATCCTGCACGGGGCACCGTCCTCGTCCAACTCACCCACGATCTTCGACGAGACCGCCCTCGAACCCCGCCTGCAGGCCGGTCAGCTCGATGCCGCAAGCGCCTTCCTGTCCCAGGCGGTCCAGCTTCACCTGCCCTACATCGCCCTCCCACCCTCGATCAGCCTGGGCGATCCGGCGCTCGCCACGCATTACGCGACCGTGAGCTTCAAGCTCGCGAACGGGCAGCCTGTCCAGGGCAAACCGCTGGTCGTGGACATCACCACGATCGGCAAGACCGACCGGGCGGCGGCGGACGCCTTCATCGCGTTCGTGATTTCACGTAAGGGCCTGGCGCTGCACAAGCAAGGTGGCTACACGCTGCTGGCCCCGACCGCGTTCGGCGACTCGGCCGCGATCCCCGCGTCGATCCGCCACGAACTGGGCGGGTAGCTGTCGTGACCTGGGCGGCCACCCCGGTCGACGAAGCGCGGGACCGCGGTTCACCGACGGCGCCGCTGCGGGCACTGCGTTCGGTGTCCGCGGCGGTGTCGGTCGTGGGCGCGGCGATCATCTGGATCGCCCTGATCGGGCCGGTCATCACACTCCTGGCGCATATTTCGCCATCCGCGATCGGTTCGGCGCTGACCTCGCCCGGCGCGCTGGAACCACTCATCGTGTCGCTGGAAGCCAGCGCGGTCGCCCTGGGTGTGCTGGTCGGGCTCGGCACCCCGCTGGCGTGGATGCTGGCGCGCGGAACTCTGCCCTGGCCCCGGGTGTGGGAGACCGGGGTCCTCGCCAGCTTGCTGCTGCCCCCGCTGGTGGTCGGGCTGCTGCTGGTCTTCATGGTCGGCCCGGTGACCCCGATCGGCCGGCTCATCGGCGCCTTGGGCGGGTCGGCCACCAACACATTCCTGGCACTGGTGATCGCCGAGGTCTACGAGGCCGGGCCCTATTACGTGCTCGGCGCGCAGGCGGCTTTCAGCGGCGTGGACCCCGCCCTGGAGCAGCAGGCGGCGCTGCTGGGCGACCGGCCGTCGCGGGTGATCCGGCGGGTCACGCTGCCGCTGGCCGCTCCGGGGCTGGCCATGGCGCTGGCGGTGTCGTGGGCCCGCGCGATGGGAGCGTTCGGGGCTGTCATCATCGTCGCCTACCACCCCTACGGGCTACCGTTGCAGATCTGGACCTCCCTGCAGGAGACGGGCCTGCCGTCCGCATTGCCCTTCGCGCTGGTCCTGCTGGTGGTCGCACTGCCACTGCCGCTCGCGGCATACCTGTGGAGCGCCCGTGCTGGAAGCCGACGTCGAGGTTGACCGCCGGGAATTCCCGGTTGCGGTCGCGTTCCGCGTTGACAACGGGGAACGGCTGGCCCTGTTCGGCCCTTCGGGTTCGGGGAAGACGACCGTGCTCGAAGCGATCGCCGGGTTGACGCCGCTCAAGCGTGGCCGGGTGGTGCTCGCGGGCCGGGTACTCACCCGGACCACGCCACCGCGGCGGGCCGAACCACCCTGGCGGCGGCACGTGGGTCTGCTCCGCCAGGACCCGGGCTTGTTCCCGCATCTGAGCGTGCGGCAGAACCTGTGCTATGGGATGGGCTCGCAAGCCCCGGGTGCCCGGCCGGGCGGGGTCACCGCTGACGAGGTGACTCGGATCGCGCGGGAACTCGGCATCGAATCGCTGCTCGACGACCGGCCCGCCCGGCTGTCCGGGGGACAGGCGCACCGCGTCGCGCTCGGCAGGCTGCTGCTGGCGAACCGCGGAGCACTCCTGCTCGATGAGCCGTACACGGGCCTGGATGCCGGGCTGCGCCGTACGCTGACCGGCCTGGTGCTGACCGTGGTGTCGCAGCGACAGGTCCCGGCTGTCCTGGTCGCTCATGAACTGCCCGAGGCGCAGGCGTTCGCCGACCGGATGGCGGTCATCGACCGCGGACGGTTGCTGCAGACCGGGTCACCGGCGGAGGTGGTTGCCCGGCCGGCGACACGGCGGGTCGCGGAACTCGTGGGCTACCGGGGGTTCGTGGGCTGCGGGTCGGATCGGCTCCACGTGGTGGCCGGGGTGCATCCCGAGCGAGTGGTGCCCGGTTCACATCCCGAGCGGGGCCTGGTTGTCCTCGGCTCGGCGCGGACGGTCCGGCCCTCAGGAGCGGGCTGGGATGCCGAGGTGACGAGCGTGGACGGGGCCAGCGGGGCGTTCTGGTGCCACCTGCCGGACCCACCGCCGATCGGCACGCAGATCCCGCTCACGCTTCTCGAGCCGCCCCGGTACGGGCCGGACGATGTCCTGCTCACCGGTGCCGATGGGGTCCGGGCATGACAGCCGGAACGGGGGGCGATGCGGCCCGTGCCGGCATCCGGCTACGGCTCGCGCGGCAGGCGCGGGGATTCTCGCAGTTGCAGCTCGCGGGGATGGCCGGGGTGTCGCGGCAGGCGGTGTCGGCGGTGGAGGCGGGCCATTCCGACCCATCGTTGCGGGTCGCGCTTGCGCTGGCACGGGTGCTCGGTCTGACCGTCGAGGAACTGTTCGGCCCCGGCAGCCTGCCGCCCGCCGTGCCGGCGCGAGCGGTCGCGCCGGTCGGGGCGGAGGGGGCCAGGGTGACGCTGGCGCCCATCGGCGAGGAGTTCGTGGCCCTGCCGCTCACGGGTGACACCGCGACCGGCACCGGCTTCCGTGCCGCGGGGGGCCTGGTCGCAGCGGGCGAATCGGTCTCAGCGGGAAAGCCGGTGCGCCCGGTGGCGGGAAGCCCGCGCTCAGGCAGTGCGGCCGCGCCGGGGGAGCACGCCATGGTTCAGCCACTGGCGCCTGTGCGGCCGACGCTGGTGGTCGCGGGATGCGACCCCGCTTTGCCGCTGCTGGAGGCGCCGCTGGCGCTGCTGGACCCGCCGATCTCATTCACCTGGTGGCCCTGCAGCAGCGAGCAGGCACTCCGGCTGGCTGGGGCGGGCCTGGTCCACGTCGCGGGCGCCCACCTGCTCGGCGAGGGAGGGCACTACAACACCGGTCCCGCCCGTGAGAAGCTCGGCGGCCAGGGGGCGGAGGTCGTGGGCTTCTCCGCCTGGCATGAAGGGCTGGTCCTCGGGAGGGGCGTTGCCCGCGGGGTTGACTGCCTAGCGGGGGTTGCCGAGCAGGGGCTGCGGCTGGTCAACAGGGAAGAGGGTTCGGAGGCACGCCGGGTGCTGGACCGGGAAGCGGGCAGACTCGGGCTGGACCCGGGCTCGATCCCGGGTTACCGGACGCAGGCCACCGGTCATCTGCAGGTGGCATCGGCCATCGCCGCGGGACTCGCCGATGCCGGCGTTGGCAGCGAGCCGGCCGCGCTCGCGTTCGGGCTGCGCTTCGTGCCGCTCGCGGCGGAACGGTTCGACCTGGTGATCCCGTCGTCGCAGGCTGGTTCGCGTGAGGTGCAGGCCCTATTGCGGGTGCTGGCCGCGCCGTGGCTGACCTCACAGCTCGCCAGCCTGCCCGGCTACGATCCGGCCAGTTGCGGCGAGCACGTGGCCTCATTCTGACGGCCACATCCGCTGGCTGGCGACAGCGCCGCTAGCGCCGTCGGGTGGTCTTGGGCGTGTTGATCTTGGCGGGCGTGACCTTGAGGATGATCCGGCCCTGTGGGCCGATCGGGTTGCGGTAGTCCGCGCCGACGTACTTGCGCGACAGTTTGTCGATGTGGGCGCGAGCCTGTTCCCCGCTGACGGTCTCGGTCACCGTGCCACGCACCTCGGACCAGTCCCAGGGATCCTCGGCGGAGTGGATGAGCACCGTGATGCGCGGGTCGCGGGCGATGTTGCGCGAGCGCTGGCGCTGGGGCTCAGTGTTGATGAGCAGGTGCTCACCGTCGGTGTCCACCCAGGTCAGGAGGGCCTGTGGTTGACCGTCCGGCATCAGCGTCACCACGGTCGCCAGGTTTTTGCCCTGCGCCAGCCGGATGGTGTCCTCGTCTAGGGTCATCGTGCGGAACTCCTTTGCGTGAGGTGATCATGCCGGTAGGGGAGACGGCGCGGCGGGCTGCCAGGGCGGTTTCGGGCAATCCCCGGCATCGGATGCCACGCCGTTCCCCTGGACAGCGAACGGCCCAGGCGGGAGTCAGTGGCCGTAGACCGGGACGATCATGCCCCGGGCGATGGTGTGGAACCGCAGATTGAAGCCGGCCACCGCCGGGGAGGCGTCCGGGCCGAGTCCCTGGCTCTTGAGATCAGCCAGGTCAAGTGCGTGAACGGCGAACACGTACCGGTGCGGCGCGTCGCCGGCCGGTGGGGCGGCCCCCCCGAAGTCCCGGGTGCCGTAGTCGTTGCGCACGCAGAAGGCGCCCTCCGGAAGCCCGGTGCCGCCCTCGGTGACCGATCCGGCGGGCAGTTCGGTCACGGTCGCCGGCACATCGAGCAGGACCATGTGCCAGAACCCGGAACCGGTCGGGGCATCGGGGTCGTAGCACGTGACGGCGAAGCTCTTGGTCTGCGGGGGGAACCCGTGCCAGCGCAAGTGGGGCGAGATGTTGTCGCCGCTCATGCCAAAGCTGTTGTAAACCTGCGCGTCACTCATCTGCTGACCGTCGCGGACGTCGTTGCTTTCCACCGTGAACGAGGGCACCGGCGGCATGAAGTCGTAGGGGAGGGGAGGACGCTGCGTCATAGTGATCTCCAGGAGTGGTCCGGTCGCATGGCCGAGCGGATCTACGCTATCCAGCAGTGCCAGCCAGACTTCGGAGGACCCCGAAGATTCGGTCGGTGATGTCAGGTGGCTGGGGGCTCCGCTGGAGGCGGCAGGGATATGGCGTACGGATCGATGGTGTGGGTCCGCCGGCTCTCGTTCGCGGCGGTGCTGATTATCGCCGCGATCGCGCCCGGGCAGGCTGCCCAATCATCGCCGGGTGACTGTGGCGGGCACCGTTGCCAGCGAGCGGGCCTTCTCCTGTGGTCGCATGAACTGCCTGGACAGTGGATGGTCCAGAACGGCCTGCTCGGCACCACTCCTGCCCAGGGCCAGGTCTACGCCGCGCTCGGTGGCGAGATCGCCGCGGTCGGCATGGGGCTGACCGTCTACGCCTACGGGGCCGGCACCGGGGTGCCGTTGTGGACCACCGCCCTGGCCGGCTTTCCGGCCGGGGCCGCGATCGTGTCGGTCCGGGTGTGGCCCGGTGTGGTCACGGTGGGAGTGGACCCGCCGTTGACTGCCGGGACCGGCTCCGCTCACAACCGTCCCCAGCGGGAAGAAATCGTCCTGCGGGCAGACACCGGCCAGCAGCTGAGGGCCTTCCCCGCCGCCCCATTCGGCGGCGCGGTCGCCGCCAACTCCGCCAGCACGGTCGTGGTGGGTGAACGTTCGCTCACCCAGTACTCAAACCATTCTGGGCGGGTCATCTGGAGCAGGCCGACCGGCGCCCGCCCGCAGACATGGCAGGTAGACGGCAGCCACATCTATGTGTCGGTGTCGTCCGGCGGGTACCTGGGCACGTCGCCGGTGACCGGTCTGCGCAGGATCGATCTGCAGACCGGGGCCGAGCGGCTGATCCACTCGCCGGGCGGCGCCTTCCAGGGAACGCTCAGCCTGGCGTTCGACGGCGTGGTCCTGTTCACCGGCGGCCACGGCGTGACCGCCTACAGCGGGGCCAGCGGGGCCACGCTATGGGGGCGCACCGGCGCGCTGCCCGAGAGTGTGGATGTGGTGGACCACCGGCTGTATCTGCTCGACGGCAACGTGCTGCTCGGCGTTGATCCCTGGACCGGCACGGAACTCGCCCGCGTCTTCGGGGCAGCCGCCGTCGCGTCCGCCGGCCTCTACGGCGTCCGGGAAGGGATCGTCCTTGGGATCGACCACGGCGCGCTGGGGAAGGCCTGGGGGTATGACGCTGCGGCGGGCCGGGTCGTCTGGACGAGCGCGCCGCTCCCATGGCCGCACTATTTCGTCGACCTGTCCGGCATCGGGGGCAGCACATCCCCGTCCCGTGACTCGTTCATTCTGGCCACCTGCACCCAGCTCGGTGCGCAGCTGACAGCTGGCCTGCAGCGGTGCGCCAAGCCCGAGCTGGTGGCACTGAGCCGGTGAAGGCGCGCGAATGCGGGCGGCTTGCGCGGGTGGCTGGGGTTCCGCTGGGCAGGTGATGCCAGGACGGGCCAATCGGCGGAGGGAGCTCGCGATGAAAGCACGGCGCGGCCGGACACCGGAGGGGACCGAAGCGCCCCGCGTGATCGTGGTGGGAGCGGGTTTCGGCGGCCTGGCGGCGGTCGCTGAGCTTGCCCACCGCGGAGCCAGGGTCATGCTCATCGACCGCAACGTCTACAGCACGTTCCAGCCGTTGCTGTACCAGGTTGCGACAGCTGGGCTCAACCCGGGTGACGTCGCCTACCCCATCCGGGCGTTCGTCCGCCGGCATCGTGCGCGGTTCCGGCTGGGACGGCTAACCGGGGTGGACGCGGCCGCGCGGCGGGTCAGCCTCGCCGACTCAGGCCAGTATGAGTACGACTACCTGATCCTCGCCACCGGAGTCTGCGCGGCTTACTACGGGGTGCGCGGCGCAGCCGAGCACACGCTGGGCCTGTACACCCGGCACGACGCGATCAGGCTGCGCGACCGCGTGCTGGCCAGGCTCGAGCGGCTCGATATCGACCACACCAAGGACGTGAACATCACCGTGGTCGGCGGCGGCGCGACCGGCGTGGAACTGGCCGGAGCACTGGCCGAGTTGCGGAGCACGGCCTTGTATGCGGCCTTCCCGGAGGTCAGCAAAGCGAGCGTGCACATCCGGGTCATGGAGATGGCGCCGACGCTGCTGGCTCCGTTCGCGGAGCCATTGCGGGCCTACACCTGCGAGCAGTTGCGGGAACGGGGTGTGGACGTCTGCCTGTCAACTCAGATCAGCGAGGTCACCAGCGACTGTGTCCTGCTGACGAACGGCAAGGACGTGGAGAGCGACATCACCGTCTGGGCCGCCGGGGTGGCCGCCTCCCCTGACGTGGCGGACTGGGGGCTGCCCCAGGGGCGGGGGGGCCGGATCATGGTCGGGCCGGACCTGCGGGTGCATGGCCAGGACCGGATCTTCGCCGTGGGTGACATCGCCGCCATCGACGGCCAAGCGCTCCCGCAACTCGCCCAGCCCGCCATCCAGATGGGACGTCACGCCGCCCGGCAGGTCGCGGCACTCGTGGCGGGCGAGCCCACCGCCGGATTCCGTTACCACGACAGAGGCATCATGGCGACGATCGGGCGGCGCAGCGCGGTGGTGCAGTTGCCGCGAGGACTGCGGATCCGTGGCACGAGCGCGTGGCTCGCCTGGCTCGCCCTGCATCTGGTCACCCTGCTCGGCAACCGCAACCGCTTGTCCGCGATGCTCAACCTGTCCTGGCGATACGTGAGCTGGGGGCACGGCGGCGGAATCATCGTGGGCGACGATTTCCCCGACGAGGCCCGCCGAGTGGGCATGCACCCCTCAGCGCCTGCTTAACTAGGCGTCGTGGCGTCCTCCTCACCTGATAACACTCGCGTGCCCGCACCCGCGCCCGATGACGGCCCGCGGCGCGGTCCCGATAACGGCCCGCAGGCGGGTGCGGACGAGCCCCGCCCCACCGAGCCCGGGCCGCCGGAGCAGGTGCCTGCCGGGCCGGTGCTGCTGCGCCGGATTCAGATCGAGGATTCCTACGCGATAGCGGCGGCGGTTTCCGCCAGCATGGAGCACCTCAAGCCGTGGATGCCCTGGGTTGGCGCGGATGCCGCCGACCCGCGCAGTCAGGTCGCCCGTGCCGCCGAAGCGGATGAGTTGTGGGAGTCCGGCACCGACTACATCTACTCGGTGCTGGCTGGGGAGGACCAGGATCTGGCCGGCCAGATCGGTCTGCACCGCCGGAACGGCGAGGGTGGCGTCGAGATCGGCTACTGGATCACCGCGGCGCACGCGGGGCGTGGTTTCGGAACCGCCGCGACTCGCGCGATGACCGCCGTCGCGATGGCCCTGCCCGGTGTGAGCCGGGTGGAGATCCACTGTGACGAGGCGAATGCCGCCAGTGCCGCGATTCCCCGCAAGCTCGGGTACCGTCTCGACCGGATCGAGATGCGGGAGCCCGAAGCGCCCGGGGAGAGTGGCCGCCTGATGGTGTGGGTGCGCGACCGTGACCGCGCCGCGGTCGGTTCCCCCGCGGGGGATGCCTGGTGATCGCTGGGACAGCCCGCCCGGCGTGGCGGCTGGTGGCAGGCGCGATGGCGCTGACCGCCCTGGCGGCCTGCGGCGCGAACCCGGCCCGCTCGGTGAGCCAGGGGTCCGGGCCCGTGAGCAACGCGGCGGAGCAGAACCCGTCGCTGGACCCGGGCAGCTCACTGGGGAGCGTGCCCGCCCCGAATTTCCGCCTGGTGAATCAGTTCGGCCAGCCGATGACGTTGAGCGGCTTCCGCGGCAAGGTCGTGATCCTTGCGTTCGCCGATTCCCAGTGCACCACGGTCTGCCCGCTGACCACGGCGGGGATGGTGGAAGCCAAGCAACTCCTCGGTGCCGCCGGCACCAAGGTGCAGTTGCTCGGCGTCGACGCGAACCCACGTGCCACCAGCGTCTCGGACGTCATGGCGTATTCGCGGGCACACGGCATGGTGAACCAATGGGATTTCCTGACCGGCAGCCCGGCCCAGCTCAAGAAGGTCTGGCAGGCATACCACATCGCGGTGGAGATCAGCCGTGGCCTGATCGACCACACACCCGCCCTGTTCGTCATCGACCAACAGGGCCGTGAGCGGGAGATCTACCTGACCCAGATGAGCTACGCGAGCATCGGCCAGCAGGCGCAGATCCTGGCACAGGAGGCCGCCAGCCTGCTGCCCGGCCACCCGCATGTGGCCGACATCGGCTCGCTGGCTCACATCCCCGGCATCGGGCCGTCCTCTCCGGTGAGCCTTCCCCGGGTTCCCTCCGGCACGGTAAGCCTGCGGCCAGGTGAACCCCATCTGGTGATGTTCTTCGCCACCTGGCTGGCCGAGACCTCCGATCTGCGTGCTCACCTGCTCGCCCTGAACGGCTACGCCGCCGCTGCCCACCGTTCGGGGCTGCCACCGCTGGTGGCGGTGGACGAGGCGGTCACGGAGCCGAGCACCGCATCGGTGGGCCGGTATATCAGCGGCTTGGGAACGCCGCTGCGCTACCCGGTGGGCCTGGACACCACCGGCCGCGTGGCGGATGGTTACGGAGTGCAGGACCAGCCTTGGTTCGCGCTGGTATCCGGCTCGGGCAAGATCGTCTGGCACCACGACGGCTGGCTGGGCGTCGCGGCGCTGGAATCGGCTGCCCGCCACCCTTAAGCCCATCTACAGTGAGCTGGTGACCGGACGGGACTGGCGTGCCTGGCATGACGCCTACGACCAGCCGGAGTCGTCGCTCGCGCAGCGGCTAGCGGTGGTGCGTCAGCGGATCGGGCTGGCACTCGATGAAGCACCGGCGGGCCCGCTGCGGGCGATCAGCATGTGCGCCGGCCAGGGTCGTGACCTCATCCCGGTGCTCGCGGCTCATCCGCGCGGGCGGGACGTGGCGGCCCGGTTGGTGGAACTCGACCCCGTCAACGCGCAAGCCGCCCGCGAAGCCGCCAGCGCTGCCGGGCTGACCGGGGTGGATGTCGTGACGGGTGACGCCTCGATCGCGGGTGCGTACGCCGGCCTCGTGCCGGCCGATCTCGTGCTCGCGTGCGGGGTGTTCGGCAACATCACAGACGCTGACATCAGGTTCACCATCGAATGCTGCCGTCAACTGTGCACACCGGGCGGGGTGGTGATCTGGACCCGTGGCCGCAGGATCCCCGACAAGCTGCCTGCGGTATCTGCATGGTTCGGCGAGCGTGGCTTCGATCTCATCTGGACATCGGGACCTGAGGTGCCGTACGGCGTGGGGGTTCACCGCTTCGCCGGAGCACCGCAGCCGTTCCAGCCCTCCAGGCGCATGTTCACCTTCGTCGGATCGCAGGCGCTGGCCGGAACCTGACCCCGGGCGGCCACCCCGGATCGCGGGGCCCGCCCACTCAGCAGGCGAATGCGGGCAGCCGTGCGACGACCGGGCAGGGCTTGGCGACCACGCGTTCCCGCCGAAGGTGGGTGCGGCTCGCGAAGCCGGTCCGCTGGCTGGGCGATGACGATGAAGTTATGGCCAGTGCGCACACCACGGCCGTCATGGCGGCAGGCACCAGCACCAGGGCTTTGACCCGGTCGGCGGGCCGCCGGATGATGCCGCGCAAGAGCACCAGCCGTTTGGCTGTAGTGGCCGCATGCACCAGGAAACTCAGCCGTCTGGACGCGATGGCCTCAGCTTTCGGCATCGCCTCGCCATGGCTGAGCCGCCCGAAAATCACGAAGAGTGACGCCAGAGCGGGATCGGAGGAACTGAGGCTGCCCTCCATCCGCTCCAGGGTCCGCTGCTGGCTGCCGGGCAACCCCATGGTGACCTCACAGGTGTGCGGATATATAGCTCAGCGTACTTACCCGCTTGCGGACCGTACTTGCCCCCTCCCAAGGAGATGCACATCTGACCGTAGATGGCGTGAATTTCCGGGAACGCGTGCGAACGGTGTCACTCGCTGCCGCCACCGTCTCCTTCGGCCGGCTCCTTGATGTGCACATCGATGACCTGCTCCGGACGCCGCTGGGCCGTCTCGGCGTACATGACATAGGCCTCCCGGTCCTCGCGCGTCAGCGGTGGCTGGACCAGTCCACGTGGCCACAGCCTGCGCACCCGCACAACCGCGATTTCCATCGCGTACAGGGTGAATTGCGCCTGCAGGTACAGCCAGGCGAGCAGGCCCAGGACCACCGCGAAGATCCCATACAGCGATGAACTGCGGGTGATCTCGTGGCCCACGATGTAACCGCCGAGCACCTGCAGCACCTGCCAGACGATGGCAGCCAGCAGTGCCCCCAGGAACAGGCTGCGGGTGGCCACCTCGCGGGCGGTGGCCAGGCGGAATCCAAACCAGAAAAGGACGATGTTGAGGCCCAGCGAGACGGCGACCGCCGCCGCTTCCGCGCCGACCCCGGTCAGGACGTTTCCCGTCCCCGCCGCCAGGCCCGACAGAGTGGTCGTGATCAGCAAGCCGGTGCCCACCACGATGATGAGTGCGAGACTGCGCAGTTCGGCCCAGGGGAAACCGGGGCGCCGGGCGAAAGGCACGCCCCAGACGGTGTTCATGGCGTTCTGTGCCGCATTGGCGACTCCCCGCGCGCCCAGCAGCATCAGGACCAGGCCCACCGCCAGCGCCACCCCCGTCTGGTCCAGCGAATGAACATTGCTGCGCAACTGCGGTCCGATCACAGGGAACTGCCCGAAGGCCGAATTGAGCAGGTGCGTCCGCAGGCTGGGGTTGTTGCGCAGGACGATGTCGAGCACCGTTACCAGCACCAGCAGCAGCGGGAACAGCGAGGCGAAGCCGTAGTAGGCGATCAGCGCCGCCAGGTTGCCGGCCTGGTCGTCGCCGAACTTCTTCCAGACCGCGACCGGGAACGCCAGCCACGGCACCCGCTGCTGAAGCCGGTCAAATGCGCGCGCTGTCCGTTCGAGAGGGTTCATGCGTCCGCGTGTTTACCCAGCGGCACCGGTTTCATGCCTAGGGCAGAGGGGCAGGCGGGCGGGGGCCGTCCGGGCAGGCGGGGCAGAGCCATCCGGCTGGGGGTCATCCGGCCGGGGGTCGTCCGGCCGGGGGTCGTCCGGCCGGGGGTCGTCCGGCCGGGGGCCGTCCGGCCGGGGGCCGCCCGGGCAGGCGGGCCGGCCCATCCGGGCAGGCGATCTCAGCCTGCAGGACGCTCCCGGCCTTCTGGCAAGCCGCGATGGCTTCCCGCACTGCCTGCCCGTGCTCAGGGCTCAGCGCGCCCTGGCCGGAGCGCCAGGTCGCCCAGACCCGGTCGCGGATCTCCTTCGGCACGGCATACCAGTGGTGGCGGCACATCAGCCGTGTGGGATCGATGGGGCGGGAACAGGCGGGAACCGAGCACCGGGCGGTCCGCTGTGTTAAGCCGACCAGTGACCTGCGTGGCCCGCGTCCGGGGCCACCGCTCACCGGCGTCGTCCCCGCGCCGGGCGGTACCCAACTACTCATGAGAACTCCTGCTCCGCGCTAATGGCACCACGATACGCCCGGCAATGCCGACCTTTGCGGCTTATCGGGCAAACCACGTCAGCAGCGGGGCGCCGGGACAGCAGGTCAGCCCGGGCGTCGTCGGCCGTCGGGCCTGGCTGCCACCCACCGGACGCGACCGCCGCGCGGCGGAGCGGCCCTCACACCGGTAGGGCGGCTCCGGACACCAGATGCGTCGTCGGCGAGGCCAGGTACAGGTAGGCCCGCGCGATATCAGGCACCGTCGGCCAGGTGCTGTAGTCGGCGTCCGGCATCGCCCGCCGGTTGGCGGGGGTGTCGATGATGCTGGGGACGACCGCGTTCACTGTGATGCCGGTCCGGCGGGTCTCCTGCGCGGCCATGGCCACCAGGTGCAGCACGCCGCGCTTGCTCACCGAGTAGGCCAGGCCCGACCCGGCGGTCTCCACCGCCGCGCGGCTGGCGGTGTGCACGATGCGGCCCTCCCCGGCGGGCAGCATGACCCGCAGCGCGTGCTTGGTGATGAGCGCCGCGCTGAGCAGGTTCAGGCGCAGTTGACCGATCAGTTCCTCCGGGTCGAGCGCCGTCAGCGGGCGGTGGGGGGCGAAGCCCCCGATGGTGTTGATGACCGCCCACGGCGGTGCGCCGGCTTCGAACAGCCCGCCAAGTGCGGCGTCATCTCCCGCGTCGACACAGACGTACTGGACACCCGCTACCGCGCGGTCGTCGGCCGGCCTGGCCCTGTCAGCACCGACCACGTGTGCTCCGGCCTGAACGAATGCCTGCGCCAGGCCGCCACCGAGTGCGCCGGTCGCGCCGAGGACCAGCACCTTCCGGCCATCGAACTCAGCCATCCCCACTGACTCCCTCCGTCCGCGGCGGCATTGGGATACGGGTCAGGTCGCGCGCCGCGACAAGGTGTCCCCCGAATGCCTCACGTGCTTCTTCGGCGAATCGCTCGCCGTCGTCGTGAGCGTAGCGTTGCGAGAAGTGCGAGAGGATCAGCAGGCGGGCACCGGACTCGGCCGCAACCCGGCCCGCCTGGCCGGCGGTGAGGTGGCCGTACTCCTCCGCGAGCCGGACATCACGGTTGAGGAAGGTGGACTCACACACGATCGCATCGGCGCCCTCGGCGAGCGCGAACACTCCGTCGCACAGCCGGGTGTCCATGATGAACGCGAAACGCTGGCCAGGGCGGAATTCGCTGACCTCCTCCATGGTGACCGTGTGGCCATCCACCGTCAGTGAGCCCGCTTCGATGAGCAATCCGATCTGTGGGCCGGTGACACCGAGGGCAGCGAGCCGGTGCGGGATCATCCGGCGGCTGTCCGGCTGGGCAAGCTGGTAGCCGATCGAGGGCACCGTGTGCACCAGCGACTGGGAACTGAGCCGGAAGTGGGGCAGATCGATGAGTGTCCCCGGGCCCTCCACGGGGTGCGGGCGCAGCGTGGCCTGCTCGTCGCAGATGGCGGCATAGCGGAGCCGGTCGAAATGGACCGCCGACTGTGCCGGGAACCAGATGTCGACGGGGTGGGCGACCCGGTCCAGTGATAGCCGGTGCAGCACCCCGGGCAGTCCGAGGCAGTGGTCCCCGTGAAAGTGGGTGAGGCAGATGTGGTGGATCTCGCTGGCCCGTACCCCCGCCAGCAGCATCTGCCGCTGTGTGCCCTCACCGGGGTCGAACAGCAAGCCGGTGCCGTCCCAGCGCAGCAGGTAGCCGTTCTGGTTGCGGGCGCGGGTGGGCGTCTGGCTGGCGGTGCCGAGGACGACAAGTTCACGGTCGGACACGGAATCCGACCCTACGCCCAGCCCCGGCGGACGTGATCATGGCGTGGCCCTCCGGGACGGGTGCCGGCGTTCAGAGGCGGTCATTCCAGACCGGTGTGTACTCCCCGCCCCGCGGTTGCGGCCCAGCGGCACCCACCACTTTGCCCTGCTGAGGCGCCTCCGGCTTGCCAGCGCATGGCAACCGGGTGTTACTGACAGTTAGTCCTGGGCAATGTCACTGGTAGAACCCACTGTGCAGCTGAGGAACAGGGGTGGCCCATGACCACGCGACAGGGGTGGCGCGGGTCATGGCGGATCGCTACGCCTGGCTGGAAGAGGGGGTTATCGATCCCTCGATTCCGGGGCCGTGGATCGCGGTGCCCGGGGATGGCCCGTCCACCACGGCGGACGTCCACCGCCACATCGGCTAGATCGTTGACCGGGGATTCGGTGCAGTTCGCTGGCGCGTGGCGACGCGCCGCGGTTGGTCCGTGAC
>DAHUZQ010000084.1 GCA_027306495.1 Actinomycetota bacterium | reverse complement strand
GGAGATTCTCTTGACCCGGCCGTGGTAAGGCCCATCACGCCGAGCTGCCGGCCTGATCCGGGATGTACGCCAGGGGTGGTCCGGGCGTAGGGCCCGGTTAGTGCCGATAGGGTCGCGCCTTGCGCCGGCGGCACGGCGAGGTCCACAGCGAGGGAGCCCGGCAGGCGTGCCCTGCCCGCCGCTGCCGCCGCTCACCTGGCCGCCGCGGCCCGCCGCGCGGTGGGCCAGGCGATGGCGGGCGGCCCGGCGATGAACCGGGCGGCGACGTCAGCCGCACAGGCGGGCGGCGCAGCGGCCGGCACACACCCTGGTCCGGCCGCCGCGGCGGCCTACGCCATGAACGGGACCGAGGCGTTCTACGCCATCCAGTGCGCAGACAGCGTCGTTCCCACCAAACGGGCGGTCTACCGGAACCTGGCCACCAGCGAGGACGCGAAGGTCCCCGGGTTCGGCCGGTACGTCGTCTTCGACATGATGCCGTGCGCGACCTGGCCGGACCTGCACACCGGCGCCTACGACGGGCCCTGGAACCTGTCCAGGACCACCATCTTGGTGATCAACAGCAAGCACGACCCGGAGACCCCCTACCAGGGGGCGGTAGCCGGTGTCGCCGAACTGTCCAACGCTGTGCTGCTGACCGTCAACGGCGACGGGCACACCAGCATGTATTCAGAACCCAGCACCTGCCGCGACAGGGCCGAACTCGCCTACCTCGTCTCGGGCGCCACCAAGCTGCCCGCGCCCGGGACGGTCTGCAACGTCGACAGACTGCCCTTCGGCCTGCCATAGCCGGGCACCTGCCGACCGGCGGCCGGCCGCTGGGCCCGGCCGTAGCTGATACCCGGGAGTCCCGGCGAGTCCGAGGGAGCGCCGCCGACAAGGCCGGACGGCTGCTGCCGTCCACGAGCCGGGGCCCAGATGCGCTGCGCCGCGGTGAACTAAACTGAGCCGATGTCTTGGGTGGAGATGATCCGATGAGGACGGGTCCGGCGCAGGGGAGGACGGGGCACTTCCATGAGGCCGGCCTGTACAGTTCCGACGCCGAATTCCGCGCGCTGATCGTCCCTTTTGTCGAAGCGGGCATCGCCGCGGGTGAGCCCGTCATCCTCGGCTATGACGACCGCAAGATGGCGCTGCTGCACTCCTGGCTGCCAGATCCGTCACCGGTGATGTTCCTCGGGGATAAGGGTCTGTATGCCACTCCGGCGCGGGCTATCGCAGCGTACCAGCGGCTGCTGGAGCAGCATGTCGCCGCGGGAGCCGAGCAGATCCGCATTACCGGTGAGGTGCCGCACCCTGGCAACGGCGGGAGCTTCGAGGGCTGGGACCGCTACGAGTGCGCGGTCAACGTCGTCTGGGAGCGATTCCCGGTGTGGGGCTTCTGCCTCTATGACACGACCACCGCCCCGCAGGTGGTGCTCGATGCCGTCGAGCGCACGCATCGCACCCTGGTCTCCCCTTCGGGTGCCCGCCGCGCGAGCGCCCGCTATCAGGATGTCGGCGTTTTCGAGGCCATCGCGGCCGAGCCCGATCCGTTGGAGGAACACCCGCCCACGGCCGAATTCACGCCGGGTCTCCCTGCCGACGCACGCCGTGCGCTGGCGCGGATCGGCAGAGACCGAGTCACCGAGGACACCCTGCAGGACTTGCTGATAGCCCTGTCCGAGACAGTCGGCAACGCCTTCGAGCATGGGCGTCCGCCCGTCACGGTGCGGATCTGGGCGGCGCCGGACCGCCTCGTCGCCAGCGTCCACGACTGTGGGCCGGGTGTCACCGACCGGCTGGCTGGCCTCGTGCCCGCGGCGGGCGGGATTGACAGTCGGGGGCTCGGCCTGTGGGTGACGCACCAACTCGATATCGACGTTGCGCTGATCCGGTCCGGCGACGGCTTCACTGTCCGCCTGCGGGGCGGCGCCCGGCCAGGCTGAGGCGAGCCCGGACCGGCAGGTGATCGGACCCGATCGCCGGGAGCACAGCGCCGTCCCGGCTGACCACCCCGCGGCCGGTGAGGATGTGATCGAGTTGCACGAACGGCCGGTCGGCCGGGTAGGTGCGGCCGGTCACGGCGGGGGAGTACCGGGCCGCCAGGGCGGTGAACGGCGCGGGCATGTTGAGGTCCCCGGCGATCACGGTGGGGACGGGATCTCGTGCCAGCCGCAGCACCAGGCGCATGAGCTGAACCGGGCTGGTGAACCGATGGGTGAGGTGCGTGTTGACCACCCGGAGGGCCCCACCGCCCGGAAGGGCCACCCGCACGATCTGCGCTCTGCGCACCACCCGGTCGCCCGGCGCCCGGCCAAGGTCGGTGACCTCGTAGCTGAGCACAGGCAGGGCAGTGACGACCGCCAGCCCCCAGTCGCCGGGAGCAGGATCGGGCGCGATACCCATCGTCCGCAGGTTGCAACCGCGCCACACGTCCGCCGCCAGGATCCGCGCGCCGCGCTCGGCTGCCCACTCGGCCAGCGGGTCTCGGCCGCCATGCACGCGCCAGGTTTCCTGCGCGAGCAGAATGTCGGGATCCAGCCGGTGCCAGGCATCATCGACGTCGAAGGCCCTGCCCTGCGCGTCGTAGCCGGCGTGCAGGTTGACGCTCACCAGGCTGAGGTCGTGCCCGGCTGGAGCCCGGTCCGGTTGGCCTTCCCCGCCGGCGGGCGAACCCTCCCCGGCTATCATCCCGCCTGCGGGCGGCATCATCCCGCCGGTGGCTGAGATGGAATGGGGCGCACCACATCAGTGTGGCGTCAGCCGTCTGTTGATGGGCGGTGATCTCACGACCGGCTGTTGACGCGATGCGGGTGGGCGCCGACGGCCGATGTAACGACCCCTGCGCAGCCGCCCGCCCGTTCAGTGGGAAGCCAGCACCTTCGCCTTCTGCTGCTCGAATTCGGAATCCGAGATGACCCGACGATCGTGCAGGTCAGCGAGCGTGGAGAGCTGGTCGGCTGTGTTCGGCTGTTCGGACACGTTCTGCACGTAACTCCGGAACGCCTCCTCCTGCTCCTGGGCCTGGCGCTCGGTGCGCTCGTGCATGGAACTGCCACGGACCATGAGGTAGGACAAGAGGCCGATCAGCGGAACGAACAGGACGAAAAGGAACCAGAGCGCCTTCGCGCCGCCAGAGAGGTCACGGCTGCGGAACAGGTCGGTCAGCACGACGACCAGCACCCAGAACCAGACCACGAACGCGAAGATCTCGAAAATCGTCCAGAACGCGTCCAGCAGCGGATATGAAGTCGACGCCGCGAGCGGCATGGCACCTCCTTGCCAGAACGGCGGAGCCCACTGCCGCGAGAGCGAGCCTGCGGTTGGCAGCTGTTGGCAGCGGCCCACGGGACCGGGTGTCGCCCATGACGACGGGACAACTGTCACCCGTCACGCCTGGCATGGGACCACCCGCAGCGGGTGGACGTCGGTCAGCGCTCCGCTCATGTGGGGCACGGCGAGCGCGTGCACGCGGCGGACTGTCACCCGCCACGGGTGATGCCCGCCCCCCTCCGGTCGCCGCCGTCGCGTGTCTGCGCGCACCTGAACCCGGGAAGTGAGGACAAGACGCGCGAGGCCATCGGTGCCGCCCTGATTGAGGCGGCCACCGATGGCCTCGCCGGCGCGGGAGGCGCCCCTGACGTGCCCAGGGACGGCGCCACTGGCGCGTCAGGGCAGGTCAGAGCTGCTTCCGCCTAAATGTCGTAGTAGAGCTCGAACTCGTGCGGGTGCGGGCGGAGCCGGATCGGGTCGATCTCGCTGGAGCGCTTGTAGTCCAGCCAGGTCTCGATCAGGTCGGGGGTGAACACCCCGCCGTCGAGCAGGAACTCGTGATCGGACTCCAGGTTGTCGAGCACCTTGTCCAGCGATCCGGGCACCTGGGGGATGGCGAGCGCCTCGTCCGGGGGCAGTTCGTAGAGGTCCTTGTCCACGGGCTCCGGCGGCTCGATCTTGTTGCGGATGCCGTCGATCCCGGCCATCAGCATGGCGGCGAAGGCCAGGTACGGGTTGGCCGACGGGTCGGGCACCCGGAACTCCAGCCGCTTGGCCTTGGGGTTCGCCCCGGTGATCGGGATGCGGACGCAGGCCGACCGGTTGCGCTGTGAGTACACGAGGTTGACCGGCGCCTCGAAGCCGGGCACCAGGCGGTGGTAGGAGTTGACCGTCGGGTTGGTGAACGCCAGCAGGCTCGGTGCGTGCTTGAGCAGGCCGCCCACGTAATACCGGCCGATGTCGGACAGGCCCGCGTACCCGACCTCGTCGTAGAAGAGCGGCGAGCCGTCCTTCCACAGGCTCTGGTGGCAGTGCATGCCCGACCCGTTGTCGCCGAACAGCGGCTTGGGCATGAACGTCACCGTCTTGCCGGCCGCCCGGGCGACGCTCTTGACCACGTACTTGTAGGTCATGAGGCTGTCGGCCATGTGCAGCAGGGTGGAGAAGCGGATGTCGATCTCGGCCTGTCCGGCTGTGCCGACCTCATGATGCTGCATCTCGACCGGGATCCCGACGCGGATGAGCATGCGGACCATCTCCGAGCGCAAGTCGGTGAAGTGGTCCATCGGTGGCACGGGGAAGTATCCGCCCTTGTACCGGGGCTTGTAGCCGAGGTTGCCGCCATCTTCCTCGCGTCCGGTGTTCCACGCGCCCTCGATCGAGTCGAGGTGGTAGTAGCCGCTGTTGGGAGTCGTCTGGAAGCGCGCCGAGTCGAAGATGTAGAACTCGGCTTCCGGACCGAAGTAGGCGCTGTCGCCGATGCCGGTGCCCCGCAGGAAGTCCTGGGCCTTGCGCGCGATGTTGCGGGGGTCGCGCGTGTACGGTTCGCCGGTCAGGGGGTCGTGGACGAAGAACGTGATGTTCATCGTGGAGTGCTGCCGGAACGGGTCCATGTATGCGGTGGTCGGGTCCGGCATGAGCAGCATGTCGGATTCGTGGATCTGCTGGAAGCCTCGGATGGAGGACCCGTCGAACATGAGGCCCTCACTGAAGGCGCTCTCGCCGAAGTTCTCCACCGGGACCGTGAAGTGCTGCATCACCCCCGGCAGGTCGCAAAACCTGACATCGACGAACTCGACCTTGTTGTCGGCGATGTACCGAAGGACGCCGTCGGCGCTTGAGAACATCAGCCCTCCCTGGGGCGCTACTTGACAAGATCCTGGTCGCACGGGTGTCTCCTGCCGCAGGACCGCGACTGAGACGCTAGGAAGCCGCCGTTTCCGACCCGTGTCTCAAGTGTTTCGCTCGTGTTACGCATCAGGATCACCGGGGGCACGCCGACCTGCCCGCCCGGGGCACGCCGACCTGCCCGCCCGGGGCACGTTCCATGATCGTGGTCGATCGGGTAGGAAAAATGCCCCCTGATCGACCACGATCATGGAAGCCACCGTCCGCGATCCATAGGGCGTGCGAGGTCATGATGGCGGGGGCGCAGCGATACCGTTACTACATGGCAGAGCAGCAGCAGCGGCGCCGGGTAGGGTCGTGGTTGAGCGGGACGATCGGCATGGCGGAGGACAGCCCGTCCGCGTACCCGGGGGAGCAGCTTGGGCTGCCCGCGACGGGCACGCGTTCCGTCGCCCACCTCGGACGGCGCCTGGCCGCACTGTTCATCGACTGGATCGTCTGCATGGTGATCGCCCTGGCGATCTGGCACAACCAGGCATGGACTCTGGTGGTCTTCGCCGCTGAGACCTACGTGCTGGTCTCCCTGACCGGTCTGACAGTGGGCAAGCGCATGATGCGCATCCGGGTGGCGCGACTGGACGGCAAGCCCGTCGGATTCCTCTGGGGACTGGTACGCACGCTGCTCCTGCTGACGGTGATCCTGCCCCTGATCACCGACCAGGACCAGCGTGGACTGCACGACCGGGCGTCGAACACGGTCGAAGTCCGGATCTGACCCACGCGGGACGGCCGGTCATCACGCGACTGCGTGCCCACCCACGGCCCCGCTCCTCACGTACGACAAGAGGCTGGCCCCACGTGAACGTGGGGCCAGCCTCCCTGCACCGCTGGCGAGCGCCCGCGCCGGCCGGGCTGGGGCGGGCGCTGTGCGGCTCCGCTCGGGGCTGGACTGCTTAGACCCGCCGCCGGTGCCGGGCAAACGGCCGGAACCGGACCGGACCCGCGGTTGTGGTGCATCCGTGGTGGTTGGGCCCGGCGGCGCAGCCCCACCAGTTGCCCGTCGCCACGATGCGGAAGACGTGCACGTGGTTGAGGTTGGCCACGCCGTAGCGCTTCACACCGCTGCTCTTTATGGCGGTGACCGTCCGCGTGATGTCGTTGCCGGTCACCCGGGTCCCGAAGACCTTCGCATAGGGCTGGACAGAGTTCCAGGTGGCGGTGTTGTTCAGGTAGACCGGGTCGGCGCCCACGTACACGTCCGCCACGAACCCTGACACCGCGTTGTCGGCGATGGTGTTGTGCTGGCCGGACCACACGAGGACCCCGTCACTCGGCTTGCCGGTGATGGCCGACTGCCCCGTATAGGTCAGCTTGGTGCCGTCCGTGGTCCTCCCGGAGATCCGGTT
>DAHUZQ010000083.1 GCA_027306495.1 Actinomycetota bacterium | reverse complement strand
GGATCGTCCTGAACTCAGCGAGGCCGGGCGGGTCCGCCATGGTGCCCATCCCCGACGAGATTGTGGGAGACCGCGTAGGCGACCGCCTCGGTCCTTGACTCCACGCCGAGCTTGGCCAGCAAGCTGGACACGTGGCCTTCGACGGTGCGCAGGCGCAGGCCCAACGTGGTGGCGATCTGCTTGTTCGAGGCGCCCCGGGCCAGCTGCGCGAGCACGTCAGACTCCCGCGGGGTTAGCAGTCGGGGATCTGTCTTGCCATCACCCCACCGCCGCCTCGCCAAGTGGCGCGAGACACCCCGGTCGAGCACGAGCACCCCATCGGCGACCAGGTGCACCGCGTCGATGAGTTCCGGCCCCGACGCGGTCTTGAGCAGATAACCCGCCACCCCGGCGTCGATCGCCTCGGTGACGTAAGCGTACTCATCGTAGGCGCTGACCACGAGGACTGACACCTCAGGATGATCGCGCGAGAGCTCCCGGCAGAGTTCGAGTCCGCTCTTGTCTGGCAGGTTCACATCGACGATGGCCACCTGCGGCCGCAGCCGTCTGATGAGGCGGAGCCCTTCCTCGGCGGTGCCGGCCAGGCCCGCCACCTCCAGTCCGGGCTCCCGCCCGAGCAGTTGGCCGGCGCCCTCGCGCACCAGCGCGTGGTCATCCACGATGACGACCCGCACCGGTGACCGGTGGCCCGCCCGCCCACCCGCGGAATAGTCGCCCACGAATCCTCCCGCCTTTAGCGGCGCGTCGCGCCTTCCTCGACGGGTTCAAGGGATCGTCGCAACAGTGCCGGTAAATGACCCTTTCGCCTAACCATACACGGCGAGCGGCCTCGCGCCGGGTGCCGCGACACGGGCGGGTGTTCCCAACGGGCAGCCGCCCCTCCTTGTGGCCGTCCCATTCGCCACCTTCGCCTGACCGTGCTGCGGCGACCGATTGAATCCGCCCTCAGCGCCACCATTCAAGTCTGCCTCCGCCCGGACGGTGGCGCGACCGTGGAAGCCCGGGGGATCGGGTGGAATCACGCACCGTGGAGTTCACGGTCCCCGCGCAGAAACCGGGGTCGGCAGGTGGTGATCTCCGCCTTCCGTGATGCCCGGCGCCCGGCTGACCATGCATCCATGGAGGAAGCCCTGCGGATCGTGCTGGCCGTGCTCGTGACCGCGTCCCTGGCCACTATCACCGTCTACGTGCTCGTCTTCGTGGCCGCCGTGGTGTGGACAGTCGTGGGCGCCAGACGGCTGGACGCTATGGAGGCCAAGCTCACCCGCCTGCATGACCTCGCCCTGGCCGACGACCTTGACCGGGTTCTCGCGGAGATCCTCGGGCGGTCTGCCGGACTGGACACCTGACGTGCCTGGGCCCCGCTGGCCACGCCAGCCTCACCCAATGCACCCATCCAGGGCGCCTCGCCACGGCAGGTGGACGCCAGTCCCCCCGTGACCGCCGGCGCGCACGAAAGAAAGGACGGCACCACCATCAACGCTACAAACCGCTCACGCGTTAGCGGGCGGATACTCCTGCTCCCGGGCCTGGTGACCCTCGGCCTCATGCTGCTCGCCGTGAGCCTGGCACTCGGGGTGGCCGCGGTCGCGGGCGTCGCCCGGGGGGCCCGCGCCACCGCTGACCGGCTCGTCTCCCGGCCCGGTCCCGCCCCGGCGGGCGCCACGGTGACCGAGTCCATGCGAATCGAGACCGGGGCGATGGACGGGCACCCCGGCTGGCCCCTGTACACGAGCGCCACGGGCGCGCTGCTGCCCGGTGTCGCCTGGACAGTCCACCAGGACGGGATCGTCGTCATCAAGATCACGAGCTACGACGACGGCACGGCGCCGCTGATGGGGGTCCAGGCCCAGCTATACGACCACGTGCGGGGCACGCTGGGCGGCACGGAACTGGTCGATGGCAAGACCGTGGCCTGGGTGCCCAACCAGCAGATCGCCCACACCTTCACGGTCCCGGCCCTGGGCCTCAACCTGCCTGTCCCCGCCGCCCCCACCGGGGGCACCGTCACCGTGGTAGCGCGATTCACGCCGGAGCGGGCTGGGGTATTCGTGTGGCAGTGCTACGCGCCCTGCGGCTCGGCGGACTCTGGCATGGGCGGCCCGATGTCGACGATGGGCTTCATGGAGGGAAAGGTGCGGGTGATCGCATGAGCGCGGACTCTCAGCGCGACGAGACGGCACCGGAGGTCGCCGGCTCACCGGTGCGCCCTGGGCGGCGTCAATTTCTGGGACGGGCTGCGGTCGCTGGGGCTGGCCTCGGTGTGCTGGGCGCCCTGGTGAACAGGCCCGACGCGGCACGCGGCAGTGCGGCCGAGATGTCGGCCGACCCCGCTCAGCCTGTCCGCCAGTGGGCGATGGTGATCGACCTGCGGGCGTGCAACGGCTGCAAGATCTGCACCGCTGCCTGCCAGGAGGCGCACTACTTGCACGAGGACCAGACCTGGATCCACGTGTTCACGATGCAGGGCGCGTCGGGCGATGAATACTTCATGCCCCGGCCGTGCATGATGTGCGAGGACCCCCCGTGCGTGCCGGTCTGCCCAGTGAGTGCCAACTTCCGCACTGCCGAGGGCCTGACCCTGGTAAACCAGGATCGCTGTGTGGGCACCCGCATCTGCATGAACGCGTGCCCCTACCAGGCCCGGTACTTCAACTGGGAGGCACCGAGGCCAGCGCCGCGCCAGCCGTTCCCGCAAGAGCCGGCCTGGCCCGTTCCCCAGGTCGAGGGAACGGTCGGCAAGTGCGTGGAGTGCGCGGCAATGCTCCCCGCTGGCAAGCTCCCCGAGTGCGTCTCGCACTGCCCGATGGGCGCCATCTACCTGGGTGATCTGGCCACGGACGTGGCCACGAACGCGTTCGGCGACACCGTGAAGCTCTCGGCCTTCCTGCAGGACAACGATGCGGTCACGTTCAAGGAGTCCTACGGTACCCACCCTCGCGTTTTCTACATCCCTGGTCATGGCCAGGACCGTGAGATCGACCCCGGGGTGGCCTGAGTGACGGGGGAACCAGGCGAGACCGCCATAGCCCGGGCCGCCGCGCCGCTGTGGGCGTGCCTTGCCGGCGCCGTCCCGGGAGGAACAGGCCCGGACGCCCGTCGTCACCAGCGCACAGGGCAGGTGCTGCTCGGGCTCATCTGGGCGGCGGATGGCGTGCTGCGGCTGCAGCCGTACATGTTCGGGAAGAGTTTCATGTCGGGTGTCCTGGCGCCGACGGGCCAGCAGAACCCGGTGCCGGTCGCCCACTCGATCACGGCGATGGCGTCGTTCCTCGAACCTCACATCGCCGTCTGGAACGTGCTGTTCGCGGTCACCCAACTGGCCATCGGTGCGGGGCTAATGCTGGGGGTCGCCCGGGCGGTCGCCCCCGCCGGGCCGGCATGGACCGTCCTGTTCGCCGTCGTCTGCCTGGCCGTCGGCCCAGGTGTGGCGCTGCGCTTGCACGAGGGCGCGTTCTTGGCGCTCGCGGTAGCCGTGGCGACCGCGATATGGGTTCTCGGTGACGGTCTCGCAGGCATCCTCACCGGTCGCGGCACCGATCCCAACACCGCGCCGCCGCTCGCGCTCCCCGCGTTCGTCCTCTGGGAGGGACGCACGGCCAAGCGGAGTGAAGAAGGCGCCGAAGTTCTGTCACTGGAAGGCGGGAAAGCATGACCGGGAACAGTGCCATGGTGGCGGGGGAGAACGCCGCCAGAGCGTTCGCTCATCATGAGGAAGGAGACGGTCCACCACCCCGCGAGGACGTCCGTGCGGCCGCGATGCGGCCGGTGCTGACCAGGGACCGGTGGTGGTGGCCGACGGTCGGTGTGCTCGGGGCCGTGGTGGTGCTGGGCATCGTCGCCTGGGCAGTCCAGCTCGCCGACGGGCTGGGCGTGGCGGGGTACAGCGACAATGCCTTCTGGGCGGTCTACGAGGCCGACCTAGTCGCGTTCATCGGAGTGAGCTACGGCGGCGCGGTCGTGTCTGCGATTCTACGGCTCACCAGGGCGGACTGGCGGGCGCCCCTCACCAGGATCGCCGAGGCGACTGCGCTCGTCACCCTCCCGGTGGGCATGCTCTTCATCGTCCCTCACCTTGGCAGCCCGCAGCGGATCTGGGAACTGATGTGGCCGCCCTACTGGAACCTGTCCTCGCCGATCCTGTGGGACTTCTTCGCGGTGAGCACTTACCTGCTCGCTACCGCGGTGTTCTTCTACCTCCCGCTCATTCCTGACGCGCTGATCGCGCGCGGCCGACTCGAAGTTGCCGCTGACAGCCGCCATGCGCGGATGTGCCGGTTGCTGTACCGGGTCCTCGGCGGTCGCTGGGCGGGCACGGGACCGCAGCGCCGCACGCTACGCGGCGCGACCGGCTTGGTGGCGATCATGGTGATCCCGATGGCGGTGTCGGTCCATTCGGTGCTTTCCTTCGCCTTTGCTTCCTCGTCGCGCGCGGGATATGCCGAGACGATCTTCCCCGTCTACTTCGTGGTGGCGGCCTTGTACTCGGGGGTCGCGCTCGTCTTGCTGACGCTGGCGGCTGCCCGTCGCCTCTACCACCTTGAGGTCTTCATCAAGCGCGAGCATTTCGTCCGGCTGGGATTTCTCATGGTGGCCCTGGGTGCCGCCTACCTGTACCTCACCTTCACCGAGTACCTGGTGGACGGGTACTCGGGGACCATCGGCAACGCCGCCTGGGTGCGGCAGGTGGTCATTGG
>DAHUZQ010000067.1 GCA_027306495.1 Actinomycetota bacterium | reverse complement strand
CGGCCACCGCGGGAATGCCCGTCACGGTCTTCGGGCCGTCCGCGACCAGCGTCCTGTTCCTCCCCGCGGTGGCCGCACCTGCACCACGCCAGGCCGGCTCGGGTGTGCCCGGCTCGGGTGTGCCCGGCGTGGCGGCGGTCGGCGTGGGTGTGCCCGGCTCGGGTGTGCCCGGCTCGGGTGTGCCCGGCTCGGCGGCGGCCGGCTCGGGTGTGCCCGGCGTGGCGGCGGCCGGTGCCGGTGCGGGGTCGCCCAGCCTGCACTTCGTTCCGATGGAAATCGCGGCGCGGCCGCAACCCATCCGCGACCTGGCATCGGTGCTGCGCCTGCGCCGGGTGTTCGCGGTGCAAAGGCCCGACGTGGTGCATGCCCACGGGCTGCGGGCGGGTGCCTTCGCCGCGCTCGCCCTCATGGGCCGGCGGCACCGCCCGCCCCTCGCCGTCACTGTGCACAACGCTCCGCCCGGGCGTGCCGGGGCGGGTCTGGTCTACGGCGCCCTGGCACGCGTCGTCGCCCGCCGCGCGGACGCGGTCGTGTGCGTCTCCGCCGATCTGGCCAGCCGGATGCGAAAGCTGGGTGCCCGCGATGGCGGCCCGGCCGTGGTGGCCGCCCCCCTGCGGCCCGCGCCAGCGGCCGCCGATGTCGCCGGCGCCCGGCGCTCGCTGGGTGGCCCTGCCCGGCCGGTAGTGCTCGCGGTGGGCAGGCTGGCGGCACAGAAGGGGTTCGCCACGCTCATTGACGCGGCTGCCACCTGGCGTGGCCGGGAGCCGCTGCCGCGGGTGGTCGTCGCCGGGAGCGGGCCGCAGGAGCGCATGCTGCGCGATCGTGCGCAGGCGGCCGACCTGGACGTGCTCTTCCTCGGCCAGCGAGTTGACGTTCCCGCGCTTCTCGCGGCCGCCGATGTGGTCGCTGTGCCGAGCATGTGGGAGGGCCAGCCACTGGTGGTCGCCGAAGCGCTTCGCGCCGGGCGGCCAATCGTTGCCAGCCGGGTGGGTGGCGTCGTCGATCTCACCGGCGAAGGTGCCGCCGTCCTCGTGCCGCCCGGCGATGCCGTCGCGCTGGCGGAGGCGATCGGAGCGGTCCTCGATGACCCGGGCCGGGCGGCCAAGCTCGCCCGTGCGGCGCGTGAGCGGGGAGCCCGGCTGCCCGGGGCGGATGAGGCGGTCGGAGCCGCACTGGCGCTCTACCAGCGGCTGAACGTGGCTGCCCACCTTCGGGTCGGCTGACTGGTTCAGCAGTGCGGCGACGGGTCCGAGTCGGCCTTCGCCGCCGCGATGGCCGGTGGCGGCGCCGGCGCCGGGGTCAAGGTCATTGACCGCGAGCATCCCGAACCGGCCAGCGGCTGACAGTCTGTCCCGCCACTCGCCGGGGCCGAGTGCGGCATCCAATGCGTGGATCAGCATGTCAGGTTCCTCCGGTCGGCGCTGGCGGCGATCAGGCGGCGATCAGGCGGCGGGCGGCCCGCACTCGGGGCCCGAGCAGGGTCAGCTGGGCGGTCAGGTCGTCGGCGGCGGCGGCCAGCGCCTCGTCGGTGATCGGGTCGAGCGCGTCGAGGATGAACAACGCCGCTGTGGTGTCGTCGCGAAGCTGGGTGCGGCGAGCCTGCCGCCAGTTCCAGCGCCGGCAGGTCACGCCGGCGTTGTCGCACCAGATCACCTCACCGGGGTCGGGGTGCTCGATTACCCCGGTGCCGTCGGCCACGGTGTCGAAGGGCTCGGTGCCAGCGGCGCGGACCAGTCGCGGCGGCCCGCTATAGCGGGTGAGGTCCTCCCCGCCGATTGGGATCTGGTGCAGAACCGAGACCGCGTTGTAGAGGTCGGTGAGCCGGTTCACCCGCGGCAGGCCCGACGCCGCGCGCCGCAGCAGTGCCTCCAGGCTGTTGCGGGTGCGCTGCGGCTTGGCCCCGAACGCCCGGTACGCCTCCCGCCACGCGGCCACGTTCGGGATCTGCTCCACTGACCGGCCGCGCAGCGTCTCGTGGGCGGCGGCCTCCGCCGCGAGCAGCAGGGCCTCGCCGGCCCGGCCGCTGGGACCGTCGGCGAGCCCGTCCACGGCCAGCAACATGGCCCGGTAATCGGGCCGCAGCGCGAACACCGCATCGTCCACATGGGCGCCGGCGAGGAACTGTTCGAGCGTGCCATGGTCAGGCACCGGCCACCGCCAGCCGGGATCTTGAACCCACGCCTGGCTCGAAGACGGCCAGGGAGAACCTGGCCGGCTCCGAGCCCGCATTGGCGTAGGAGTGGGCCACGTCGCCACCGAACGCGACCGCGTCGCCGGTACCGAGGGTGAGTGGCCGGCCAGCGACCTCTACCGTGATCGTGCCCTGCTGGACCTGCATGAGCTCCTTGGTGCCCGGTGCATGGGCCTCACTCATGTGACGGTCTCCGGGGCCCAGCGTCCAGTCCCACAGCTCCACCACATCCGGTGGCGCGGTGCCAGCCACCAGCACCCCACGCCCACCGGACCAGCTGCTCCACAAGAGCGCACCATCCCCGTGACGGGTCACCTTCAACGGCCTGGGGGCAGGCAGTTCGACCAACGCCGGCAACCCGACGCCGAGCGCGTCGCTGATCCGCAGCAGCATCCCCACGCTGGGGTTCGCGGCGCCATGCTCGACGTTGACCACCATCCGGCGGCTTACCCCGGCCGACTCTGCCAGCTGGTCCAGCGTCCAGCCGCGAGACTGACGCTCCTGCCTGACCCGCCCGCCGATGGCCGACGCCAGGACAGCAGTGCTTTCGTCCATCAGTGCAGTATACTGCACTGACAGTGCAATCTAACGTTCCCGGTTTCGGGTCGGTCTTCTGCACCCACCACCGGACGGCGCCTACGTCTGGGACGTGCCATCGCAGCCATGACGGGAGCGGCGGAAACGAAGTTACCGTGCCGGCCGAGCGGGCTAGGGTCCGGTGTGTGACGAACTGGGTCCCGCGGAGCGCGCTGATCGTTGAGGTCCCCGAGGCCGAGCCCGCCGTGGCGTGTTACCGGGGAACTCTCGACGCGAATGCGGCGCTCGGGATCCCGGCGCACGTCACGGTGCTGTCCCCGTTCATGCCAGCCGCGGCGATCGGCCCATCGGTGCTGGCTGAGCTTGAGCACCTTTTCGGCACTGTCAGCCGGTTCGCTTGCCAATTCGACCGCACGGACTGGTTCGGAGACGACGTCCTCTGGCTTGCCCCGCGCGACCCCGGCCCCTTCCGGGCGCTCACCGACCGCGTTTACCAGGCCTTTCCGGCATTCCCGCCGTTCGAGGGCGTCCACGAGGACGTCGTCCCGCATCTGACGGTCGGCCACGGACATCCGCTGGATGCGCTGCGATCCGCCGAAGCGGTGGTCCGGCGGCAGCTGCCCGTCCACGCGGTCGTCAGGGCGGTCAGCCTGATGGCCGAGCAAGGCGGTGGCGAGCCCTGGATCAGGGCCGCGGCCTTCCCGCTCGGCTAGCCGCCGGCGCTGGTTCAGCTTCACGGACAATGTGGGGGAATGGCCAAGCTGGCCAACTCATGGCGGTCCGGGTTGGAAGATCGTATGGGTCCCCACCCGGCGCCAGGCGAAGTGACCTGGGAAACCCGCAGACCTGCATCTCATCTGGACGATGCTGGCCATGCCGTAGCGGACGCGGGCGGCGTTACGCCGGGCCGATGCCTCGCTCGATGACTGACTGACCCTGCGTTACCAGCCGCGGGCGCGCCAGTCGGGCAGCAGCGGGCGTTCCGCGCCCAGCGTGGTGTCCTTGCCATGGCCCGGGTAGACCCAAGTGGCGTCAGGCAGCACGCCGAAAACCCGTTCCTCAAGGTCGTCCATGAGCTGATTGAACCGGGCCGGGTCGCCCTCGGTGTTGCCCGGCCCGCCAGGGAAGAGCGAGTCGCCGGTGAACAGGTGCGGGCTGCCGGCCAGGGTGCCGCCCGCGTCGTAGCACAGCGCCATACTGCCCGGGGTGTGCCCACGCAGGTGGATGGCGGTGATGCTGGTGGCCCCCACCGCGATGGTGTCGCCGCCGTGGACCCGCGTGGTGACCGGGACAGGAAGCTCATCGGCGTCGTCGATATGTGCGATGACGGCGGCGCCAGTGGCCGCCTGCACCTCGGCCAGTGCCTGCCAGTGGTCCCAGTGCCGGTGGGTGGTCACGATCGCCCGCACGGGGGTGCCCGCGATCAGGGCGATGAGCCGGTCGGCCTCGTTCGCCGCGTCGATCAGCACACCGTCGCCGGTCTGGGAACACCGCAGCAGGTAGGCGTTATTGTCCATCGGTCCGACAGCCAGCTTTGTCACGGTCAGGCCGGTCATCTCACGGGTGTCCGCCGGGCCTCCCACGGTCACCGCTCCGGTGTAGGGCACTTCTCCTCCTGCTTATTGGTGAATCGCAGATTGTCTTTCTACACCGCGTTGCCTTCCACGCCGCGCCCGATGGGCGGTGCGGGCTACCTCCAGCGTGGCAGTCCCGGCACGGCGGGTGCGCCGGCGACCGCCAGGTCCTGGCTGCCACGCCCGAGCAGCCAGGCCAGCAGCGCATGCCCGGGACCGGTGACGATGACGTCGGTGTCGCTGCCCGCTGGACCGATGCGTGACGAGAACGCTCCGTCCGTTGCCTTGAGCATGCAGCCGGGGACGTCCTGGCGGTCGGTGAATTCAGCTCCTACCCGTGGCAGAGCTTCCGCGACGAAGTCGGCCGGCCAGTCACCCGGGCCGTAACCGGCGCCCAGGTCGGCGTGGTGGATCGTCACTTCCGACAGACGCATGCTGAGTGCCCTGCGGGCGGGGAAATAGGGGCCGGACGGCGTCCTGCCGACCTCCGCGGACCATGCCTGTTCGGGCACCCGGCCGGCGGCGGCCGCGAAGCGTGCCGCAGAGTCGCGGACATCGACCAGCAGGTCGGCGGCGGGCCGGGCCGAACCCGCCTCGATGTCGGCGTCCCGGGTTTCCTGGCTGGGGTACATCGGGGTGGGTGTTCCGGTACTGGCCCAGGTGAGCAGGTTCACCAGCCCGTCCGCGTTGCGGGCGATATGGGTGAGCACATGGCCCCTGGTCCAGCCGGGCAGCAGGGACGGCTCGCGGGTCTGGTGGTCGGTCAGCATGGCGCAGGTGACGAGGAGTCGCCGGGTCGCCATCTCAATCGCGGACAGCTCCGCTTCGATCGTCTTGTTCACAACGCCCCCGGATTGTCGGCTCTCATCCCAGATCCTTCCATGCGTGAGCCCGTCGGGCACGTCGACGCCGGCCGGGGCGGCCAGGTCCGAGCCCGTCGGGCACGTCGACGCCGGCCGGGGCGGCCCCGCAAGGGCCCGACTGATTGTCGGTGCCCCCGGATACCATGGCGTGTCGCCTGTTTTCCCGCCGGAGGCCTGCCCTCGCACCCGGAGTAAACGATCACAGTGTCTGATCGCCTCGTCGTTCGCGGCGCACGTGAGCACAACCTGAAGGACGTGTCCATCGACCTGCCCCGCGATGCCCTGATCGTGTTCACGGGGCTGTCGGGGTCGGGTAAGTCCAGCCTGGCTTTCGACACCATCTTCGCCGAGGGCCAGCGCCGTTACGTCGAATCCCTGTCCGCCTACGCCCGGCAGTTCCTGGGCCAGATGGACAAACCCGACGTCGACTTCATCGACGGCCTCTCGCCGGCCGTCTCGATCGACCAGAAGGCGGCCAGCCGCAACCCGCGTTCGACTGTCGGCACCATCACCGAGGTCTACGACTATCTCCGCCTGCTGTACGCGCGGGTGGGCAAGCCGCACTGCCCGATCTGCGGGCGGCCAATCACCAGACAGACGCCACAGCAGATCGTGGACCGGGTGCTCGAGCTGGCGGAGGGCACCCGTTTCCAGGTGCTGGCGCCGGTGGTGCGCGGACGTAAGGGTGAGTACGGCGAACTGCTCCGCGAACTGCAGATCAAGGGGTACTCACGAGCACGGGTCGACGGCGTCGTGATCCGCCTGGACAGCGCTGGCACCGACGAGGCCGGGCTGCCCACGCTCAAGAAGTATGAGAAGCACACGATCGAGGTGGTGGTCGACCGCCTCGCGGTGCAGGAATCCGCACGGCGGCGGCTGACCGACTCGGTGGAGACGGCGCTCGGTCTGTCCGGCGGGATCGTCGTGCTGGATTTCGTGGACCTTCCCGAGCCCGACCCGCACCGGGAGCGGATGTACTCAGAGCATCTGGCCTGCCTGTACGACGACCTGTCATTCGAAGAACTCGAGCCGCGGTCCTTCTCCTTCAACTCTCCCTGGGGAGCCTGCCCGGATTGCACCGGGCTGGGGACCAGGATGGAGGTCGACCCGGACCTGGTCGTTCCGGACGTCTCCAAGACGCTCGCGGATGGCGCGATCGGGCCCTGGAGCGGCGGGCACATCAGCGACTACTTCATCCGGCTCATCGAGGCCCTCGGCGACGCGATGGGGTTCACCGTCAACACACCCTGGCAACGGCTGCCCGCCGCCGCCCGCAAGGCGCTCCTGCACGGCTACAGCGATCAGGTGCACGTCCGGTACCGCAACCGCTACGGCCGGGAGCGTTCGTACTACACGGCCTTCGAGGGCGCGATCCCCTACATCGAACGGCGGCACGCAGAGGCGGAGAGCGACGCGAGCCGGGAGCGGTTCGCAGGGTTCATGCGCGAGGTGCCCTGCCCGTCCTGTCGCGGCACCCGGCTCAAGCCGATCTCCCTCGGCGTCACGGTGGACGGCCGTTCCATCGCCGAGATCTGCGCGCTGCCGATCGGTGAACTCGCCAAGCTGCTGCTCTCGCTCGAACTGTCCGACCGCGACCGCCAGATCGCCGGGCGGATACTCAAAGAGGTCAACTCCCGGCTCGGGTTCCTGCTCGACGTGGGGCTCGACTACCTGACACTCGACCGGGCGGCCGCCACGCTCGCGGGCGGCGAGGCCCAGCGGATCAGGCTCGCCACCCAGATCGGCTCGGGTCTGGTGGGCGTGCTCTACGTACTGGACGAACCGTCCATCGGGCTGCACCAGCGCGACAACCACCGACTGCTTGAGACCCTCATCCGGCTGCGGGACCTCGGCAACACCCTGATCGTGGTGGAGCACGACGAGGACACCATCCGGGCGGCGGACTGGGTGGTGGACATCGGGCCGAGGGCGGGGGAGCACGGCGGCAAGGTCGTGGTCTCCGGCACCGTGGAGCAATTGATCGCGAGTCAGGAATCGCTGACGGGTGCCTATCTGAGCGGCCGGGAGTCGATCCCGTTGCCCGCCCGCCGCCGGCCGCGCAGTCGCGGCAAGGAGGTCGTGGTCAAGGGCGCGGCCGAGCACAACCTGCAGGGCATCGATGTCGCCTTCCCGCTCGGCTGCTTCATCGCGGTCACCGGGGTGTCGGGGTCGGGCAAGTCCACCCTTGTGAACGACATCCTCTACAGCGCCCTGGCCAAAGAACTGCACGGCGCGCGTACGGTGCCCGGCAGGCACACCAAGATCACCGGCATCGGGCACCTGGACAAGGTCGTGCGCGTGGACCAGGGGCCGATCGGCCGGACGCCACGATCCAACCCGGCCACCTACACCGGCGTCTTCGACCACGTCCGGCGGCTTTTCTCGCAGACCACCGAAGCGAAGATCCGGGGCTACCAGCCCGGGCGGTTCTCCTTCAACGTCAAGGGTGGCCGCTGCGAGGCGTGCAGCGGCGACGGCACTATCAAGATCGAGATGCAGTTCCTGCCGGACGTCTACGTACCCTGCGAGGTCTGCCACGGCGCCCGGTACAACACCGACACGCTGGCGGTCCACTACAAAGGCAAGAGCATCGCCGAGGTGCTGGACATGCCCATCGAGGAAGCGGCCGGCTTCTTCGAGGCGGTCCCCGCGATCCACCGCCATCTGAAGACGCTCACCGATGTCGGGCTCGGCTACGTCCGGCTCGGCCAGCCGGCCCCCACCCTGTCGGGCGGCGAGGCGCAGCGGGTCAAGCTCGCCTCGGAACTGCAGCGCCGCTCCACCGGGCGCTCCATCTACGTGCTGGACGAACCGACGACCGGGCTGCACTTCGAGGACATCCGCAAACTGCTCGGGGTGCTCGACCGCCTGGTCGAAGGTGGCAACACCGTCATCGTCATCGAGCACAACCTCGACGTGATCAAGACCGCTGACTGGGTGATCGACCTGGGGCCAGACGGCGGCTCCAGGGGCGGCGCGGTGATCGCGACCGGCACGCCGGAGGATGTGGCGAAGGTCGAG
>DAHUZQ010000064.1 GCA_027306495.1 Actinomycetota bacterium | reverse complement strand
CGGGCGGTCCGGCAACTTCCAGGCCCTGCAGCAGATCGCCGCCGCCACTGGCGGCCAGGCGGCCGAGATCACCAACCCCGCCCAGATCAGCAAGATCTTCTATCTGGCCATGTCACGCCGCCTGTGTCAGCCACACTGCGCTCAGTGATGGCACGCATACCAAACGTGGAGCCGACCGGGCCGGGAGGGGTGGCTGCCAAAAAAGTCCGGCAATAGTCGCCTCTCGTGTGAACCTCGCGCGGCGCATGCGCGTCCTGCCTATGAGGCCCGGCGAGAGCGGGGCGCCGGGCCTCACTCCAACCCGGGGGATCCTCACTCCAGCTCGGCCCGCCCAGTGAAGCCCGGCGCGGGATCCCCAGCTACGCTTCGCCATCGAGCAACTGGTGTGCCCGGCCGATGAGAGCCGGCACGGCCTGCCCCTCCCGTTCGAATCCTTCTCCCACTGTCTTGCGCTGCAGGTACCGCGCGTGGATTCCCTCCAGCACCACCGCCAGCTTGAAGCAGCCGAAGGCCATGTAGCACCCGAGCCGGGACAGATCACGGCCGGTCGCCCGAGCGTAGGCGTCGGCCACCTCCGCCCGGCGCAGGAAGCCCGGCGCGGTCGTGACGGAGGCTCCCGCGCTGAACGCGAGCAGGTCCTGCTCACCGGGCTCGGCCCAGTAGACCAGCGACAATCCCAGGTCGGCCAGCGGATCACCGAGTGTGGACATCTCCCAGTCCAGGACGGCGGCCACCCGTGGCCGGGGATCGGTGACGACCAGCATGTTGTCCAGCCGGAAGTCTCCATGCACGAGCACGCCAGCCGCATTCCCGTCGTCGGTCTCGGACGGCAGGCCGGCCGTGAGGCGGGGGACCAGTTCGGCGTAGCCGGGCATCGGCCTGGTGACCGAGAGGTCCCATTGCCGCTGCCAGCGCGCGAGCTGGCGTGCCAGGTAACCCCGTGGCCTGCCGAAGTCCGCCAGCCCGACCGCGGCTACGTCCACATCATGGATCGTCGCCAGCATGCCCGCGAAGGTGTGCGACAACGCCCGCGCGTCCTGCTCAGCCAGCCCGGCGGCGTCCTCGCGACGGCGCAGCACCATCCCTTCCACATGTTCCATCACATAGAACGGCGCGCCGATGAGCTCGGAATCCGTACACAGGGCGACCGGGCGGGGCACGGGAACCTGCGTACCGTGCAACGCCTCCAGCACCCGGTATTCGCGAGCCATGTCGTGGGCTGTCGGCAATACGTGTCCGAGCGGAGGACGGCGCAGCACCAGCTGCGCGAGCCTGCCCGTTCCCCCGTTCCGATCGATGCCAGCCGGCGGGGCAACGAGCGTGCCCGCTTCCTCCCGGCGCGGCCGGCCGAAGTCCAGCCGGTAGGTCAGGTTCGAGCGCCCGCCGGCGATGATCTCCACGTGGTCCACCCGGCCCGGCACGTCCATCCCGCGCTCGCGCAGCCACCGCACGACCCGCGACACATCCGGCAGCCCGGGAACAGCACCTTCATTCATGACACTCCTCACCAGCAGCAGGTATGCCGGGTTGACCCAGTGTTCCACCCGCATTGACCGGACAGGGCGCCGAACGCGCGCCAACCGTTTCGTAGCCTGTGCACCATGAACTCCACACCCGCGGCCTCGCCCGGCCAAACCGGACCCGACACGACCCCGCCGGGGGGCCCACTGTCTGTCACCGACCGGACCCGGCTGCGGCGGCATGCCGAGCGGGGCAAGACCGACCGGGACGACCTGTATGAGGTCCTGGATGCCGGCGTCGTCTGCCACCTCGGGTTGGTCATGGCAGGCGGGCCGGTAGTCCTGCCGACCGCCTACGGGCGCCGTGATGACACTCTCTATCTGCATGGCTCCTCCGCCAACCGGAGCCTGCTCGCGGCCGACGGCAAGCAGGTGTGTGTGACCGTCACCCACATCGACGGCCTGGTGTGCGCGCGGGCAGCGTTCAACCACTCGATCAACTACCGCAGCGCGGTGGTCTTCGGGGTGGCACACAAGATCGACGATCGGTCTGAACGCCTCCAGGCACTGGAGGCCGTCACCGAGCACCTGATTCCCGGCCGGTGGGCAGCGGTGCGCAGCCCGACCCGCAAGGAACTCGCAGCCACCATCGAGCTGGCCGTCCCGCACGCCGAAGCTTCCGTCAAGATCCGGACGGGCCCGCCCGCCGACGAGCCGGAAGACATGGATCTGCCCGTCTGGGCGGGGGTGGTGCCGATCGGGCTAGCTTTCGGTGCCCCACAGCCGGACCCTTCCGCCCCGCCCGGTCGCGACGTCCCCGCCCACATCGCGGCTCTCACCAGGCGTTACGGGCTGCCGGGCGGGTGAGCGTGCGGCGCGCTGTGCTGGCTTGGCTGACGGCCGCGCGGCATTTGCCGCTCCCGCAGGCATTGCGGCAGGGGTGAGCCCGCTCGCCGCAACCCCTAGGCTGGTGGCATGACCGACCGGCTGGTGTGGATCGACTGCGAGATGACAGGGCTGGACCTGACGCGTGACGCTCTTATCGAGATCGCCTGCCTGGTGACCGATGCCGAGCTGAATGTGCTGGGCCCGGGGGTCGATCTGATCATCAAGCCGCCGGCGGAGTCAGTCGACCAGATGGCCGAGGTGGTCAGGGAGATGCACTCGACCTCGGGCCTGCTCGACGAACTCGCCGCTGGGGTCACCATCGCCGAAGCACAGGAGGCGGTGCTAAGGCATGTGCGGGAGCACGTACCCGAAGCCCGCAAGGCTCCGTTGTGCGGGAACACGATCGCCACTGACCGGGGGTTCCTGGCGCGCGACATGCCCGATCTCGACGCGTTCCTGCACTACCGGATGGTGGACGTGTCCAGCATCAAGGAACTCGCCCGGCGCTGGTACCCCCGGGCGTACTTCGCGAGCCCTCCCAAGCGCGGAGGCCATCGCGCTCTCGCCGACGTCAGCGAGAGCATCCGGGAGCTTCGCTACTACCGGGAGGCGATCTTCGTCGGCGCGCCCGGGCCGGACTCGGAGACGGCGCGCGAGATCGCCGCGCGGATCGGCGGCCAGCCGTCCTGACCGGGTGCGAACGGGGCGGCCCGCAGGGTGAACCGGGCGTGGGCGGAACCCGTTCGGCGCAGTGACCGGGCACCGCTATGCTTCATGTGCCGGCGGCGCGCAGCGCACCCGGCCAGATGGTGGGCGTAGCTCAGTTGGTTAGAGCACCAGGTTGTGGTCCTGGGTGTCGTGGGTTCGAATCCCATCGCTCACCCCATGTGAAGTAGCAGGTCAGAGGCTCGACCCGGGAGCTGAGGCTCCGGCTCTTCGCCTCAGCTTCGTGGCAAGGAGCGGTGCTCCCAGAGTGCTGAGACGGGCAGGGCGTAGATGTTGTCGCCGAACGACCCGGCGGCGCTGCCAAGGTGCAAGACGACGCCCACGGTCATCCGGTCGCCCAGTTTGCCCTTGAGCCAGCGCAGGTGCCTGGCATCACTGGCCGTGGGTGAGGCTGATGCCTTCACTTCTATCCCCGCGAGCTTGCCGCCGGGGCCTTCGAGCAGGAAGTCGACCTCGGCGCCCTCCCGGTCGCGCAGGTGATAAACGGTGAAGCCAGAATCGCTGGCAGTCTGGAGTTTCATGAGTTCCGACAGCACAAAGGTCTCCGCCAGGCCGCCCAGAGCGGGATGTCCGGGCGAACGCAGGGTACCGGCGGTGACCCTGAGCAGGTTCGCGGCGAGCCCGGAGTCGGTGACGAACACCTTGGGCGTCTTAGCGATCTTCGACGTCAGGTTGCCTGACCATGCGGGAACGGTGGCTGTCAGGAACACGACGTCCAGGTAGGCCAAGTAGTTGCGGACCGTATCCGGCCTGACCGCGAGATCGCGGGCGACATCGGCGTGCACCATCGGGCTGCCGGCCCGCGCCGCAACAAGGCTCAAGACCTTGGGGATAACCTCGGCGTCGCGCAAGGACGCGAAATCGCCGATGTCCCTGACGATGACCGTGCTCAGGTAGCCCTCATACCAGGACCGCCGCACGGCCGGGCCCCCGATCATCAAGACCTCCGGATAGCCGCCCTCAGTGATCAGGTCCAGGTAGGCCTCTCGCGTCCATGGAGACTGACGGGTGGCCAGCAGACTGGACGGCTCGCTGAAGAGCCGGTCCGCGAAGTCGGCTGGCCCTGCGGTGCGCTCGCTCAGGCTGAGCGGCCACAAGTCCAGGAAACCGGCCCGTCCCGCGAGCGACTCCGACAGCGTCGGAACGGTGAGGAATCGTGCCGAGCCGGACAAGATGAACTGGCCACGGTCCTGCGAGCGGTCCACGATGATCTTGATGGCGCGGATCAGGTCGTCGCCGCCCCGCTGCACCTCATCGATGATCAGCGGTCGCGCCCCCTGGGCGGCGAACGTCGCCGGGTCATCCCGCGCTTGCGCCAACTGAAAGGGGTCGTCGAGCGTCACGTAGGCGGCGGCAGACTGCTCCTGGTACATCTGCAGCAGTGTCGTCTTCCCTGACTGACGCGGACCGTTGACGATCACGACCCGGAGCCCCGCGACCAGGTCGCGAAGCCGCTGCTCGGAGTTCCTATGGACGTAGAGGTCTGGCATGTATCCCCCTGTGCGCCGTCCAGCGCCTCTGCGACAAATCTGCTTCTATTCATCCGACAATATATACGCTGTAGCCGATGGTTTGTCGGTTAGAGTTGCCGGACGGTGCCGCTGGCAGCGGCCGCCGCCTTTCTGGCCGGTGTTCGCGTCGCTCGCATGGGCCAGGCAACCCTCCGTGCCCGCCGGTCGTCCTTGGTGAGCGTGGAAGGAGGCGGTGGTGTGGAGGATAGGACCCGGCTGGCCGGTCCGTGTAGTGAGGCACTGGAACGGCTCATCGCCAGCCGCGGCGGTCATCTGATGGCCGCGGCGATGGCTCTGGCTGGCAGCCGCCCGGACGGCGAGGACTTGCTGCAGGCCGCAATGGAGCGACTGCTCCGCCGGAGGGCGGTGCCGGCGGATCTGGAGGGCTATCTGCGGCGCATCGTGTACAACCTGGCTGCCGACGGGTGGCGCCGCCGCGGCCGGTGGCGCAGCAGGCTGCCGCTACTGCGGGCCCAGCACGATGCCGAGGACGCCCCGGATCCGCTGGCTGCTGTGGACTTGCGGGATGCGCTGGTGCAGGCACTGGCAGGGCTACCGCCACGCCAGCGGGCGGTGCTGGTACTGCGCTATTGGGAGGAACTGACCGAAGCCGAAACAGCCGAGGTGCTCGGCTGCTCGGAAGGCACAGTCAAGTCCGCCGCATCCCGGGGCCTGCGGCGGTTGCGGGAGACCACCGCGTCCTGGGACGTGGTGGCGGCGGAACGAGTGGAAGGATGCTCATGAACACCGATCTGACCAGCCTGCTGCACGAAGGACTGGACCGACTGGAAGGACAGGCGGGCCCGCCGGCGGGCCTAGTGGAGCGGGCCCGCCGGCGGGCCCGGCGGCAGCGGCGAGTGCGGGGTCTGGCAGCGGCAGGCGGAGCCGCCGCGGCCGTCGCGGTGGGCGTGCTGGTAGCCCGGCCGGAACTGGCCGTGGGCCCGCCGGCCCAGGCCCGGACCGCCGCTTATGTCCTCACCCGGGCTGCCGACGCCACCCAGGGGCGGGTGATGGTCGCCACCATGCCGCTTGCGGGCTATGGGCGGCAGGGCTCCCTTTTCGAGTATTGGGCCTACAAGAACCGGGTCAAGACCCAGCAGTCCATCGGGACCCGTGTGATGTTCACCGAGCTGTCCCAGACCAGGGCGGGCCAGACCATCGTGACCACGGTGGTACCGCCGGACAAGGCGTGGGGGCGGATGGTCATCGGGGCGGCCCGTCTGTCCCGCCCGCGCAGCGGGTGCGGACGCTCCTCCTCGCCGAGCTTCCTTAGCTCGCCCGGCTCCCAGATTCCGGCAGACTTCGCTTCCTACGTCCGGGCGACCCTCGCGTGCGGTTCCTACACCGTGGCCGGGCATGCACAGATCGGCGGGGTGGACACGATCCGGCTCCGCTACCAGGGCACCTACAAGGCGGCGGAGAATGTCACCATCGACTCGCACGGCAAGTGGATACCCGAGCCGGGCAGCCGCGGCCACCTATTCCACTTCCACTACACGCTGTTCGTGAACGCAGCCACCTACCTCCCCGTCCAGATGGCGGACATGGGCCCGCAGTATCTCACCGGGACCGCCTTCCGCTACGAAGACTTCCGCTGGCTCCCGGCCACCCCGGCCAACCGGGCGCTGCTGAAGCTGACCATCCCCCGCGGCTACCACAAGTCGCCCCAGCCCTAGTGAGGCCGGCCCCCAGCCCCGTCACTCGATCGGGCATCATGGGCAAACTCGGCGAACTCGACCTGGAAGGCAGTCACGGCGACAGCTGATCCTGAAGGATTCTCAATGCCATTTACCGAATTCCTCCAGGATCACGAACCTCCGGGATCTCAGCGGCATGGGCGAGCGGGCCGGCATCGCGGGTAACCTCCTTACCCGATGTCTTCACTGAACGATCTCCTGGACCGCTGGCGCGGCGACCTCGCCGCCTGGGCGATCCCTGAGCACATCACGTCAGCCGTGAGTGACTCGCCGTGGGTGCTGCCCCGGCAGGTCTTCGCCCGGCGGGCGGACCGGCTGACCCTGGCCCCGGCTGGGGCGTCGTATGAACGGGCCTGGGCGGCGCTCGCCCCATCCGGGACCGTCCTGGACGTGGGTGCGGGCGCGGGCGCGGCCTGTCTGCCGCTGGCTCCGCGCACCACGTCACTGACCGCGGTCGATACCGACCCCGACATGCTGAGGCTGCTGGCCGACCGGGCGCACACGGTCGGCCTGGGCGCCCAGACGGTCCTGGGCCGCTGGCCGGACCTGGCGGGGGACGTGCCACCCGCCGACGTGGTGACCAGTCACCACGTCCTGTACAACGCGGCGGACCTCGGCCCGTTCCTGGCCGCGCTCACCACCCATGCCCGCCGGATGGTGGTCGTGGAGGCCGCTACCAGCCATCCCCTCACCTCGCTCAACGACCTGTGGCTGCGGTTTCACGGCCTGGTGCGCCCAAGCCGGCCGAAGGCCGCAGACGTGCTGGAGATCCTGGGCGCCATGGGCATACAGACAGAGCACACACAGTGGAGCCGTCCGGCGGAGGCCGACTACCAGAGCATGGACGAACTGGTTGAAGTCACCAGGCGCAGGCTGTGCCTGCCGCCGGAGCGGTCGGGGGACGTCCGGAACGCCTTGGTTGACCTGGGCGTTGACCCGATGAGACCCGGTGACCTGGGCTCATCTGGCCGTCAGGTGGTCACGATCTGGTGGGAGGGCACTGCGTGAACGAGTGGCCGGATGAATGGTTCCGTAACCAGAAACCCGCGGGTGAACCGGGACCGCAGGATTCCACGGTCCGCCTCCCGGCGCCAGGTTCCGGCCCGGCCGGGGCGGCGGCCCGCTCGGGCGGTGCTCACCTGGGGGCGCCCAGCGGCGGGGCACCCGGCGGCGCGGTTCCCAGCGGCGCGGCAGGCCCCATAGCGGGCGCGCCGATGAGCGGCGGCGGGGCCCCAACCGCCGCCATGGGCCCAGTCGAGGGCCGTCGGCCCGCGGCGGCGGCCTGGCCGGCCCAGCCACCGGCGCGTTCTGGCCCCAGCGGTGCGGGCACACGGGCAGATGCCGGCTCACCGGGGGGGCCGGGCCACCGGGGGGGCGGACGGGGGGGCCGTCCCCCGGTCAGCCGCGGGCGCTTCGTAGCCAGGCGCATCATGGTCGCGCTGATCGCCCTCGTGGTGATCCTGCTCGTCTTCACCGGCGGCTTCTACTTCTACCTCAACTCCAAGCTCACCCGGATCAACGCCCTGCCGGACTACAACGGCCGCCCAACCACGTCGGCTGGAACGAACTGGCTGATCACCGGGTCAGACAGCCGAGCGGGACTGACCCCGCAGCAGATCCGCCACCTGTCGGTCGGCAAGAACATCCCGGGCCACCGGTCCGACACGATCATGATCCTCCACATCCCGTCCGGCGGCGGCCCTGCGGTCCTGGTCAGCCTGCCTCGGGACTCCTACGTCCCCATCCCCGGCTATGGCATGAACAAGATCAATGCCGCGTTTTCCTTCGGTGGCCCGCAGTTGCTGGCCCGCACCGTCCAGAACGTCACCGGCCTGCGCATCGACCACTACATGGGGATCGGCTTCGGCGGGCTGGTAAACGTCGTGAACGACGTGGGCGGCGTGCAGATGTGCTTCCAGCACCGGTTGTATGACCGGGCGTCAGGTCTCCACCTCAGGAAGGGCTGCCAGGTCCTGAACGGGTATAAGGCGCTCTCGTTTGTCCGTACCCGCCACAACTTCGCCACCCAGGACCTTCAGCGCATCCAGAACCAGCGCATCTTCCTGAAGGCGCTGCTGGACAAGGTGACCAGTCCCGGCACGATCCTGAACCCGTTCAGCTCAATGCCGGCTGCCGTGGGGGCCGCCGATTCGATTCAGGTCGACCAGGGGGCGCAGCTGTACCAGCTGGTGGAGGTCGCTTTCGCCCTGCGGCATCCGGAGACGACGACGGTGCCCATCGCCAACGCCAACTACCTCACGGCGGCAGGCGACTCGGTGCAGTGGAACCGCTCCCAGGCGCTGCAGCTCTTCAACGACCTGCGCACCGATCAGCCGGTGCCCAAGAGCCTGCTGACCGGCTCACAGCTAGCTGGGTGACCGGCCGCCGCCGGGCCGCGCACAGGCGTTCGGCCACTGCGCGCTAGGCCAACGACAGCAGTGCGACCTCGCCGGTCCCGCCGTCCTTGGCGACAAGCCATCCGGCGGCAGGCAGGGAGGCGCCGGTCACCGTCTCCACCCGGCATCCGACCACCATCGGCACGCCGAGGCTCCTCGCGACCTGAGCGAGGTGTGAGCTCGCGGCGCCGGAGCGGGCGATGACGCCGCGGGCTCCGAAGAGCAGCGGTGCATAGCTGGGAAGCGGACGGTCGATCAGCAGCACCGCGTCGCGGCAGTCCGATGCCGCCTCATGCTGACGGCAGGCGACCAGGCGGCCGGCGGCAGCCCCGGGGGAGGCGGCCGTGGCCGTGAGGCGGCGGCCATGGGCGTGCACCGTCTCGGCCAGCGCCAGTACGGACTCGGGCGCGAGCAGCGTCTCAGGCAGGTGAGCGGTGCCGGCTGGAGTGGCAAAGGCGTGCGGCGAGGCGTCGGCTGGCCCGGCCGGCGCCTCGCGAGGCTGCTGACCGGACTGCAGCAGCCAGACCTCCCCGCGCACGGCGGCCCACTCGATCACCGTGTCGCCCAGTTCCCTGTGCACGCAGAGCGCGAGTCGCGCCACCGCACGCGCCTGCTCCACACCGATCAGCGACACCAGCGGCTCATCATCTGCCGGCCCGGCCGCCGCCGCGCGGAACCGGCCCAGCAGCCCATCGGCCAGCCCGGCCAGCAGGGCGCCGGGGTGCCCGGCGACGGCCTCGATGGCCACCTCCGTCGTCCCGTCAGCCAGGACCTCGACCCGGGCCAGCCCACCGGCGTCGGGGCTGATCTCCGGCTGGAGCAGGACGGCGAGTTCGGCCGCCTCCAGCGGCAGCCCGCACAGTTCGAGACGCTGCAGCGGGTCCAGGGCGAACGCGGCGGCCCAGCAACTGCGGACCGCCGCCGCGACATCCGCCACGCCGACCTCGGCGACCGACGAGAACGCCCCGGACCAGCGGGCATCGCCTTCGAGTGGGCTGGAGGACCGGGCGATGACCCTCCCGCCCAGCCCGGCGACCGCTGCCTGGAGTTGGTGAGCCAGGGCTGGTTCGAACGGGTGACCCAGCACCGCCCGGCGCCCGGCGGCCATGCCCTGCGCCCGGATCGCCGCTGCCCCGGCCGCTATGGCCGGACGGCTCGCCGCCACCGGCACGACCCAGCCGGGCAGGACGGGGAGCCCCACGCCCAGGGCCGCCGACAGCCGGGCCGCCTTGGCGCCAGCCTCGGCTGCGGACCGCGCCCGGGTCAGCGGCTCCAGGACGGGGGCGCCGGTCACCCGACGACGATGATCTCGTCGGATGCGTAGGAGGACAGCAACTCGTGGCCATCATCGGTCACCAGCAGCATCTCCTCCAGACGGACACCGAACTCGTGGACCTTGCCGTGCTGGGTCTCCAGCGCGAAGACCATGCCCGGCTGGATCTCCTCGGGGTAGTCGAGCGACCAGATCCGGGAGATCACCGGCCGGTCGTACTGAGCCAGCCCCAGACCGTGGCCCCACAGGTTCGCGGCCGCCTGGTCCTCCTCTTCGTACCCCCAGGCTTCCTTGGCCGACGGCCACTTGCTCGCGATGTCCCGGGTGGTCACCCCCGGGCGCACCACCTCGATGGCGTCCCACAGCCACTTGTGCGCGATGTCGTAATAGCTCTTCATCTCATCCGTCGGCCGCCCACCCACGCAGTAGGTGCGGTACACGCAGGACTTGAATCCGTTCCAGGTGAGCGCCGCGAGGTCGATGATGACCAGTTCGCCGGGGCGGATGATCCGGTCCGAGAAGTTGCGCCAGTTCGGCCAGGCGTTCGGGCCGGAGGACACGATGATGTCCTCGACGTCCTCCATGCCGGGGATGTTGTAGAGGTACTCGAAGCCGAAGGCGGCCACCTCGTTCTCGGTCATGCCGGGCCGCAGGAACTGAGTGAACTCGTAGTGCAGCGAGTCACAGATCGCCCCGACGATCCTCGCCGCCTTCTGCTCGTCGGGACTCTTGATGGACCGTGCCTCCATCATCGGGGTCATCCCGTCGGTCCAGTTGACCCCGGCCCGCTGGAAGGCCCGCATCATGTTGATGTCGATGAAGTCGACCCCGAGCGGCTTGTCCAGCACGCCGGCCTCCTCGAGGTCACCGACGAGCGCGGTGACGAATTTCGTCACCTGGTTTTCTGAGGCTGGACCCGCCGCCCCCTTGATCCAGGCGTAGGAGTGCCGCACGTTCTGCGGCGGGATCCAGGGGCTGTGCACCTTGAGATGCATGCCGATGTCGCCCTGCTCGTAGACGATCGGCTGCTTGCCCTCGCAGAGCACCACGTACCGCAGTCCCGGCTTGAGCCGGTTCCAGCCCGGAGTGTAGGTGGAGGAGACATAGCGCATGTTCTCGTCGTACATGAGCAGCAGCGCGCCGAGCCCGTGCCGGGCCATGGCCTCGCGCGCCCGGCGGAGCCGCCATTCGCGCACCGCCGACCAGTTGATCCCCTCTTTCCAGTCCGTTGACAGGCCGCCGAACGCTTCTCTCATGACCTTCCTTCCGTGGGGCTAGCGACGTGGACTACCGGGTAAGCGAATGGGCGGGTTCGGCGCATCAGTGCGCCAGGCCGGCGAGTTGGCGCAGGATCGCGTGAACGCACGCCGTATCCTCCTCGCCCCGGCCCTGGGCCAGCGCCGCCTGGTAGTAGACCGTCGCCAGCGCGAACAGCGGCACGGGGACGCGGCAGTCACGTGCCCACGCCGTGATCAGGTCGATGTCCTTGGCGAACAGGCTGGCGCGGATTCCGGGTCCGGCGTAGGACCCGGCCGCCATCGCGGGCCCACGCACCTCGAACATCCGGGAGCTCCCGGCACCGTCAGCCACCGCGGCAAGCACGGTTTCCAGATCGAGCCCGGCGCCCTCGGCCAGCACCAGTGCCTCGGCCGCCGCGACATTGTGCACCGTCACCAGCATGTTCGCGATCATCTTGATCTTGGAGCCGTTGCCGAAGGCGCCGACGTCATAGTGCCGTCGGGTGATGACGCGCAGCACCTGCGCGGCGCGCTCCTTGGCGGCCGCCTCACCGCTCAGGTACGCGACCAGGTCCCTGCTCCTGGCCTGGGCGCCGGTGCCGCTCACCGTGCAGTCCAGCAACTGGGCATCCCGCTGCGCCAATGCCAGTCGGGCCTCGTCTTTGGCATCGAGCGGAAGCGTGCTGGTCTCGATCACGATCAGGCCGGGAGCCGCGCCGGCGGCGAGCCCGTCGGGCCCGAGCGTGACATCCAGCAACGCCTGGCCGCTCGGCAGCGACGTCACGATCACCGGCGCGAGCGCCGCGAGTTCCGCCGGGGTCGCGGCGCAGGTGCCACCAAGCGCGCGGTGCGCCGCGAGGCGGACCGGATCGATGTCGTAGCCCACCACGGTCCAGCCGGCCGCGAGCAGGTGCGAACTCATGGCGGACCCCATCACACCGAGCCCCGCGAACCCCACAACCTGGGCAGGTTCCGCCACACTCGCCTCCCGCTCGCCTCCGATGAGCCCGTCCGTATTGGACCACGCTAGCGTCTGAAGTGAAACAATTGCACCCATGTGGGCAGCTCTGATCGACGTGACCGGTTCTGTGGTGGTCCGGGATGTCCCGGCGGCGCGGCCTGCCGACGGGCAGGCACTGATCCGGGTCGGCCAGGCCGGCATCTGCGGCACCGACCTCAAGATCGCAGCAGGTCACATCCCGGTCACTCTCCCGCGGGTGCTCGGTCACGAAATGACGGGCTGGGTCGAGATCCCGGGCCGCACCGGGACGCCCCCGGCGGGCACGGCCGTCATGATCAACCCGTCCACCTTCTGCGGCGTCTGCCACCTGTGCCGCGCTGACCTGTCTCATCTGTGCAGGCAGGGCCGCCTGCTTGGGCGGGACGGTGACGGCTGTTTCGCGGAGTACATCGCCGTCGATGAGGCTCTGCTGCACTCGATCCCCGAGTCGGTCACGCCCGATGCGGGAGCGCTGCTGCAGGTGCTGTCCACCTGCGTTCACGCGCAGTCATCATTCGGTGTGCGCCCGGGCGACAGCGCGCTCGTGATCGGCCTCGGCGTGGCCGGCCTGCTGCACGTCCAGTTGCTGCGCGAACGGGGGGTGCACACGATCATCGCGGTGACCGGTTCCCCCTGGAAGCAGGACCTCGCCCGGCGGTTCGGCGCGAGCGTGGTGGCCTCCCCCACGGAGGCGGCCGACGCGGTCGCCGCCGCGACCGGAGGGCGGGGCGCGGACATCGCCATCGAGTGCGCCGGGGCGCCCGCGACATTCACGCAGGCACTGCGACTGGCTGGGACAGGCGCCACAGTGGTCATGTTCGGGCTCACCATGGGCACCGCCGAGACGACGCCGTACGAGTGGTACTACAAGGAACTAACGATCCGTAACCCGCGGGCCGCCCGGCCGCGTGACTACGACAGCGCCATCAGGCTCAGCGCCGAGCAGCGAGTGGATCTGGCGCCCCTGGTCACCGGGCGCTTCCCGCTGGGCCAACTGCCGGATGCGCTGGCCGCGTGCGCGGATCCGGCTCAGCTCAAGGTGGTTCTCGACATCGCTGAGCGCGTAGGGTGAGTCCGGTCCGGGCGCACACGACACGAGCCGCCTCATAACGCTTGCGCCGGACGGGGTCACGTTCGGTAGCATTCCAGCCAACTTACGCCGCCTTCCTCGAGGCCGGAGGTCACATGAGGACCGCCACCGAATCCCGTCCCACGCGCCCACTGGGCCTGTCCCTGCGTGAGGCCGAGATCATGTCTCTCATCGCGGAAGGGAATTCCAACGGGCAGATCGCGACCCGCCTCGTCCTCGCCGAGAAGACCGTCAAGAACCATGTGAACCGCATCTACGCCAAGCTCGGGGCTGATTCGCGCGCGGCCGCTATCGCCGCCTGGACGGACGCCAACGGCGGGTAGCCTTCGATCAACAGGTCGCCTCCAGCCCACATTCAGGAGTTCCTCAGGTTGGCGTACCAGGATCGGCGCATGGCCATGGGCGCGAGCGAGAACGGGACACGCCAGTCTGCTCGCCTGCTCGTCGTCGAGGACGAGCCCAACATTCTCGAACTGCTGGCCGCCAGCCTGCGCTACGCCGGCTTCGATGTCGTGACAGCAATGGGTGGCACTGAAGCGGTCCAGGCGGCGGGCCGTCACCGGCCAGATCTCATCGTGCTCGACGTGATGCTCCCGGACATGGACGGATTCGACGTGGTCCGGCGGCTGCGCAGCGGCGGCGACCGCATCCCGGTGGTCTTCCTGACCGCCCGGGACGCGACCGAGGACAAAGTGCGGGGCCTGACCCTGGGGGGTGACGACTACGTCACCAAGCCGTTCAGCCTGGAGGAGGTGATCGCCCGGATCCGGGCCGTGCTGCGCCGCACACACGGAGATCCGGGCGAGCCCTCACCGCGGCTGACCTTCGCCGACCTCGAACTCGACGAGGACTCCCATGAGGTCTGGCGCGCCGGGGAGCCCATCCAGCTCTCGCCCACGGAGTTCAAGCTGCTGAGGTACTTCATGGGCAACGCCAACCGGGTCCTTTCGAAGATGCAGATCCTCGATCACGTCTGGGATTACGACTTCCGCGGCGACACCGGCATCGTGGAGTCCTATGTCTCGGTCCTTCGCCGAAAAGTCGATGGCAACGGCCCGAAGTTGATCCACACCCTGCGTGGTGTCGGCTATGTGCTCCGTCTCCCCACCTCCTAGTCACCGCAACGGCATCGGGTGAACGCGGTCACCGGGCCCGCTCCCGCCCGCCGGCGGCAGGCGTTCGGCCAGCTGCGCGGCCGGGTGCCGCTGCGGCTCAAGCTCATCTCCGCGGTGCTGATGCTGGTGGTCATCGCGCTGGCTGCGATCAGCGTCGCCGGCGTCTCGTTCATGGGCCGTTACCTCCTCAGCGGCGCCGATGTCGTCCTGCGGTCCTCGGCCAACCCCGTGCGCGTCGCCCAGGCCATCCAGAACTGTTCGTCCTCGCCGTGCTCCTCGCAGATTGGAGCATTGGACTGGCTGCCCACAGGCGGGAAGGTCCAGCAACTCGTCGTGCCGGTCAGCAACCGGTTCAGCCTCGGGAGTCGGGCGCAGCGGGTGCCCGGCCCGGCCATCCAGCCGGCCCTGGGCTGGCTGACCACCCACCTCGGCCAGCCGACCACGGTTCCCGCGACCTCGGGCGGCCACCGGTGGCGGGTCATCGCCTACGGGGTGGCCGCTAACCCGGCCGGCCCGGTCACCGGGACGGTTATCGTGGGCGTGGACGTGACGAACGTGTACGAAACCCTTGGCAAGCTGGTCAGCATCGACCTGATCGTGAGCGGCGTGGTGCTGGTCGCGCTCGCCATCGTGGGGGTCGGGATCGTAAGAACGAGCCTGCGCCCGCTCACCTACATCGAGCGCACGGCGCACGCGATCGCCGCAGGAGATCTGTCGCGCCGGATCAACAACGTCGACTCGAATACCGAGGTCGGCCGGCTGGCGCGTTCCCTGAACCTGATGCTCAGCCAGATCGAGACGGCATTCGACGCCCGCTCGGCATCGGAAGCGGCGGCGCGCGGTTCCCAGGAACGGCTGCGGCGGTTCGTCGCGGACGCCAGTCACGAACTGCGCACCCCGCTGACCGCGATCCGCGGGTACGCGGAGTACTACCGTCAGCGCGGCGGTCTGGGCACCACAGACCACGGCCAGGGCAGCGGCGCCCCCGGGCAGGGCAACGGTGCCCAGAGCCCGGGTGTCCTCGGCACCGCCGATATGGACCGGATCATGCTGCGGGTCGAACAGGAATCCAGCAGGATGAGCGTGCTGGTGGAGGACATGCTGCTGCTGGCGCGACTGGATCAGCAGCGCCCGGTCGAGCGCAGGCCCGTCGACCTGCTGACGCTGGCGGCTGACGCGGTCCAGGACGCCAGGATGATGGCCCCCGGCCGCGAGATCGGCCTCTCGGTGGCGAGCGGCGCAGCCTTCCTGGTGCTCGGCGACGAGGCACGGCTGCGCCAGGTCATCGGGAATCTGATGAGCAACGCGCTGGCCCATACCCCGGACGGCACCCGCATTGACATCCGGATCAGGACCGGGACGGAACCCGCCCGTCCGCCGGGCTTCCCGGGTGCCCCGGCTGCCGCAGGCGGGGGCCGGCCCGTGCCGGACTCCCCACCGGTGGTCACACTCGAGGTGGCCGACCAGGGCCCGGGGCTCTCGCCCGAGCAGGTGGAGCGGGTGTTCGAGCGCTTCTACCGGGCTGACCAGGCCCGTGGCCGGAAAAGTGGCGGCACCGGCGGGACGGGGCTGGGCCTGGCCATCGTGGATGCCCTGGTGACCGCGCACGGCGGGACAGTGGGCGTCGAGTCGGCCCCGGGCAGGGGCGCCACATTCCGTATCACGCTGCCCTTGGCGCCCGAAGCGCTGCCCAGCGGAGCCGGCAGCGACGACGACCACCCCTGATCGGGCCGGAACTGGCGCCCGCCGCGTACCGCTCAGCGGGAACCGGCACTCAGCGGGCCAAGGCCCCCCGGGCCGCGAGCCGCAGTCGTTCCCTATAGGACGAACCGAACAGGCACACATGGACCAGCAGGGGATGGAGCTGGTGCAGTGGCACCCGGGCCTGCCAGCCTTCAGCCAGCGGCGCGACCTCCTGGTAGCCGGCCAGGATCTGGTCACCGAACGGCGCGCCGAACAGGTCCAGCATCGCCAGGTCGGTCTCCCGGTGACCGCCATGAGCAGCCGGGTCCACCAGCCAGCCGCGCCCTCCCGACCAGACGAGGTTGCCGGACCAGCAGTCGCCGTGGATGCGGCTCGGGCTCTCGGCCGGCCCGGCCAGCTCCGCGATCCTCTCGATCACCGCCTCGACCAGCGTGACATCGGAGGGTGGCAGTGTGCCGGCGTCGGCCGCACGGCGCAGGTAAGGGGCGAGCCGCCGTTCGGCGTACCAGCGCGGCCACCCCTGGCCGGGCAGGTCATCGCTGGGAAGCGGCAGCGACGCGATGTATCCCGGCCAGGCTGCGCCGAACCCGGGGACGCCAGCCCGGTGCAGCTCGGCCAGGTCCCGCCCGAACCGCCGCGCTGCCGCCCGGTCCGGCGTCCCCGCGCGCAGCCACGACACGACCAGCGCCGTCGGGCCGACGCCCAAGACTTCCGGGAACGGCACTCCACCCGCCTCGGCTAGCCAGCGCAGCCCGTGTGCCTCCGCCTCGAAGACGCCCGCCACAGGCGCGTCGGCGACCTTGGCGAAGACCGGCCGCCCATCCGCCAGGATCGCCCGCCAGTGACTCCACCGGTGCTGCCGCCCCGCGGCTGACACTTCGCTCACCGGCGTACCCACCACGTCCGCGATACACCGGGCGGCGCGCGCGGACGCTGAGCCGGTCACGGCCGGAGCGGCACGCCATCGGACCCGAGCGAGGCAGCCAGGGCTCGCACGAGCCCGCGGGCGGCGGGTGCGATCAGATCGAAGGCGCGCCGGTAACCCTCGGCCGGCCCGCCATAGGGATCGGGAACCTCCCCCGGCGCCGGGTCGGCAGCGCCGCCCCGGCGGTTGCCACCGTCGGCCGTGGGGTGCTCACCGGCGACGACCGGATCGAAGGAGCGCAGCAGGGCGACCCGGTCCCGATCCGGCTCGGGAGCCATCCGCAGCAGCTCCGCGAGGTTCTGGCGGTCCATCGCGAGGACGAGGTCGTACCTGGCGAACCAGTCCGGGCGGAACTGCCGTGCCCGGTGTGAGGTGCCGTCATAGCCGCGCCGGGCGAGTTCGGCCAGTGCCCGGCCCTCCATCGGCGCTCCGACGTGCCAGTCACCGGTGCCCGAGCTGTCCACATGGACGGCTGCCAGCAGGCCGGCCCGTGCCAGTTCCCCTCGCAGGACCGCTTCCGCCATCGGGGACCGGCAGATGTTCCCGAGGCAGACCAGGGCGATGCGGTAGGGACGCGACAGATCACGGGGCGGGGGCACCACGACCGGCGCGGAACGGTTCTCGGGCATACCGACAGCATGCCGTACCGGCAGCGGCCCAGACACTCCGCGAGTCCCGGCTGACCCGCATGCCACCATTGACCCATGCGTTCCCCCATGGAATACCGGTCACTGTCGTTCTGGCTCGACTCGGTGCCCGGTGACCTGACACCAGCGCCGGCCCTCGCTGGCGATACCGACGTTGACGTGGTCATTGTGGGCGGCGGATTCACGGGCCTCTGGACGGCGTACTACCTGGCCACCGCCTCCCCTGAGCTGCGCATCGCCGTCTGCGAGCAGGAGATCGCCGGGTTCGGCGCGTCGGGACGGAACGGGGGCTGGTGTTCGGCGCTGTTCCCCGCATCGCTGGCCAAGCTGACCCGGCTGGCGGGGCGGGAGAGTGCCATCGCCATGTACCGGGCGATGCAGCACTGCGTCGACGAGGTCGGCCGGGTCGCCGCGGCTGAGGGCATCGACTGCCATTTCGACAAGGGCGGCACGATCAGCTTGATCCGCTCGGCAACCCAGTTGCAACGGGCCAGGGCCGAGGTCGCGCAGGCGCGCGAGTTCGGCTTCGGCGAGGAGGATATATGCGTGCTCACGGCTTCCGAAGCGGCGGAACGGGTTGCCGCGACGAACGTCCTTGGCGCGACGTATACCCCCCACTGCGCGGCGATCCACCCCGCCCGCCTGGTGCGTGGTCTTGCGGAGGCGGTCCGCCGGCGCGGTGTGGCCCTCTTTGAGCGGACGCCGGTGACCGAGATCACCCCCGGCGCTGTGCGCACGCCGCTGGGCACCGTGCGTGCCCGGTACGTGGTGCGGGCGACCGAGGGATACACCCCACAGTTGCCCGGGCTGCATCACGCCGTCATCCCGGTGTACTCGATGATGATCGCCACCGAACCACTGCCGGAGCAGACGTGGGAGCAGATCGGCCTGGCCGGCCGGCCCACCTTCGGCGACCACCGGCACCTGACCATCTACGGGCAGCGGACCCGGGACGGCCGGTTCGCGTTCGGGGGGCGGGGTGCTCCCTATCACGCCGGGTCGGCTATCCGGCCGGACTTCGACCGGGACCAGCGCGTGTTCGCGGCCCTGCGCCGCACCCTCACCGAGCTGTTCCCCGTGATCGGGGATGTGGGCATCAGCCACACCTGGGGTGGGCCGCTCGGCATCCCCCGGGACTGGTGCGCGTCCGTGGGACTGGACCGGGCGACCGGGGTTGGCTGGGCGGGCGGCTATGTGGGCGACGGGGTGGCGACCACCAACCTGGCAGGCCGGACACTGGCCGATCTCATCCTGGGTGCCGACTCGGAACTGACCCGGCTTCCCTGGGTGAATCACCGTTCCCCGCGCTGGGAGCCCGAGCCGCTGAGGTGGCTCGGCGTGAACGCGGGCCTGCACGCCATGACCTGGGCGGACCGGACGGAGGCCCGGACCGGCCGCCGGTCGCGGGTCGCAGACGTGACCGGCAGGTTCCTGGGTGGGTGATACACGGGCCCGGGATGGGTCGTGCGGGTTCGCCCGCAGGACACCGATGCTGTTACCATCACTGGTGTCTCACGCGCCGCTAGCTCAATTGGCAGAGCAGCGGACTCTTAATCCGCGGGTTCGGGGTTCAAGTCCCTGGCGGCGCACCCGTCCTGACCTGGGGTTATGCCAGTTCCGGGTTGTCTCTGAAGGCCGTTTCGGGGCCATGGTTGCTCCACGTTTGCTCGTCAGTCCGAACATTGTTGATCATGGTGCCCGGAACGCGCAGCGAGGCCCCTACCGATGGTTATACACAGCGTGACATCCGGGCGAAAGGCGCAGGTAGAGGGCTCGCTGCTGACGCGGCCCCAGGTGTCCAGCTGGCGCCGTGGTCTCTGCGCGCGGGCGGCTGTC
>DAHUZQ010000063.1 GCA_027306495.1 Actinomycetota bacterium | reverse complement strand
CGGCCACCAGCACGAGCCCGGCGGTCTGTGCGAACGCATCTTCCTCGGCGTCGAGCTCATCTGGTTCGCGCTCGCCGCCGTCCATGTGATCACGACGGGTTCGGTGTCACCGGCCAGCTAGCCGGGAGCACCGAACTGGCCGCTGCTGGATGACTTATGGCCGGCGCCGGGTTTTCACTGGTTCGCGAGTTCGGTGAGGACCGCGAGACTGGCGGCGGGGGTGAGGGCGGTGCGGGTGAGGGTGTCGAAGATGGCGCGAGTGTCGGTGTAGGTGGTGTTCTTGCGGTTGATGACGAGGTGGCCAGCCGGTGCTGGGCAACAGGAGATACCAGGCCGGTCGGGGTTGTCGGTGAAGGTAAGGAGAGTGAAAGGCGGGCTGGTCAGGGGTGGTGCGGGGCGGGTGATCTGGAGGGTGACGCGGGGTGTTGCGGCGGTGGCTGCGAGGCAGTGGATCTGGGTCTGCATGATGTGGGGCGAGGTGATGGGGGTGGTGATGGCGGCTGGGTCGATGATGGCGTGGAGGGTGGTGCGAGTTCTGGCGTGAAGTTCGCGGCGCGTGGTGTGGAGGGCGAGGAGTCTGGTGATGTCGTCGGTACGGAGGCAGGGGCGGGCGGCGGCAATGGCCGCGGCGGCATAGGCGGGGGTTTGCAGGAGGTCGGGGATAAGGCGAGCGGTGTAGGTCCGGATGGTGGTTGCCGCGTACTCAAGGTCGAGGTAGTGGCCGGTGCCGGGGGTGAGGAGGTTGTCGTAGTCGTGCCACCAGGGCTGGTGTTGGGATTGGGCGGCTAGCCGGATGAGTTCGGCGCGTTCTTCCGTGTCGTTGATGCCGTAGATGTCGAGCATGATCGTGACGTAGCTGACGCGAATGGGGGCCTGCCCGGTTTCGATACGGGACAGGGTGCTGGGTGCGATGCCGAGGCGGGCGGCGACATCTTCGAGACGCAGGGACCGCGTCCGGCGGAGGTCGCGCAGGGCGAGGGCTAGGCTGCGTCGCAGTGGCGCGCCAGCGGGCTGGGCGGGCTCGGAAGGGCAGGTCACGGGATGTCTTTCATGCGGTGGGCCGGATATGGATGCTGGCCGGATGACGGTCATGGCTGGATGTTGTGGGCTCGAGGGTCGGGACTGGCGGTGGCGGTGCCGTTGTTCCGCGCGATGGCTTCAGCCGCTTCGTCCGGATTCGCGGCTGGGTAGCACGAACCGCTGGCCAGCAGGTAGGCAATACCGTCAGTCGTCGTGATATCGGTTCTGTTGGGGGCGAAGATATGCAGCTGCGGATCGGTGAGGCCAGATGGCGGGCATGGGCTGGTGTTGTACCGCAAGACCAGCCTGTGGTTTCTGGCGAGCACGGAACGGACGTGGCGGATCTTGAGGGCAGCTTGCAATTGGCCGAGCAGGAGCAGCCTGTGCGCAGCCTCGGGTTCGTCGATGATCGGCGGGCCGAGCGGTGGCGTTGCGGAGCGTGATTTCATTCGACTATTACCATCGTGATTCGTGTGTCCGGTAGAAGGCAGGTCGTTGTGGCCGTGGCTCTGGGAGGGCGGGGACTTGAGCGTCCGGGCGGCAAGTAGTTACGCCACGACGGTATGGATAGCGGAAGCGCGACGGAAGGGAGTGTGCACGAGTTTGCAAATGAATTAGCTGAACAGGGCTAGCGCGGCGTTGATCAACTCTCGCGCCTCCCGCCCGTAAACTGCGAGCCCGCCCAGTTCGGCAAGTGCTCGCACGTAGAGTCCGGCCTCTTGCGGACGAGCGATGACGACACGAGCGGACAGCAGCTCTACCTGTACCGGTGCCGCGTCGAATACGGTGAAGCCTTCCAGCGTCCAGACAGTCGGCCGCTCGGTTGCTGCGGGTATGACCCCTAGACGCAAACTGGGTGCCCCCATCACGTCCAATAGATACCGTAGTTGCCCGCTCATGACCTGTGGACCGCCGATGCAGTATGTCAGCACTGCTTCCTCCAGGACGGCGGTTATCTCATGGCCTGGCGAATGCAGCACCCGCGATCTCGCCACCCTTGCGGCGGCTGCGTCGGCGGAATCATCGGGTGACCCATGAAACGTGGCCACGGCCTTGATGAGATCCGCAGCATAGCTCTCGGTCTGCAACAATCCCGGCACGACATGGCTTTGGTAGCAGCCGATCCGCTGCGTGCGTTCATACAAAGGGACATAGGCGTTCTGAAGGTGCCGGAACCCGCCGGCTGCCAGGCGCCTCCATTCCACGTAGGCAGAGTCGGCCGCATGCAACGACGCCAAAAGACCAGGTATCTCACTTTCAGCGCCGCAAACACGACACCAGGCGCGTATGTCGGCCGCTGACGGAGATGTGCGGGCGTGCTCGATACGCGAGCATTTGGATTCGTGCCAGCCCGCCGCGCGAGCTATCGCGCGTGCCGACAACCCGGCTTCGATCCTGATGTCGCGCAGCCGTTGTGCCAGTTCCTGCCGAGCCTGGCGCACGCTCGACGACGGCGAGGTGACCACAACCGCAGCAATCTACGCGAGCCGGTAATCCTCATGCGGGATCGCGCGCTCCCAGACGGCCTCGAACGCTGACGCGCAGAGCGTGACCACGGCAGGGTCGGTGCACAACTCCTCGCCTGTGATCTCCCCGTTCCCCGCGAAGAAATGAAACCGGATCGTGCGGTCATCAAACAGCCAGTAGTCGTTCCCAGGCAACGCGAGGTCTGATGCTCGCTGCCTGGGTAGCCAGCGCACGTGCTCGCCGCCAGCGACGTTCGTGGAAGCCGTCACATCGTACTCGAACCGGATGTAATCGGTAACCGGCTCGGACACGATCCGAGCACGGCGTACAACCACGCCTCGGCCAACCGCACTGCTGATGATGCTCCGCCAGCCTGACTCGCGCTCGCTGCGGTCGAAAGGCGGGCCGCCTTTCCAGGCAATGAAGGAGGGATCGTTCGGCACGTAGGCATCGCGCATCTCCAGATGCACGGCTGTGTACGACGTGCTCGCGAACAGTTCCTCAAACGACGGCACCGTGGCTGGCATCGATCGCCTCCTTGATAATGGTCCGCATCCTGGCCGGGAGCCGCACCACCGCCTCGTGCTTCGCGATCGGGCTGTGCGTCGCGACCTTCGCCAAGGTAGCCGCATCGGTGATCAGGTCGCCCTGGAACAGCATGTCTCCGGAATCGTCGTCCATGAATACGGCTGGGCACTGACCTGTGTCGGTGTCCGGGTCGATGCCGATGAAATGTAGCGTCATGGCTGTCTCCTCTGCTACCAGCGTGCACAGGTTTGCGCACCGCATGTCATCTGATCTGTTTCGGCGCATGGACGGGCACGCCAGGCTGGGTGCACAGCAACCAATCCGTTGCCGTAATATGCAGGGTCATATCTACTGTGAACTTCGAGTTCGGCGAGGTCAATATGCAGGAGCATATTTTCGGCGGGAGGAGCGTGCGCCCATGACCGCCAGATACCGCATCATCGCTGATGACCTGCGGCGACGCATCACCGAGGGTGAATACCAGACTGGCGCGTCGCTACCCTCGCAGGCCATCCTCGCCGCCTCCTACAAGACGACCCGGAGCGTAGTCTCTGAGGCTGTCCGCGTACTCGAAGGTGAAGGGCTGGTCCGTCCAGTTCGTCGGCGCGGCACCGTTGTCCAGTGGCCGACAGTGCGCCGCAGGATCGATCGCGGCACGAAGGTCACTCGCGATGCCCGCTATACCGCTGGCGGCATTACAGCACCAGGCGCGACCGGCTACAACTTCCCGGCTGCGCAGGCCGAGGCATGGCAGACCCACGGACGCCCGCGTGCTTCGGAGGAGCCATGCCCGGCGCGCATTGCTGAGTTGCTGAGCCTCCCTCCATCAGCGCGCGTCATCCGCCGCCGCCGCGTAACAAGCCCGGTCGGCGAGGCACCCTTCCAACTCGTGGATTCGTGGATACACCCCGGCGGAGTCACCGACGCGCCCCGCGCCGCACAGGCTGATACCGGGCACGGCGGCTACCTGGACAGGCTCGAAGAGGCAGGGCACGGCCCGATCTCCTGGACCGAATATGTCCGAGCCAGGATGCCTGATCCGGAAGAGGCCGACCTGCTCCAGATTGCCATCAGGGCAGTGGTCTTCGAACTAACCCGAGTTGGCACCTCTGCGAAGACATGGACACCAGTCGAGGTCACAATGTGCGTGATTCCGGCCGACCGTGCCGAGATCATCATTCCTTTGGTTCGTGACCGCTCAGCGAGGTGGCCTCGCACCGAAGGGAACGGCTAGGTTCCGCCGCCGTCTGCCTTTGAACGGGCGGGCTACGGGGTGGCCTGCCGGCGGCGTGCCCAGGAGCGGGCGGTGCGCGCCATTGTCATGGCCCAGGGGCTATTGCTGTTCTGCTCGATCTCGTTCCACATGCGGACGTTGGCGCGGGCGAAGATGTCGATGTGGGCAGGGTCGGCGGCGGCGTAGGCGGGCAGCCGGGCGGCGAAGGCTTCTGCCTGCCCGGCGGTGTGACCGCGGGCCATGAGCCTTAGCAGCCAGAACGCGGGGTCGGTCCAGCCGGCTCCGGGGGTGGCCCAGGCCCAGTCGACGAGCCAGGCGCGACCGTGGGAGACCAGGATGTTGTCGGGCATCCAGTCGGTGTGGGTCAGTGCCCGCCCGGCGAAGGCGAGAGCGTCGGCGGGGTCGTCCACGTAGGTTCGCAGGCGGGTCTCGATCGGCTTCCACGGGCCGGGGCCGGGCGGGATCTCGATGGCGGCGAGCGCGTGCATGAGCCCGGTCACCAGGCTGATGTCGGGCGAGCCGGGGCTGTAGTCGGCGGCGCGCCCGTGGACGTGCTCGAATCCGAGGACGTTCCACCCGGCTTCGTCGAAGTGCCACAGCAGTTCCGGTGAGATCCCCTTGGCGAGCGGAGCCGCCGCTGCCTCGCGGGCCTGGGTGATCACCAGCCGGTGGCCGGACGGCAGTCCTTTCACGAACACCTTGCGGCCGGCTGTGTCGATGACGGCGGCAAGCGCGGGCGGGGCCGGGAGCAGTTCTGGCCGCAGTTCAGGATCGCCTTCACCTGCGTCACCCGCGATCGCGACCTCGACGGCCCTGCGCGCCAGCGCGGACTGGCGCTCGTTCACTCCAGTGCTGGCGGCCGTGTCAGTACTTGGCGCGGTCGCTTTCCTGCTGCTCGGCCACGCCGCCGGCCACCAGCACGAGCCCGGCGGTCTGTGCGAACGCATCTTCCTCGGCGTCGAGCTCATCTGGTTCGCGCTCGCCGCCGTC
>DAHUZQ010000053.1 GCA_027306495.1 Actinomycetota bacterium | reverse complement strand
GGGGCTGTCCCTAGTACGAGAGGACCGGGACGGACGAACCTCTGGTGTGCCAGTTGTTCTGCCAAGAGCACGGCTGGTTTGCTACGTTCGGAAGGGATAACCGCTGAAAGCATCTAAGCGGGAAGCTCGCCTCAAGATGAGATCTCCCTCGGGGATAACCCGGTAAGGCCCCCAGCTAGACGACTGGGTTGATAGGCCGGAGGTGGAAGCGTGGCAACACGTGCAGCCGACCGGTACTAATAGGCCGAGTGGCTTGGCTTCTACACATACATACGTTTGGCCTGGCTTGCCAGGCTGATGCGCTCGCGTCCACTGTGCGGTTCCTGAGGTACGGTCGGCTGTGTCACCCGGGAATGAGTGGGTGCCGCAGACGGTCACATCTCCATAGTGTTTCGGCGACCATAGCGAAGGGGAAACACCCGGTCCCATTCCGAACCCGGAAGTTAAGCCCTTCAGCGCCGATGGTACTGCGCGGGAAGCTGCGTGGGAGAGTAGGACGTCGCCGGACTTACGTGATGGGGCCGCTTCCCTTGGGGGAAGCGGCCCCAGTCTTTTGCTTGGTACGCTCATTGTCCCTGGTGCGTGCCGCGGGTCGGCCAGGGCGTGAGAGGTGGGTAAGGGCGATGGGAGCGGAGTCCGGATGGATGGGCGGCCCGCGGCGGTCGCGTGATCACGGGCCCGGTAGAGGCGAGGCGGCCGGAGGCGGGGGCGCGAGACGCCCTGACCGCCGGTGGTCGTCAGATGGACGGTCGGGCGCTGGCAGTGGCAGGGCGCCTGGTCGTGGCGAGGTGCCTCAGGGTGACAGGCCTGCGCGTGGGGACAGGCCCCAGCGGCCGGAGTGGCCCGCGCGGGCGGGCGGGCCGTCTCGTGGTGGGTCACAGTCCCGCGGTGGAGGGCGATCCCGCAGTGATATTCCCGCGCGTGATGACGGGCCCGCACAGGCGGGTGGGCCGTCCCGCGGTGGGTGGCAGCCCCGGGGTGAGGGTCGCTCTCGTGATGACAGGCCCGCGCGTGATGACAGGCCCGCGCGTGATGACAGGCCCGCGCGTGATGACAGGCCCGCGCGGGCGGGTGGGCCGCCCCGGGGTGGGTGGCAGCACCGGGGTGAGGGTCGCGTCGGCAATCATGGGGCCGAACGGGGGGAACGGCCAGTTCGTGCGGGCCGTCCCGGATTCGGCGAGTGGCCGTCGCGGAACGATGAGTCGTCCACGGGTGAGGGTCGTGCTCGTAGCGAGGGATCCACTCGTAGGGGCGGGCCTGCCGCCTACGGCGAGCGGCCCACTGGGCGGGAACGGCCCGGTCCCGGCGAGCGGGTAGATCGTGGCAGTCGGCCAGTACGCGGCCGGGCGGCTGCGGGCAATGTTGATGCCCGTGCGCCGCAACGTACCCGTGATGAGGGACGGCGCGGCGAGCATGACGGGAGCAGCTGGGGTCGGACGGACAGCCGGGCCACCGGGAGCCGACCGGCGCGTTTGCCCGATGGGAGTGGCAGGGACGGTCGGCCATGGCAGCGGGCGGGCAAGCCGGGCCACCGGACGCGGGACGACGGCCCGGCGGTCCGTCGGCCACTGGCCGACCGGGCCCCAGGAGGCCGGCCCCAGGGAGGCCGGCCCCAGGCAGACCGGGCAGGGCGCGGCGATGACCGCGCGATCCGCCAGCCGTCCTCGGATCGCGACCACTGGCAGGCGCCGGCTGTCCCGGACGGGATCAGTGCCTCACAACTCGACAGGTCCGTCCTCTCCGATCTCCGGACCCTGCCCGCCGATCTAGCCGACGCTGTGGGCCGGTTGCTGGCCGCCGTCGGTGCGGAGTCTGACCTGGAACGGGCATACGAGTATGCGAACGCGGCCCGGAAGCTGGCGGCCCGGGTCGGGGTAGTGCGGGAAACCAGCGGCATCGCCGCTTACCGGACGGGGCGCTGGGCAGAGGCCCTGTCGGAACTGCGCACTGCCCGGAGGCTGACAGGGCGGGCGACGTCGCTCCCGTTGATGGCCGACTGCGAGCGCGCTCTCGGCCGCCTGGATCGCGCGCTGGCGATCGTGAACGACCCGTCAGCCGGGCGGCTGGACCGGGCCACCCAGATCGAATTGCGCATCGTGGAGTCCGGGGTTCGCCGGGATGAAGGACGGCCCGCGGCCGCTGTCGTGGCCCTGCAGGTCCCCGAACTCACCGATGGCCGACAGCACCCCTGGTCCCCACGGCTGTTTTACGCCTACGCCGACGCACTGCTGGACGCGGGACGTGCCGACGAGGCGCGGGAGTGGTTCGCCGAGGCGGCCGCCTGCGATACCGGCGGCGAGACCGATGCGGCAGACCGGCTGGACAGCCTGGATCCGATCCTGATCGACGACCTGACCGAACCAGACGAGGAAGAGAGCTGGGATAAGTCAGGGTGGCAAGAGGAACCGGAGGCGCTGGGACAGGTCCTGACCGCAGGCGACCTCTCTGCCGATGAGACCGTAGCCCAGTCTCAAGTATGACCGCACCAGCCACCTCGGCGCTCAGGAGGGAGGATGGCTGCGACTAGCCGACTGCTCGCCGGCCGGGCAAGTGGCACGCCTATTACGATTGTGTCAGTGACTTCGCGTTCCTTCTGGGCAGCTCTTAAGCGTCTCATGCTCCATGACGGTGATATTGACAGTATGGAATCCGGCGATGTCCGCCTTGTGGACGTTGCCCCTGGGTGCGATGGATTGCTCACAACCCAAAACCCCGAGCCCGTTCTATCGCCGGAGCCCCGCGACCTATGGAGTGGGAATCGTCTACTATCGCGTAAGGCAACTCGAAGCGGCATTCCTGAAGAGCGGGCTATATTCAAAGCAAGCGGAACAGGCGGTACAATAGGCATACATGTGGGCGCTAAGTCCGATATTGGAATGACCTTGGAATCTTCCGCCCCCCGCATGGCAGCCGAGCGCCGGCGCTTCGCGCACCTCGATAGAATATTGAATGGTGAGATATCCTTCAAGGGCTCGCCGCGCAGGCTCACCAGGCCCCATATTTCGCGGGAGAGTCCTCATCCGTTGAATAATAGCGCCTTCCCGTGGGTTGACCGTAATATTTTGGTTAATGGCATGATAACGGACGTGAGGTATAGCCAGTTCGGCATGGGTGGCTGGATCGCGTGGTATGAAGCAGGAGATCGTATCGTCGAAATTCAAAGCAATACTGTTGATCTCCGGGATGTCAGACCGCGAGCTTCGGATGACACGCTGGATAATAGCAACCTACCCTGAAGATCGCCGTTCCTGCATGTTTGCTGTTATTACCCCGTAAGGAGTTCGCCGGGAGTGGGCGTACATACTCGCGAGATTCAGCAGGGAGAGGCTTGAGGTAGTCGCGGCTCCCCCCGAGGGCCTCATCATCGACGCTGGCGCGGTGCGCGACGGGCGCCGTTGGCCAGGCTGCCTGCCCTGGACATGTTCCGCGGCTTCCCGCTATTTGTTTCGTTGCCCGCCAGCATGCCGCGGCCCGCGGCCCGGACCCTATTCCGCCTGCTCGAGCCAGTGCAGGATGCCAGAGACGTTCGCGGCGGCGCTGCTGATGCGCTCGAACTTCGCGGCGAGGGCGGGATCCGCGCCATCGGCGAAGCAGGCGTAACGGTCCCGGGTACGGTCGCGCACCATGGCCACCGCGTGATCGAGATCGAGCCCGCCCGCTCGCGCCTCGCGGGTGTGCTCCACCCATACCCGTATCTCCTCAGCCGACCGCTCCAGCGTCTGGCCAACGTCTGTAACCGGCCCGAAATGGCTGAACAGCAGCCGGGTGGGCGCCAGGTCAGCGAAAACCCGCAACGAGGCGAGCGCCGTTCCCAGATCGAAATCGGGCGGCGGGGTCGCGGGCCGCAGGTCGCCGGTCTCCTGGATATAGACCCCGGCGGCATCCCCGACGTAGAGGTCCCCGGTGGCCGAGTCGATCAAGCCGACGTGATGCTTGGCGTGGCCCGGTGAATAGTGGCTGTCCAGGCGCCGCCCGCCGCCGAGATCGATCGTGCCCAGTTCCCCGACGGAGCGGATACGTTCGGGCGGGGTGGGGGCCAGGCTGCCGAACAGATAGTCCAGCGCCCGGCCGTAGACGCTGCGTGCGCTCGCCATCAGCCGGCTGGGATCGGCCAGGTGGCGGGCGCCGCGTTCATGCACGACAACCTGGGCATTCGGGAACATCGCCGCGATGTCACCGACGCCGCCCGCATGATCGAGGTGGATATGGGTGACGACCACGGTGGCGAGATCGGTCGGCCCGACGCCGAGCCCGGCCAGGGCGTCACGGACACGCGGCGCCGATGGCGCGGTCCCGGTCTCAACCAGGCATGGCCGCTGCGCGCGGATGAGGAAGCCGGCTGTGATCTGGTCGTAGCCAGCCATCCGGGTATCGATCTGGAATACCTCACTCCCGAGGTCGGTGACGGCCGCGGGTTTGCGCTGTGGCGGGCTGGCCTGGCTCATGTGGGTATCGTGCCAGATGACGCCGAATGGGCGGCCCACGTGCCGCGCTCGGTGTGGTTCGGTTCAGCCATGTCCGGGAGCAGAGATCCGGGAGTGGGGTAGGTGTGACTTCCAGGGCTGGGAGCAGGGCCGGGAGCAGGACACCAGCGGTGCCGCAGCACCGCCGGGCGGGGCGTCGCAGGCTGTCCGCGGTCACGGTCGTCATCGTGGCGACGACCCTGGTCGCGCTGGCCCTGCGGCTGTTCCAGTTCACCCGGCCGGGTTTCCTGACGGGCATCACCGAATACGACGACGGCACCGACCTCGGCAGTGCCATCCGGCTGGTTCACGGCTGGGTGCCCTACCGCGACTTCATCATGGTGCAGCCGCCGGGGATCACCGTGCTGATGGCACCGGTGGCGCTGGCCACCAAGTCGGCCAGCACCGTGGTCACCATGGCCACCGGGCGGGTGGTGACGGCACTGGCGAGCGCAGCGGCGGTGCCGGTCGCCGGCCTGCTCACCCGCCACCGTGGCGTGCTCGCCACCGTCGTGACGTGCGGCGTGCTGGCCGTCTTCCCGGACAGCCTGGTGGCCGCCAGGACCGTGCTGCTGGAACCCTGGCTGGTGCTGTTCTGCCTGCTGGGAATGATCGCCGTCTTCGACCGGGACCGTTTCGCGAGCCAGAGCCGCCTGCTGTGGGGCGGTGTCGCCTTCGGATTCGCGGGCGCGGTGAAGGTCTGGGCCATCCTGCCGGTGGTCGTGGTGCTGGCGATGACCGCCCGCACACCCCGCCGGGCGCTCACCTTCGCGGCTGGGGTAGCGGCCGGATTCCTGGTGCCCGTCCTGCCGTTCGCGCTCACCGCCCCCCTCACCTTCTACCGCAGTGTGATCGTCGCCCAGCTCATCCGATCGGATGTCGCCCGGATCCCGGACGGCTACCGCCTCCAGCGGATGCTGGGACTCAGCCACGTGCCGCCGCTGAGCACCCCGGTGCTGACCCTGATCGCCCTGATCACCGCGCTGATCATCGTCACCGCCGTGGTGGTGGCCTGGCGGCTGACGCGCCAGCGCCCCCCGATGCTGGATATCTTCGCCCTGGCCACCTGCCTGATCGTGGTTGTCGCCTTCCTGTGGCCGGCAGACTTCTACTCTCACTACGCCGCTTTCCTGGCGCCGTTCCTGGCCCTGTCGATCGCCTTGCCGGCGGGACGGCTGATCGACGCGCTGGGCATGGCCCGGCCGGCTGAGGCCGCCCCGGCGGCCGCGGCGCGGTCAGCGGCGGCTCCGGCCCAGCCGGGGGTGACCCTGCCACAGCCGCAGGGGATCCTGGCACAGCCGCAGGGGACCTCGACCCGCTCGCCGTCGACCCCGGCGCAGGGCGATGGCTCACCTCGCAGGCGGCGAGCACGGACCCGTGGACGGCAGTGGCCCGGCCTGCTGGGCAAGGTGGCGCAGGTGGTGGCGGTGCTGGCCGTCGCCGTGCTGGCTGTCCTGCAAGCAAGCTCCGAACGGAGCCTGGCGTCGGCGGTGCCCGGCGCCGACATCGCCGCTGTCCAGCGGCTGATCCCGCCGGGCGCCTGCGTGCTGACCGATCAGGTCTCCTACACCATCGCGATCAACCGCTTCAACTCCTCCGTGCCGGGCTGCTCGCTCATGGTGGATGGCGTCGGCAGCGATTACGCACTGTCCGGGGGGCGGAATGGCCTGACCGGCGCCGGTGCCGTCCCCGCCGTGCAGCAGCTCTGGCTGTCGGCCTTCGAGAAGGCCCAGTATGTGTGGCTGACCGGTCAGGCGGACCGGCGGATTCCCTGGACACCGGTGCTGCGCAGCTACTTCGCCGCGCATTTCGTCCGGGTCGGGGACCACTCAGGTGAGGTGTACGTCCGCAGGGCGTGATGCTGCCCGCCCCTCAGCGCGCCGGAGTGCCTGGTCAGAGTGCGAAGGAACGCCGGTCAGGCTGCGACGGAGCGCTTGGCCAGAACCTGGCGGGGCCGCCTGGTCAGAGCGCGAACGAGCGCATGACCAGGCCGGTCCGGGGCTTGGGGGCGAACGAGGTGGATTTGCGGGGCAAGCGCTCCCCGTGCGCGGCCACTTCGTGGACGTCGGCGGCGGACACCGGGGGGCAGATGACCGCGGTGCCCGCTCCGTCCGCGACCTCCCGCAGCGCCGCACCGGCGTCATGATGCACCCGGACGGTGTCCTCGCCGTCCCGGACGTTCCAGAGCCTGGCCAGTAGCAGTTCCTGCATCACCGAGGCGGGCAGGGCACGCCATCGCGCGGAACGGGCGGGCATGGCGGCCGTCACCTCCGCCGGATCGGGGTCGGTGAGGAGGTGGTAATCGCCACCCCCGGCGACCAGGAACGCGCTCTGGACCGGCTCGCACGCCGCGAGTGCGGCCAGTGCGTCGGCCGGGCCCGTGGCCGCGATCTGGCGGACGGTGAACGCCGCCTTGGCCCGCTGGGCCGCATCAGCCGGCGCGAGCCCGGAGATGACGCGGTGGATGGCGCCGATCCGTGGGGGAAAGGCCGCGGAGTCCACCAGCAGGGCCAGCCCCGCGTCCCACGGTCCCGCGCCGCGCCCCGCCGCCCGGCTGCGTTCGGAAACCTGCAGGTACGCCGCATAGCGGTGGTGACCGTCCGCGATGAGCGCCCGCCGGCTGGCGAGGTCCGCGGTGATCCGTGCCTGCTCGGCGGGGTCTGTGATCGCCCAGAGCCGGTGGGTCACGCCGTCGGAGGTGTCGATGGCGAGCAGGGGCGGTCGCTGGTCGGCCACCTCCATCGTGATCGTGGTGGCGTCCCCGCCGGCCTCTCCGTCGTAGAGAAGGAAGATCGGCTCCAGGTTCGCCTGGGTCGCTTCCATCAACTGCCGTCGCCCGGCGACCGGCCCCGGCATCACGTCCTCGTGCGGCAGGACCGGGCCGGCATCCAGTGGGACCAGCCGCAATGCCCCGATCAGTCCACGCTGCAGTGGCTCGCCGGTGGGCAGGCGCTGCTCGTAGACGTAGATCGCTGGCAGCGGGTCAGGGACCAGGACCCCTTGGTCCTGCCATTCCCGTAGCAGGCGCGCGGCGTCCTGGTAGGCATCACCTGGATTGCACGCTTCATGACGGGGCAGGATCAAACGGACAACGTTGTGCGGATCGGCTGCAAACAGTTGGTCTGCGGCGTCGCTGGCGATCACGTCGTACGGTGGGGACGTGACCTCGGCGAGCCCACTGACCCGGCCCTGGGCATAACGCAGCCCGCGAAATGGCGTGAGCGTGAGGCCGGACGCGTGCGGCTGGCCGGACGGAAGGATCTGCACATATGTCAGAAGCGCCTCGCGACGGCCACGATTCCCGCTCCGGCCACGATCCGCGCGCCGACCTTGGCGGCGACGGCTCGCAGGGTGACCCCTATTCCTGGTACCGTCGCGGCCTGGAACTGCTGGGCCGGGGAAGCCCCGCCGCCGCCGTGGTCCTGCTCCAGCGGGCCAACGAGGCCGAACCCGGGTCGCGGAGCGTGCTGGAAGCGCTCGCGCGCGCGCAGTTCGATGCTGGTCGGTACGCGGCGGCGGCAGAGAGTTTCCGGCAGATCGTGGAGGCGAGCCCAACTGATGATTACGCCCATTTCGGGCTCGGACTGGCGCTGGCCCGGGCCGGCGATCCCCGGGCCGCCGCCGAGCACCTGGCGCTCGCGGTGGCGATGCGGCCGGAGGCTCCGCACTACGCCAGCGCCCTGCGGGGGGTACGTGCCAGCCTGCGCGCGCAGCGCGACCATCAGCACTGGCCGGGCGGCGACGATGGGCGCGCGTGACTGACCAGCCGGGCGGGGCAGGCCAGCCCGCATTCCCCCGCACCGCCCCCCAAGGCTGCACAGAGCCACTCGCCAGCGCCTATGACGTTGCCCTGCTGGACCTCGACGGCGTGGTCTACCTCGGTGGGATAGCCATCACGGGGGCACCGGAGGCGCTGGCCAAGGCCGCCGCGTCGGGCATGCGCCTGGCATTCGTGACCAACAACGCAGCACGGACCCCTTCGGCTATCGCGGCGCACCTGACCAGCCTGGGTGTCGCCGCCAGCGCCAGCGAGGTCGTCACTTCCGCCCAGGCTGCGGCGCGGCTGCTGGCCGAGCGCCTGCCCGCGGGCGCACCGGTGCTGGTCGCCGGCGGCACGGGCCTGCGGATAGCTGTCCGGGAACGGGGATTCCGGCCGGTCACCGTTGCCAGCGACCTGCCCGCCGCGGTTGTGCAGGGTTATTCACCGGACATCTCCTACTCTCTGCTCGCCGAGGCGGCTCTCGCGGTCCGCGCCGGGGCGTGGTTCGTCGCCTCGAACGGGGACCTCACCCTCCCCTCCCTGCGTGGACGGCTGCCCGGCAACGGGTCGCTGGTGCAGGTGGTCGCGTCCGCCGGGGGGCGCCAGCCGGTGTTCGCGGGCAAGCCTGAGCCCGCCCTGCACGCCGAAGCCATGGCGCGCACGGCGGCGGTCCACCCGCTAATCGTCGGTGACCGGCTGAACACCGATATCGAGGGCGCGGTCCGGGCAGGGGTGGACAGCCTGCTGGTGCTGACCGGGGTGAGCGACCCGTCGGATGCGGTCTGCGCACCTGCTCACCAGCGTCCGGCCTATCTCGCGGAAGATCTCGGTGGCCTGCTGGCACCGCACCCGCCGGTCAGCCCGGTGACGGAGGGCTACCGGTGTGGCGGCTGGCGGGCCGGTATCGACGCGAATGGGACCCCCGTTCTCGATGGTCTGGGTGAGCCGATCGACGGCCTGCGCGCCCTGTGCGCGGCAGCGTGGTCCGCGCCCCGGCTGAATCAGCGGGCGGTGGAGCCGGCCCTGACCACGCTCGGCTGGTGACACTGGCCGTCGGCCAGGCCGCACAGTAGCCACCTGTGACCTTGCGCACCGGGAAAATGGCCCGCTGCTGCGGGTCCGTCACCCCGTTCGCCTTGGCGAGGGGTGCGCATCACACCGATGGCCCGTGGCTAGCTGGACCCAAGATTAGGTACCCGCGCCGCCCAAATTAGGTAGCGCTGAGCTTTCGAACCTGATGAAGCGGCCGATAAAGTCTGCGGTGGCCGATACCGAATTGGTCGCGGCTGCGGCGTTCGCGACGGACAACGGTGACCGTCACTTGGGGAGGAGCACTCGCGTGGCTCAGCATATGGTCGCGCTATGGCGCGGGAGGCGGGGCGTAGCGCTCGGCAGGCGGATCGTGGGGCAGGTCGCTGCTGGCGGCACGGCCACGGTGCTGGCCGGGCTCGGTTTGGCCTCGGTGGCGGCGCAGCCTGCGGCAGCAAGCACGCTTCCATCCAACTGCCTCCAGGCGGGGCAGGTGGTGACGTGCACGTACAGCTACACCGGCAAGCAGCAGGTTTTCAGCGTCCCAGCGCACGTCACCAGCATCCAGGTCGCCGCCACCGGTGCCGTCGGCGGCACCATCACCTCTCCCAGCGGTGGCGCGGGCGGTGCCGGCGGGACAGCGAGCGCGACCGTGGCGGTGAAGCCGGGGTCCGTCCTGTACGTGGAGGTCGGCGGTGCTGCGAAGGCCGGCGGCACTGGTGGCTGGAATGGCGGCGGCAAGGGCAAAGCCGACGCCGCCGGCGGAGGTGGGGCGTCGGACGTGCGGACGGTCTCGTGCGGGTCGCCGTGCCACCCAGCCACTGTGGCCTCGCTTGACTCCCGGCTAGTGGTCGCCGCTGGCGGCGGCGGTGGTGGCTGGCCGGGCGCCAGCTACACGGTCGCCGGAGGCAATGGCGGCGCGGCGGGCGCCGCGGGCAGCGCGGGGGCGACCGACCCACTGGGCGACACCGGTGGCGGCGGAGGCGGCGCGGGAACGGCCACCGGTGGGGGAGCCGCGGGGACCGCGGGAGTCGCGATCTCAGGCGGAACCAACGGCACCGCCGGCGGAACCGGCGCGCTGGGCAAAGGCGGGGCGGGCGGCTCCAACATCAACGGTGGCGGGGGTGGGGGCGGCGGCTACTTCGGCGGCGGCGGTGGCGGCAGCGGCTCCATGGACCCCGGACAAACCGCCGGATCGGGTGGCGGGGGCGGCGGCGGCGGGTCCTCCTACGTGCCGAAAGGCGGGACGACCGGGGTCGCCGGGGCAACCGCTGCCCCGGGAGTGGTGATCAGCTATGCCCTGGGTCCCGACCTGGACGTGGCGCTGCGCCCCGGTGTGTTCCGGCACGGGCGCATCGCCACCTTGCGGGCACGGGTCACCAATGACGGGACGGCCGCTTCCGGACCGGTGGAACTGCGCGTCCACCTTCCCAAGGGCCTGGCGCCCCGCAGCGCCCGCGGTGGTGGGTGGGCCTGCCATCGCCACCTCCGGACCGAGACCTGCCGCCACTCTCCGCTCGGCGCCGGCAGCGCCGCCACCCTGACCCTGCGGGTGGCCGTAACCGCCCGGGCGGGGACCACGGTTACGGTCAGGGCCAAGGTCACCCCGGCCGGAGCCGACACGAACAACACCGCTGCCAAGCGCATCCACATCCGCTAACGGGACCGGCGCCGGACCCGGGCAGGCGTGACGGCCCCCGCACCATGACGGTGACGGGGGCCGTCACGCCGCCGGTCATCCCGCGGGTGGGGAAGCGGTGCCGCCCCGGACCCAGCCAGGTCCCGGGCCTGCGGCCCGCTGCTCACCGCTGGCAGTGCGGGCACCAGAAGGTGATCCGTTCCTGCGGGTCGTCGCCCTGGGTGGCCTCGCGGATGGGCGTGCCGCACCGTCGGCACGGCCGGCCCGCCCGCCCGTATACCCAGGTCTCCTCGCCGCGCCGCCAGACGCCGGTGGTGACCTGCCCGATGCGGGCCTTGTTCGCTTCGAGCAGGCGGCGGGCGAGGGTGACCAGCGCGTCGAGGTCGGCGATGCCGCCGACTGGGCACCAGGGGTCGATCCCGCGCAGGAACAGCGTCTCCGCCTTGTAGAGGTTGCCGATGCCCGCGAGGTTGCGCTGGTCGAGCAATGCCTCGCCGATGGCCCGGTCTCCCTGGCGGCGCAGCCGCCGCACCGCTTCGGCCTGGTCCCACTCGGGCCCGAGCAGGTCGGGGCCGAGATGGCCGACCACGCTGTCCTCTCGCGTGGTGGGCAGGATCTCGACCACCCCGAGTTGATAGCCGACCGCCCGCCAGGTGTCGTTGGCGAGGATGAGCCGGATGCGGTGGCTGTCGATGAGGCGGGCGGCGGCGGGCCGCACCAGCCAGCGGCCCTCCATCCGCAGATGAGTGTGGATGCTCACGCCGCAGTCCACCCGGATCAGCAGGTGCTTGCCGCGGGAGCAGGCTTCGGTCACCGACTGGCCGGCGAGGTTCACGGTGGCGAAGCGGGGCACGCGCAGGTCGCTGCGGGTCAGCACCCGCCCGGCGAGGGCCGTGTGCAGCTGACGGGCAGTCCGCCAGACCACGTCGCCTTCGGGCACCTCAGAGCAGCCGGCGCAGCCGCAGCAGGTCGGACAAGCTGGCCTGGACCCGGAGCCGGCCGGTCAGCCACGCCTGCACGAACTTCGACGGGTCGCCGGCTATCGCCAGCAGGTCGTCGCTGCGGGTGGCGAACTTGATCTGCGCGCCGTTCGAGCCGTCCACCTCGGTCACCGGACCCCCGCCATCGGGGCCAAGCCGGGTCACGAACGTCACCCCGAGGTCGGTCACCTCGCAGCTCACCGCTCGGTCCACCAGATGCTCCGCGCGATGGGCGGGGTCGACCTGCGCGAGCTGGCTGACGAGCTTCTCCAGCGCCACTCGGCACTCGTCGGCTGTCGCCACGATGGACCTCGCCTCCTTCCGCATCCTGGCTTAGAGTCTAGGGTTCCCCGCCAAGGACTGGCCGATCAGCCGCGCTGTGCGCCGGTCTGGGGCCGGCGCCGGGTAGCGTTTCCTGCGACGCGCCGTGATCAGCCGGGCCAGGCCGGCGTCTGGCACCGACCGTGAGTGGCCGGAGGGAGTGGCGATGGACGTTGTGCCCGCGGGGAACGAGCCTGCCGAGGGCAGTGCCGGAACCGCGGCTGGCGGGCCGGCGGCTGAGGCTGGTGAGCAGCAGGCGCTGGCTGATGCTGGCGAGCCGGAAGCCGACGTTGGTGGGCACCGGGCTGAGGCCGGGGTGGTGGCGTCCGGCGGGGCAGGCGCCCAGGCCACCGGGGTGGCGGCGGTGGACGCGACCCTGCGCTCACTCGATGCCCTCGCCGCGCTGCCGGTCCAGGAGCATCCCGCTGTCTTCGACCAGATCCATTCCGGGCTTGCCGAGGCACTCGGCGATCCGCAGGCGCAGCCCGGGGCCGACCACCCGGTGGCGCGGCCGGGGTCCGCGCCGCGTCACCCGCCCGCAGGCTGAGGCAATGATGGTCACCCGCAGACGGCTCGACGCCGAACTCGTCCGGCGAGGGCTCGCCGCCTCCCGTGAACAGGCGGCGCACCTGGTATCCGACGGAAGGGTGCTGGTCGGTGGCCGGCCTGCCGCCAAGCCCGCAACCCAGGTCACACCCGGGGAACCCATCTCCGTCACCACGCCAGCCGACGGCACGCCCGGGTACGCCTCGCGGGGCGGGCACAAGCTGGCCGGTGCGCTCGCGGCGTTCCTCGGCCTGCATGTCGCCGGCCGCCGTTGCCTGGACGCCGGCGCTTCCACTGGTGGGTTCACAGATGTGCTGCTGCGGGCGGGCGCCGCCCACGTCGTGGCGGCCGACGTCGGATACGGTCAGCTCGCCTGGTCGCTGCGCACCGACGAGCGGGTCACCGTGCTGGACCGGGTCAACGTGCGCCACCTGGAGCCTGCCCAGTTGGCTGCTGCGCCGGACCTGGTGACCGCGGACCTGTCGTTCATCTCGCTGACGCTGGTGCTGCCCGCGCTGGTCCGCTGCGCGAGCCCGCAAGCGGACTTCGTGCTCCTGGTCAAACCGCAGTTCGAAGCAGGCAAGGGCAACGTGGGCGCCGGGGGAGTGGTGCGCGATGCGCGGCAGCGAGCGGAGGCGGTCGTCTCGGTCGCTGATGCGGCGCGGCGGCTCGGCCTGGGCGTGGCCGGGCTGACCGCCAGCCCGCTGCCCGGACCCGCCGGCAACGTGGAGTACTTCCTGTGGCTGAAGCGGGACGCGCCGGCGCTGGATCCCGCGCTGGCGGACCGGGCCGTTGCGGAGGGACCTCAGTGAAGGCGCCCCGCACCATGCTGGTGGTCGCTCACGTCGGCCGCCCGGCCGCGCTGCGCAGCGCCCGGCTGGTGGTGGACCGGCTCACCAGAGCGGGGATCACGGTCCGGATCCTGCGCCCGGAGGCTGATGCCCTGCGCTGCGCGGCAGCGGCGGTGGTCCCCCCGTCCACCGGGGCGGCCCAGGGGGCCGAGATGGTGATCGTGCTCGGTGGGGACGGCACCCTGCTGCGCGCCGCCGAGATGGCGCGGCCCGCCGGGACGCCGCTGCTCGGGGTGAACCTCGGCCACGTGGGGTTCCTGGCCGAGACCGAGCCGGACGATCTGGCCGGGGCCGTCGATCAGGTCGCCGACCAGCAGTACACCGTCGAGCGCCGGATGACGGTCGAGGTCACGGTGCGCCAGGAGGGCGCGGTGGTGGCGACCACCTGGGCCCTGAACGAGGCGAGCGTCGAGAAGGCGGCCCGGGAACGCATGATCGAGGTCGTGACCGAGGTCGACGGGCGGCCGCTGTCCCGATGGGCGTGTGACGGCGTGGTCTGCGCGACGCCGACCGGGTCGACCGCGTACGCGTTCTCGGCAGGAGGGCCCATCGTCTGGCCTGAGGTAGAAGCGCTGCTGCTCGTCCCGATCAGCGCGCACGCGCTGTTCGCCGGGACGATGGTCGTCTCCCCGGCTTCCACCCTGGCGGTTGAGGTGATCGGCCTGTCCGGCGGGGCTTTGCGGGGGCTGGCCGACGGTGAGTCCGGGACGGGGACGGGCGTTCTGTGGTGCGATGGACGCAGGAAAGTCGATCTGGCGGCCGGTGCCCGGGTGGAGGTGCGGCGCGGTGACCAGCCGGTGCTGCTGGCGCGACTGAACGGCGATGGCCGGCCCGCGACCGGCGGTGCGGCTTTCACCGACCGGCTGGTCGCCAAGTTCGGCCTGCCGGTGAGCGGATGGCGTGGCCGGCCTGCCAACCGTCACCGGTCCGCGCCCGGCACGCAGGGCTGAGAGGAGGCTGCCGCCGATGCTTGAGGAAGTCCGCATCACCGGCCTCGGCGTCATCGACGACGCCGTCCTGGAACTCTCCCCCGGCTTCACCGTCGTCACCGGGGAGACCGGGGCGGGCAAGACCATGGTGGTGACGGGTCTCGGGCTGCTGTTCGGCGGCCGTGCCGACCCCGCCCGGGTCCGCCCGGGTGCCGAGCGGGCCATGGTGGAGGGGCGCCTGCGGGTCGACCCGGCCGGCCACGTCGCACGGCAGGTCAGCGAAGCCGGCGGGGAACTCGACGAGGGCGGGTCATTGATCGTCAGCCGGTCGGTTTCGGCGGAGGGGCGTTCCCGGGCCTTCGCGGGCGGCCGGTCGGTGCCCGTTTCGCTGCTCGCTTACCTCGCCGACGACCTGGTGGCCGTGCACGGCCAGGCCGACCAGCAGCAACTGCTGCGCCCAGCCCGCCAGCGCGAGGCGCTGGACCGCTACGGTGGCGGCCAGCTCGCCACCGCAATGGCCGACTACCAGCGCCTCTACCAGCGCCACCGCGAGGTCAGCGCCGAGCTTGCCACTCTCACCGGGCAGGCACGGGAGCGGGAACGGGAGGCCGAAAACCTGCGCCGGGGGCTGGCTGAGGTTGCGCGCGTCGCACCCACGGCGGGGGAGGACGCCGCTCTGCTCGCCGAAGAGGAACGGCTGGCGCATGCCGATGCCCTGCATCTTGCCGCGACGACCGCGCATGAAGCGCTGGCCGGTGACCCGGCCAGCGGTTCCTACCAGGCCGCCGACGCGGTGGCGTTGCTGGCCGCCGCGCGGCAGGCGGTGGACGGCGTGACCGCTCACGATCCGGCGCTGGCGCCGCTGGCAAGCAGGCTCGCGGAAGCGGCCTATATCACCTCGGATGTCGCCACTGACCTGGCCTCCTACCTCCAGTCGGTCGAGGCGGACCCGGCGCGGCTGGCGGCCGTGCAGGAACGGCGGGCAGAGCTGACCAGACTGGTCCGTGCCTACGGCGGGCTGGCGGCGGGCGGGGACGTGGAGCCGGCGCCCGGCGGGGGTGGCGACGACCTGGCCGGGGTGCTGGCCTGGACCGGGCAGGCAGCGCGGCGGCTGGCCGAACTCGACGGGGACGACGAGGCCATCGAGTCGCTGACGGCCGAAGAGGCCCGGCTGGCCGGCGCCGTCGCCGAGGCCGGCGGGCGGCTGACCATCCTGCGCCGGGAGGCGGCAGCTACCTTCGCGGCGGATGTCACGAGCGAACTATCCGCGCTGGCGATGCCGCATGCCCGGCTGACCGTGGCGGTCACGCCGTCCCCCGACTTCGGCCCGCACGGCGCGGACGAGGTGGAGATCAGGCTGGCGGCGCATCCGGGCGCGCCGGACCTGCCGCTGGCCAAGGGTGCCTCGGGCGGCGAACTGTCCCGGGTGATGCTCGCGATCGAGGTGGTCTTCGCCGGTGCCGACCCGGTGCCGACGTTCGTGTTCGACGAGGTGGACGCCGGCGTGGGGGGCAAAGCCGCGGTCGAGATCGGGCGCCGGCTGGCCCGGCTGGCCCGGCTGGCGCAGGTTATCGTGGTCACGCACCTGCCGCAGGTGGCCGCGTTCGCCACCACGCACCTGCTGGTGGATAAGGCGGGAGATGGCTCGGTCACCCGCAGCGGGGTGGTCAAGCTCGACGAGCCCGGGCGGGTCAGCGAACTGTCCCGGATGCTCGCGGGCCTGGAGGACTCGGAGTTCGGCCGGGCGCACGCCGGGGAACTTCTCGCCGCGGCGGCGGCCGAGCGTGACACGGCCACAGCCGGACGCGGTGTGGCCGGAGCCGGGCGTGAGGTGGCCGGAGCCCCCGCATCGCTCTGGCAGGATGGGGGGCAGTGATGGCTCAGCTGATCAAAATCCCGATCCGGCACCGGGCCAAGCCTGATGAGCTGCCGGGCATCGTCGGGCGGGCACGGGCGGACCGGCGCACCAAGAACCTCACCAAGCGCCTGGGCCCCGGTGACATCGCCATCATCGACCACTGTGACCTCGACCGGGTCAGCGCGGACGCGCTGGTGCGGTGCCAGGTTGCGGCGGTCGTCAATGCCGCAGGCAGCAGCAGCGGGCGCTATCCCAATCACGGGCCACAGGTGCTGATCGAGGCGGGGATCCCGCTCGTGGACGGCGTCGGGCCCGAGGTCTTCGAACGTGTCCCGGACGGCGCGCTGGTCCGCTTGCGGGGCGCCACCCTGTACAAGGGCACCGATGCGGTGGCGGAGGGCTGCCTGCAGACAGCCGACTCGGTCGCCGCCACGATGGCTGAGGCGAGGGCGGGTGTCTCGGCCCAGTTGCAGGCCTTCGTCGCCAACACCCTGGAGTACGTCACCCACGAGGGCGGGCTGCTCATCGACGGGATCATCGTCCCGGACCTGCGCACCCGCATGGAGGGCCGGCACGTGCTGGTCGTGGTGCGGGGGCACCATTACCGCGAAGACCTCGCCGCGCTGCGCTCGTACATCCGTGAGTTCCGGCCGGTCAAGATCGGCGTGGACGGCGGCGCGGACGCGCTGCTGGAGGCCGGCTACCGGCCGGACATGATCGTGGGCGACATGGACTCGGTTTCGGACGCTGGGCTCGCCTGCGGCGCCGAACTCGTGGTCCACGGCTACCCGGACGGCCGTGCGCCCGGCCTGGCCCGGCTGGAACGGCTCGGCATGACCGCGGTGGTGCTGCCGGGACCGGGCACGAGCGAGGACGTCGCGCTGCTGATGGCCGATGAGAAGGGCGCCTCGCTGATCGTCGCCGTCGGCACCCACAACACCCTCGACGACTTCCTCGACAAAGGCAGGTCCGGGTACTCCAGCACGTTCCTGACCCGGCTGCGGGTGGGCGGCAAGCTGGTCGACGCCAAGGGCGTGAGCCGCCTGTACCGGCCGAGGGTCTCGGGATGGGCGCTGCTCGGCCTCATCCTGGCGGCCTTCGCCACGATGCTCGTGGCGCTGGCCGTCTCCCCCGTCGGGCACATCGTGCTCCTCTATCTGGGCGCGAAGTGGGACGCGGTCAAGTACTGGCTGGCCGGATTGTTCTCGTGATCGATTTCCGCTATCACCTGGTCTCCATCGTCGCGATCTTCCTGGCGCTGGGACTTGGCATCATCCTGGGGTCCACCGCGCTCAGCCCGTCGGTGCTGAGCGGGCTCGAACACACGGCCAAGAGCCAGGCGACGACGATCTCCAAGCTGTACGCGGAACGGGGCCAGCTGCAGAGCCAGCTCGCCGGCGACGCCGCTTTCGCCCAGATCGCCGAGCCGGACCTGATCCGCGGCCTGCTGACCGGCCAGCATGTTGTGCTCGTCGAGGCGCCCGGCGCTCCCAGCACCCAGATCAGCGACATCATCAGCGCCCTGACCAGGTCGGGCGCCACCCTCAGCGGGCAGATCCAGATGCAGGCCAAGTTCTTCGACGCGAGCGCGAGCACACAGCCGGCGCTGAGCCAGCTCGCTCAGTCGCTGGCGCCCACGGGTGTGACGCTGGCTCCCGGCTCGGCGCAGGCGCAGGCAAGCAAGGTGCTCGCGTCCGCGATCCTGACCACGAACGTCGCCGGCCGGCCGGCGGTGGGCCAGCGCGATGCCACCAGTGCGGCGATCATCAGCGGGTTCGCGGCGGGCGGGTTCATGACCCGCACGGGTCATCCCGAAACGCGTGCCACCATGGCGGTCCTGGTGATCCCCGGCACTCCGCCCGCCACCAGTGACGCCAATCCCGAGAGCCAGGGGCTGGTCACCCTCGCCCGCGCCCTCGGGGTCGCCGGCAAGGGAACGGTGATGGCGGGCACATCGACCGGTTCGGGGCCCGGCAGCGCCATCGACGCCCTGCGTGCCGCGGGCACGTCGGCCGGGGCGTCCAGCGGAGTGTCCAGCGTGGACGACACCGACAGCGTGTTCGGGCAGATCGTGGTGATCTGGGCGCTGGCTGGGGAACTGCATGGGATCACCGGCAGCTATGGCGCCGCCCCGACCGCCGGCGCGCCCGCCCCCAGCCCCGCCCCGACACCCTTGCCCACACCGTCGGCGACCGGTTCG
>DAHUZQ010000043.1 GCA_027306495.1 Actinomycetota bacterium | reverse complement strand
GGGAACGGCTGTTGCCTGCGGGCACTTCCCCGGGTACCTCAGTCGTTGGGGATTCGGATGGGCCGGCCTTCGTCTACGGCCTGGATGGAGTGCGGGCGGGCGGGGATGACGCAGAGTGGACCCCTGGGGGACGAGGCACGCTTCAGTGCGCCCACCTCGCCTCTGCCCGTCGGCCAGTGGCAAGCGGACGGTGCAAGTGTTGGCCAGCCCCCCGGCCAGTCACCACCGAGCCCTCCTCGGCGCGGGGGGCAGGGGCCCCCGCCAGGCAGCCGTTCCGGCCAATTCAGCCGCCGCCGGTTCCGGCGGACACGCCGGGTGGTATGGGTGCTGCTGACCCTCTTCCTCATCTGCGTCCTGGGGTTCACCGTCCTGCTCTTCATCACCCCGTCGGTCGGGAACGCGCCAGCCCTCGCTCGGGCGTTCGACCGGGTTCACCATGTCGCGTACCCTGGCCCGCCTGTGCCCGCCAGGTTCGCCGAGGCGCTGATCGAGACTGAGGATCACCGCTTCTATTACGAGCCCGGTATCGACCCGTTCGGCGTCGCCCGCTTCCTGCTGGGCAAGATCACCGGCAACCCGGACCAGGGTGGGGCCACGCTGTACCAGCAGCTCGCCAAGATGCTCTACTCACCGGGCAAGACCGGCCTGCTCGTCCAGGCCGAGCAGGCGACGATGGGCATCAAGCTCGACTTCGCCTTCCCCAAGGCCACCATCTTGCAGATGTACGCCGACGTCACGTACTTCGGGCATGGGTACTACGGCCTCGCGGCGGCCAGTTGCGGGTACTTCGGGGTAACCCCCGCGCGCCTGGACTGGACAGAGTCGGCGATGCTGGCGGGGCTCGTCCAGGCGCCGTCGGCGGACGACCCGATCACGCACTACCAGAACGCCCGCGCCCGGGAATCGCTTGTGCTGGGCCGCCTGGTCGCCACCGGCAAGCTGACCCAGCAGCAGGCGAACCAGGTGTTCCGCGAGCCACTGCACCTGGTTGGGGGCCCGCCGAACGCGTGCGCCGGCTAGCGCCGCGGCGACGCCCGCGGGCACCCGGGCACCCGGGCACCCGGGCACCCGGGCACCTGGGCGCCCTTAACCATGATCACGGAATCCTCTCAGTGCATATGACTGACACGATTCCGTGATTATGGAAATGAGGCCGATCCTGTGGGGCCACAGCAGCACCGCGAACGGGACCGGCCGAGGCGGGCAGGCCGACCGTGCCGGGCCGCGGGTGCGGCCACGCTGGGCCGGGGGAGTGGCCGACGGCCTGCTCATGAATGGGGGTGGCCGCCTGGGCCGGGGGCCAGCGGCCGCCCGGGCCGGGGGAGTGGCCAACGGCCCGCGCATCAAGGAGAACGGCCGCCAAGGCGCACCGAGCGGTCAGCCCCGAGCGTATGAATGGGAACGGCCGCTCCCGAGCTCGGAGAGCGGCCGCCTGGGAACGCGCTTGCGGTCAGCCGTCCGCCGGCCGGTGTCCGGGTGGCGGGGTGGAGTCCCAGCGTGGGTACCCGTCCGGCGCCCACCCAGATGAACCGTCCCCGGATGCCTGGACGGGGTGCTCGCCGGTGGTCCGCTCCGCCATCACCCGCTCCCCACCATTCCGGCTCACGGGAGCACGGCCGGCCGGAGCCCGATCTGCGCCGACCCGTCCCACCGGGACCCGGTCGCGCCCGTTCGGACCAGTCCGTGCGCTGTCAGCCAGGGGTCGCCGCTCACCGAGTGCCCACTCGTTCCCGCGCACCGGTTCAGTCCCCGCCGGCCGCGCACCCGGCTGGCCCGTGGGCAGATCCGCCGACAGCGGAGTCGCAACCGCCGGACCGGACGGCCCGTCAGCCGGCGGGTCGGTCGAGACTGACCCACCGTCCGCAGCGGCCGGGGCCGCCCACACCCACTTGCGGTAAGACCAGAATCGGAACAGCGTGGCGACGGCGATCCCGAAGTTCAGCGCGATGAACTCGGCGACTTTGTTGTACTCGAGCCCCAGCGCGTAGGCGTTGAAGCCGACGAACGCGTCCTGGATGAGCAGCCCGACGCCGTTCAGGACGAGGAAGATCACTCCCTCACGGGCGACACCGGTCCGCTGCCGGTACGAGAACGACCAGTAGCGGTTTCCCAGATACGTGACGACCGTCGCGAGGATGGTGGCGATGGTCGTCGCGGTGATCGGGCCCGCCCCGATGGACCGGCTGTGCAGGAAGAAGTACACGCCGTCGGTGACGACCAGACCCGCGATCCCGACAACCCCGAACTTCGCGGCCTCATGGACCAGACTCCGGAAGCGGCTGTACCATCTAAGGGCAAAGTCCACCTGGCGGTCATCCTCTCTGCTTCCCCCGGGTAGTCGCGCGCTGCTGCGACACTACCCGCTCTCCGTAGCTCCATGTGGCCGGAGGGCGTGACAAGGCCGAGATACCCACTTAATCCAGTTGGATGCAGGCGGTATCCTCCCGGTACCCTCAAGAGTGCCCGATGATAGCCCGCTGATCCGTGCCCGTGGCCTGGTCAAGCGATTCGGCACTTTCACAGCCGTGGACGGGATCGATTTCGAACTGCGCCGCGGCGAGGCATTCGGCTTCCTCGGCCCGAACGGCGCGGGCAAGTCCTCCACGATGCGGATGATCGGCTGCGTCTCCCCACCAACCGCGGGCGAACTGACGATCCTCGGCCTGGACTCGGTCCGCGACGGCGCGGCGATCCGGGCGCGGCTCGGGGTGGTCCCACAGGAGGACACTCTCGACGTCGAGCTCACCGTCCGGGAGAACCTCTACGTCTACGGCCGGTACTTCGGCCTGCCACGCGCCGTCATCTCCGAACGCGCCGCCGCGTTGCTCGACTTCGTCCAGCTCGCCGACCGCGCCGGGGACCAGGTGGAGCCGCTGTCCGGGGGGATGAAGCGGCGCCTGACGATCGCGCGTTCGCTGATCAACGCCCCCGACATCCTGCTGCTCGACGAGCCAACCACCGGTCTGGACCCGCAGGCCCGCCACGTCGTCTGGGACCGGCTGTTCCGCCTCAAACGCCAGGGCGTGACCCTGGTCCTGACCACCCACTACATGGATGAGGCCGAACAGCTGTGTGACCGGCTGGTGGTGATGGACGGCGGCCGGATCGCGGCGCAGGGGACGCCCCGTGGACTGATCGGGGAGTACTCCACGCCCGAGGTGCTGGAACTGCGGTTCGACCCCGCCGACCACGATGCCGCCGCCGACAAGCTCACCGCCGTCCCCGCGACCCGCCGCGAGGTCCTCGCCGACCGGATTCTCCTCTATGTGCCCGACGGGGACGCCACCCTCGCGCAGGTCCGCGCGCTCGGCCTCGACCCGCTCACCTCGCTGGTCCGGCGGAGCACGCTGGAGGACGTCTTCCTGCGGCTCACCGGCCGGCAACTGGGGGAGTGATGGACGCCGGGACCGCCCTGACCGGGGCACCCACCGGGGCGCCGCGCGCAACAACTCCCGGCTGGCCGTTCGCGTTCCGGCAGTTCCGGTTCTGGCTCACCGACTACCGGCGCACCTGGCGGGGCTCCATCTACTCCAGCCTGCTCAACCCGCTGCTGTTCCTCAGCGCGATGGGGCTGGGCCTGGGAAGCATGATCGACAAGCACGGCACCGCCCGGCTCGGGGGAGTCAGCTACCTTGTCTTCCTGGCGCCCGGCCTGCTCGCGGCCACGGCCATGCAGACCGGGGTCGGCGAGGCCACCTACCCGGTGTTCGGCTCGGTCAAGTGGAACAAGACCTACCAGGCCGCCTCGGCGACCCCGCTCCGGCCCGCTGACATCTTCCACGGTCATCTGCTGTTCGTGACGATGCGCCTGGCCATGAACTGCGGCATGTTCCTGGCGGTGGCCGCCGCGCTGGGCGCGGTCAGCTCGCCGATGGTGCTGCTGGCCCTGCCGGTGGCCGTCCTCACCGGGCTGGCCTTCGTCGCCCCCATCGAGGCGTGGGCCGTCACCCGCACCACCGACACATCGTTCGCGATGATCTTCCGGTTCGGCCTGATCCCCCTCTTCCTGTTCTCCGGCATCTTCTTCCCGATCACACAGTTGCCGGTCTGGTTGCGCCCGGTCGCCTACGCCACCCCGCTCTGGCACGGGGTGGCGCTGTGCCGGGCGCTGGCGCTGGGCACAGCCACCCCGGGCGCGTCGCTCCTGCACGTGGTGTACCTGCTGGCGGTGGCGGCGGCCGGTGTCTTCGCGGGCCAGCGCACGTACCGCCGGAGGCTCTATGTCTGAACGGGTCGCCGGGCGTGCTCTGCCGTTGCGCGTGCTGCCGGTCACCGCACTGGCCGGCGCCACGCGCGCGCTCGGCGGCGGTGGCGGCCGTCATCTCATCGAACGGCACGCCCGGGTGTACCGCCGGACCTGGCTCGTGCTCGCCTCGGGCGTGGCCGAACCGCTCTTCTATCTGTTCTCGATCGGGATCGGGATCGGCAAGTTGGTCGGCTCGGTCAAGGTCGGCGGCGCAACCGTGCCCTACACGACGTTCGTCGCCCCGGCCCTGCTGGCGACTTCGTCCATGAACGGGGCGATCTTCGACTCGACCTTCAATGTGTTCTTCCGGCTGAAGTACGCCAAGCTCTACGACGCCGTGCTGGCCACCCCGATGCGCTCGGGTGACGTGGCGCTCGGCGAGATCGGCTGGGCGCTCATCCGGGGTGCCCTCTACGCCTGCGCGTTCCTGGTGGTCATGCTGGCCATGGGATTGCTGCGGTCACCATGGTCGGCCGCGGCGCTGCCGGCGGCGCTGCTGACCGGGTTCGCGTTCGCGGCGGCCGGCATGGCCGCGACCACCTTCATGCGAAGCTGGCAGGACTTCGAGTACGTGACGCTGGTCAGTGTGCCGTTGTTCCTCTTCTCGGCGACCTTCTACCCGCTCTCGGTGTACCCGCGAGCGGTCCAGATCCTGGTGCAGTGCACGCCCCTGTATCAGGCGGTCGCCCTCATGCGCGGACTGGTGCTGGGCGCCGGCGGCCCGGCGCTGCTCTGGCACGTCGCCTACCTGCTGATCATGGGCGCCGCCGGGCTGTATGTCGCGGGCCGCCGGGTGAGCCGCCTGCTGCTCACCTGAGGCCCGATTTGCCCGGGGTGAATAATGGCGCCGGGAGCATCCGGCTGAGGAGGACCCATGCGTCTGGTAGCGAAGCTGTCTGTCTTACTCGCGGCCGCGTCCTGTCTTGCCCTCGCGGGCGCGCTGCCGGCATCGGCGGCCACGACTCACTGGCGGGTCACCTACCGGGTCCCGTCCAGAAATGACGAACTCGAAGGCGTGACCGCGCCCGGATCCCGGGATGCGTGGGCCTTCGTGTCCCGGTACTCCCAGGACACCTTCCGGTCTGCCTTCTACCTGCACTGGAACGGGCATGTCTGGTCCCGGCGGAACGTCCCGCACCCAGCCGGGTTCGTCCCTTACGCGGCCTCATCCTCCTCGCCCACGAACGTGTGGATCATCGGGCAGACATCCGCCGGGTTCGCAGTCTTGGTCTACAACGGTTCGTGGCACGCCAACCCGGCCCCCGGGGATCTCTCGCTGACCGTGCTCGCGAGCAACGATGCGTGGGTCATGTCCGGGCCGGGCTGCTCGTTCTCGGGCCGTGCCTGGGCCTGCTCGACCACCACATATCACTGGAACGGGACCACCTGGACGCCCTTCACTGTGCCCGCCTACGGCCTGAACCTGGTTGGCGCTGGCCGGCACGTCTGGTTCGTCGGGGCCGATCACGTGACGAGCCCGGGGCCTCCCTACGAGACCGGGCGCGAGACGCTGTACCGCTGGTCTGGTCGTCAGTGGCGCAAGGTCGCCGCACCCGATGGCCGGATCAGGGGCTACATCCCGGCGGTCGCCTCGGCGGCCGGCAAGCTCTGGCTGCTGGCCAAGACGGTCCATACGAAGGAAGCCCACCTCGATTACTGGAACGGGCACAGGTGGTCCAGGCACGATGGACCGCCGGGTTTCGGGCCCTACCCGAACGGAGGGCTGATGAGCTATGACGGAAGGAACGGGTTCTGGATCGGCTCCTATCAGTGGACCGGACGGCGCTGGGTAAACACCCTGCCCATCGGCTCCACCTTGTACGGCATGTACGACACGGTGCACATCCCGGGGACCGCGAGCGCATGGGCTATCGGCGAGGGGGGCAGCGGACGCTTCGTGATGGCGGCCCATGGGCGACTGCCCTAGCGCGTGACCGGACATTATCCGCGGGCCAGCACGGCCGGCCCGGCGCAGGCGTACGGGAACTGAGGTGCGCTCGTGCTGAAGCGCTCGGGGCGGCTGGCTTAGGCTGGCGGCGGTTGGCCAGCGGATGATAGGAGCGGCGATGGCAGTCACCGACGGCATGACCGAGGTCGGCTCCGAAGCGGAGTTGCGCGAGGTGCTCGACGCTCCCCGGGGACGGGCGCTCACAAAGGAACGGGTCCGTCTGCACGAGCGTGACGTCGAATGGCTCGCGGCGTCCCCGTTCTGCCTGATCGCGACCTCGGCGCCGGATGGGACCTGCGACGTCTCACCGAAGGGCGACCCGCCGGGCTTCGTCAAGGTGCTGGACGAGACCACGATCGCGATCCCCGACCGCAAGGGCAACCACCGCGCCGATGGCTTCCTCAACATCCTCGGCAATCCGCACGTCGGGCTGATCTTCCTGGTCCCCGGCCGGAACGAGACTCTGCGCATCAACGGCCGCGCCCGGATCGTCCGCGAGGCCGTCTTCTTCGCCGACATGGTCGTCAAGGGCCACCGCCCGCCACTCGCGCTGGTCGTGGAGATCGAGCAGATCTTCTTCCACTGCATGAAGTCGTTCATGCGGGCGGGGCTCTGGGACGCCGATTCCTGGCACCCGGACGACCTGCCCAGGCATGCGGCGCTGGTCAAGAGCGTGCAGCCGACGACGGAGTCACTGGCCGAGCTTGAGCGCTATTACGGCCCGGAGTACGCCATGGGCCTGTACGGGTAGGTCCGGCGTGCACGGCCCCCTGCCGCCGGGCGCGGCTCGCGATGACGACGCCGAGAGCGCGCTCGCAGCGCCGACGGGTCCGGCTCGCGACGACGACGCCGCCCCGGCCGTCGCCCTGTCACCGGGTTCCGCCTCGCCCGGCCAGCGCCGGAACGGGCTGACGCCGTGGCGCCGTCCGCGCGCCCGCGCCGACCCGATCGCGTGGCTGATCGCCGCCGTGGTCTCGGCGGCCTACGCGGCGATCTCGCTGGCGCGGTACGCGCGGCTCCAGCCCGGGTCCTGGGACCTCGGCATCTACACCGAGTACGTGAAGCAGATCGCGCACCTGCGCGCGCCGATCGTGGCGATCCGGGGCCCGGAGTTCAACCTGCTCGGGGATCACTTCACGCCGATCGTGGGGCTGCTCGCGCCGTTCTTCCGGCTGTTCCCGACGCCGGCGACGCTGCTGGTCGCGCAGGCGCTGCTGACCGGGGTGTCGGTCGTCCCGGTCTGCCGGGCCGGCGCCGACCTGCTCGGCAGGAGGGTGGGCTGGGCGATCGGGCTCGCCTACGGCATGTCGTGGGGCCTGCAGCAGATGATCAACTTCGACTTTCACGAGGTGGCGTTCGCCGTCCCACTGCTGGCGTTCTCGGGGTCGGCGCTGGTGCGGCGGCGGCCGTGGGCCGCCGCCGGGTGGGCGATGCCACTGGTCTTCGTGAAAGAAGACCAGGGCCTGACGGTCGCCATGTTCGGGCTGGTCATGCTCGGATCGGCGGCGTGGGTGTGGGCGGGAGCACCCGGGCGTCGGCCGCTGGCCGGCGCCCGGGTCAGCACGACCACGAGTCCGGTCCCCGCACAGTCTGCCTGGCCGCTGGCCAGCACCGGCACCAGCGCCGCTCGCGACCCCGGCTCGGCTTGCTGGGCAGTGGCCGGCGTGCTGCTCGTCGTCTGGGGCCTGGGCTGGTCGGCCCTGGAGATCGCCGTCCTCATCCCGCACTTCAACCCGGCCCACCACTACCAGTACTGGCACGACGGCGGTGTGCTTCGGCCGGGTGGCCACCTGTCGCTGGGCGCGATCATCGGTCAGGTGGCCGCCCATCTGTGGACCAAGGCGCGCACCACGGCGCTGACTCTGCTCCCGGTCGCCTTCCTGGCGCTCGGATCGCCGCTGGCGCTGGTCGCGGGGGAGTGCCTCGCGCTGCGGTTCGTGTCCACCAACCCGAGTTTCTGGGGAGACGGGTTCCATTACAGCGCGACCGTGATGCCCGTCGTCTTCCTCGCGGCCATCGACGCGCTCGCCCGGATCCGGGCCCGTCAGCCAAGCCGGACCGGGTGGGTGCCGGGCCTGGCCGCGACCGCCATGGTGGCGGTCGCGGCCGTGCTCACCTTCACATTCCCGCTGTCCCAGGTGTGGAGCCCGCGCACCTACACGATCACCGCGCACATGCGCGCCGAGTACGAGGCGATGTCACTCGTGCCGCCCGGCACCACGGTGGAGTCCACCCTCTCCACACTGGCCCCTCTCGCAGCGCGGGACGAGACTTTCTGGACCGGCGGGCCCGATACCGGGCCCGCCTACATCGTGTTCGACACCGCCGACAGCGGCTGGTCGCCCGCGCCCACCGATGTCCCGGCTTTCATCGCGCAGCGCCACCCCGGATATCGCTATCGGCTGGTTTTCCAGGTCAGCGGTGTGTATGTCTTCCGCCGTATCGCCCGTACCGGTGGGTAGGTAAAGTCAGCACCGGATTCGCCCGGAGGCCACCATGGATTTCGCGCTCGACGCCCGCACGGAGGAACTCAGTGACCGCCTCCTCGCCTTCATGGACGAGCACGTGTACCCGGCCGAGGCGGTCGCGGCCGGCCAGATCCGCGCCGCGGCCGAGCAGGGCGAGCGCTGGGCGCGCCCGGCCGTCATCGAGGAACTCAAGGCCGAAGCCCGTCGGCGGGGGCTGTGGAACCTCTTCCTGCCCAACTCCGAGCACGGGGCCGGCCTGACCAACCTGCAGTACGCGCCGCTGGCCGAGATCACCGGCCACAGCCCGGCGCTGGCGCCCGAGGCGCTCAACTGCGCCGCCCCAGATACCGGCAACATGGAGGTGCTCGCCGAGTTTGGCACCCCCGAGCAGCGCAAACGCTGGCTGGAGCCGCTGCTGGCCGGTGAGATCCGGTCCGCGTTCTGCATGACCGAACCGGAGGTGGCCTCCTCCGACGCCACCAACATCGCGACGGCGATCGACCGTGACGGCGACCAGTACGTGATCACCGGCCGAAAGTGGTGGTCATCGGGCGCGATGGACCCGCGCTGCGAGATCTTCATCGTAATGGGCAAGACCGACCCGCACGCGGAACGGCACCGGCAGCAGTCGATGATCCTGGTGCCGCGGGACACGCCGGGCGTGCGGGTCGTGCGCGGCGTGACGCTGTTCGGATACGACGACGGGCCGCACGGCGGTCATGCCGAGGTCGCCTTCGAGGGCGCTCGGGTGCCGGCCGCGAACCTGATCGCGGGGGAGGGGGAGGGCTTCGCGATCGCCCAGGCGCGACTGGGGCCGGGCCGGATCCACCACTGCATGCGCCTGATCGGCATGGCCGAGCGGGCACTGGAACTGCTCTGCCGCCGCGCGGTGTCCCGGGTGGCGTTCGGCCGGCCCCTCGCCGACCAGGGGGTGGTGCAGGAGTGGATCGCCGAATCCCGCGTCCGCATCGAGGCTGCCCGCCTGCTGGTGCTCAAGACCGCCTGGCTGATGGACACGGTGGGCAACAAGGGCGCCCACACCGAGATCCAGGCAATCAAGATCTCAACTCCCGCCATGGCGGAATGGGTGATCGACAAGGCCATCCAGGCGCACGGCGCAGCCGGGGTGAGCCAGGACTTCCCGCTGGCCCACCTGTGGGCCGGCGCCCGCACACTGCGCTTCGCCGATGGCCCCGACGAGGTGCACCGGCGCTCGCTCGCCCGGCGGGAACTGCGCCGTTACCAGTGAGACCTGCCCAACGACACAGCGACGCAAGGAGAGAGGGCACATGGCACAGGACGGACAGCGGGTCGCCATCGTCACCGGCGGTGCCCGGGGGATCGGCGCCGCCACCTCCCGGCGGCTGGCCGCAGACGGGATGGCGGTCGCGGTGCTGGACCTCGACGCGGCCACCTGCGCCGGCACCGTGGCGGAGATCACCGGGGCCGGCGGGCGCGCGCTCGCGGTGGGAGCGGATGTGAGCAAGACCGATCAGGTGCGGGCCGCGGCCGAGCGGATCGCCGCCGAACTCGGCCCGCCGTCGGTGCTGGTCAACAACGCCGGGATCATCCGCGACAACCTGCTGTTCAAGATGACCGACGAGGACTTCGACGCGGTGCTCGGCGTCCACCTGCGTGGCGCTTTCCTGATGACGCGGGCCTGCCAGCAGTTCATGGTCGATGCCAAGTACGGCCGCATCGTCAACCTGTCCTCCTCCTCGGCCCTCGGCAACCGGGGCCAGGTCAACTACTCCGCCGCCAAGGCCGGCATGCAGGGATTCACCAAGACCCTCGCGATCGAGCTCGGCCAGTTCGGCATCACCGCGAACGCGGTCGCCCCGGGCTTCATCGCCACCGACATGACCGCCGCCACCGCCGCCCGGATCGGGATGGGCTTCGAGGACTTCCAGAAGGCGGCGGCCAGCCAGATCCCGGTCCGGCGGGTCGGCCAGCCCGAGGACGTCGCGAACGTCATCTCCTTCTTCGCCAGCGAGGCCGCGGGCTTCGTCTCCGGTCAGGTCATCTACGTAGCGGGCGGGCCGCTGTGCTAGAGGCGGCCGGCCCGGCCGACGCTGGCGAACTGCGCCAGCGCGTCCGTGACTTCCTGGCCGATCACGACCCGGCGGCCATGGACCGGCTGGATTTCCTGCACGCCCGCTTCGACGCCGGGCTGGCGTGGGTCCACTACCCGCCCGGCCTCGGCGGGCTCGGCCTGTCCCGGGAACTCCAGTCAGCGGTGGACGCGGAGTTCGCCGCCGCGGGCGGGCCCACCAACCACCCCGAACGGATCGGCATCGGCCTGGGCATGGCGGCGCCGACCATCCTCGCCTTCGGCACCCCGGAGCAGCAGTCCCGCTGGCTGCGCCCGCTGTGGACGGGTGAGGAGGTCTGGTGCCAGCTCTTCAGCGAGCCCGGCGCGGGCTCGGACCTGGCGGGCCTGGCGACCCGAGCGGTCCACGAACCCGGCCCCGGGGGCGGTCACTGGCGGGCCACCGGCCAGAAGGTATGGACGTCCCTGGCACACCGGGCACAGTGGGGGCTGCTGCTCGCCCGCACCGACCCGGATGTGCCCAAGCATGCCGGGCTGACCTACTTCGCCGCTGACATGACCCAGCAGGCGGTGGAGGTCCGCCCGTTGCGCCAGCTGACCGGCGAGGCCGAATTCAACGAGGTCTTCCTCTCCGACGCGGTCATCCCCGACCGCGACCGGATCGGTGAGGTCGGCGGGGGCTGGCGGGTCGCCCAGGGGACGCTCATGAACGAGCGGATCGCCATCGGCGGCGGGGCGCTGCCCCGGGAGGGCGGCATGATCGGCCTGGCGGCGGCCATGTGGCGCGAGCACCCGGAACTGCGCACGCCCGGCCTGCACGACCGGCTCATCCGGCTGTGGGCCGACGCGGAGGTCGCCCGGCTGGCCTCCGAAAGGCTGCGCCAGCAACTCGCCGCCGGCCAGCCCGGCCCAGAGGGCTCCGCGTCCAAGGTCGTCTTCGCCAGGATCAACCAGGATCTCGCCGCCCTCGAGCTGGAGTTGTCGGGCGCCGACGGGCTCAGATACGACGACTGGACGCTGCGCCGGCCCGGTGAGGTCAGCTTCTACGGCCGCCGGCCGGGCTACCGCTACCTGCGCGCGCGCGGCAACTCCATCGAGGGCGGGACCTCGGAAATCCTGCACAACGTCATCGCCGAACGCGTGCTCGGGCTGCCCGCCGAGTCCCGTGCCGACACGTCGGTGCCATGGAAGGACCTGCCCCGGTGAGCGCCCAGACCATGCCGGACCTGCGCTATTCACAGGCGGAGGAAGACCTGCGGGCAGCCGTCCGCGAACTGCTGGCCGACCGCGCGCCCTGGCCCGCGATCCTCGCCCTGATCGAGAGCAGCGAGCCCACCGACGGCGCGCTGTGGCGGACGCTCGCCGGTGACGTTGGGGCCGCCGGGCTGCTCATCGGTGAGCAGCACGGCGGGGCGGGCGCGTCCTTCCGGGAGGCAGCGGTGGTGGCGGAGGAAACCGGCCGCGCCGTAGCCCCCGTTCCGTACCTGGAAAGTGCCGTCCTGGCGACGGTGGCGCTGCTGGATTCCGGCGACCAGTTGCTCGCGGGCCTCGCATCGGGGGCGGTGACGGCCGCACTCGCGATCGAGTTCGCGCGGATGCCGCCCGCCAGTCGCCCTGGCGCGGCGCTGGCGTCGGCCGTGCGGTTCGTCCCGGCGGCGCCCGGCGATCCCGGCGACCGGGTCCGGCTGAGCGGGACGGTGGCGGGGGTGGCCGGGGCGCTGCTGGCCGACGTGCTGCTGGTCCCGGCCGATGGCGTGCCGTTCGGCCTGTACGCCGTGGATTCCCATGCGCCCGGGGTGAGCCTGGCCCCCGTGGTCAGCCTGGACGCGACCCGGCCCTTGGCCGACCTGACGCTGGACGGCGCGCCCGCGCGGCTGATCGCGCTGGGTGAGCCGGCCGCTCACGCGGTCGCGGCGGCCCTCACCGCGGGAGCGGCCATGCTCGCGTGCGAGCAACTCGGCGTCGCCGAGCGCTGCCTGGAGATGACCGTCGCCTACGTGAAGGAGCGGCGCCAGTTCGCCCGGCCGGTGGGCTCGTTCCAGGCCCTCAAGCACCGCCTGGCGGATGTCTGGGTAGCCGTGACGCAAGCCCGGGCGGCAGCCCGGTACGCCGCGGCCTGCCTGGCCGAGGCCGATCCGGACACGCCGGTCGCCGTCGCCCTCGCCAAGGCGGCGTGCGGGGAGGCGGCCGTTCACGCCGCCCAGGAGTGCGTGCAGTTGCACGGCGGGATCGGGTTCACCTGGGAGCACCCGGCCCACCTGCTGCTCAAGCGGGCCAAGAGCGGCGCGATGGCGTTCGGGACGCCGGACCGGCATCGCGCTGTGCTCGCGGGCCTGGTGGGGCTGCCCCAGGCGCCGGACAGTTCCGGCGACTGAGCGCCGCACGCGGGCGACCGTTTCAGCGGAGAATTCCATGATCGTGGTGGATCAGGCGGCGATTTTCCCACCCAATCAACCACGATCA
>DAHUZQ010000041.1 GCA_027306495.1 Actinomycetota bacterium | reverse complement strand
CCCTGTTCGTCGCTGCCGATGAGTCGTCGTACCGTTCCGCAGTGAGTGTGATCACCTGAACTGGCCCCAGTAGGTCAGGTTTCGTCGCGAATTTTGGCCCCGCCTGGGTGACGTGCGCGCCTGGTGGTGGGACGGCGTGTCGTCGCGAATTTTGGCCCCACCTTGAGCCGGATCGTGGCGTGCGTGTTGTCGGCGCGGAGGGCTCCCGCAGGGCAGCAGCGAGCGGCCGATCGCGGAACTCCTCTGACACGCCCGTGTAGATCGCGGTCGTGCTCGCAGGGGAATGGCCAGCCTGGTCCCGCGCGAACCACTCCGGACAGCCGAACTCAATGACCCCGTCCGCCTTGATCTGCGGCGCGGAGTGTGATGCCGTCCAGCTTCCAGCCTGGGCACGACACCAGCTCGCGCCGCCCCGCACGCCCGGACCCCTGCAGGCCCGGGCGTGCGGCGTTTCAGCAGATCAGATGCTCAGCGGCACTCGCGGGAGCTTGTTTGCAGCTGAGGCAATACCGCTCACTTTCAGCTGCAACCGCTGGTAGCGCCACAACCTTCGCAGACGTAACAGCTTCCGGCGGGGCGCATCTTGGTGCCACAGATCAGGCAGAGCGGCGCGTCCGCGGTCCGGCCCTGCTGGGATTCGAGTAGCTCCATGGACCCACGAGGGCCCGGCGACTGCTCGAAGGCCCCCGGCTGAGGGCCCGCAGGCGGCTGCTGAGCCGTGGCCTGCGTCGGCTGAGGGCTCGACTCGGAGACGGCATGGGGCCGTTCGCGGGGGGCGGACTGCGCCATCTCGGCAGGGTCGAGTTCCTCCGACAGCGCGGCCGGATCCTCGCCGGCAAGCTGGGCGGACCGCTCGGCCGCGGTCAGGATGCCCATCTCCGCCCGGGTTTCGTAGGGCAGGTGGTCCAGCGCCAGGCGCCGGAACACGTAGTCCATGACTGAACTGGCGATCCGCACGTCCGGGTCGTCAGTCACCCCGGCCGGCTCGAAGCGCATGTTGGTGAACTTCTCGACCCACTTCTCGAGCGGAACCCCGTACTGGAGGCTGATGGAGATAGCCACGGAGAACGCGTCCATCACACCCGCCAGCGTGGACCCCTGTTTGCCGAGCTTGAGGAAGACTTCGCCAACCCCGTTGTCCGGGTAGGTGGAGTCGGTCATGTATCCCTCAGCCCCGGCAACCGAGAAGCGCGTCACCGTAGCGGACCGCTGCTTGGGCAGGCGGCGGCGAACCGGCCGGACCTCGTGCGGAGACGCCTGGGTGGCCGACGCCGCAGCCTCGGCCTTCCTGCCCTTGGCGTCGGACAGCGGTTGGCCGACCTTGCAGTTGTCCCGGTAGACCGCGAGGGCCTTCAGCCCGAGTTTCCACCCCTGCAGGTAGATCGATTCGATGTCTTCGACCGTCGCCGACTCGGGCAGGTTCACCGTGTTGTGGTTGACGATGCCATTCGCGACGAAGGCGTGCGTCTGCGGCACCGAGAGGTCATACACCTCAGCCTCCCCGGCATCAACGACCGACGCGACCGGCGAGAAGTGCAGGTTGCCGTCGATGACGCTACGCAGCCACTCAGGCAGCCGTACGCCAGGGATCGTGGAGACGCGCTCAACCGTCTTCCTGGTCACCTGCCCCGGCCGATGGTCGAGCAGGAAGGTGAATTGGCTGCGCCAACTGCGGCCGTGTTCCTCTCCCCGGCGCCCGAGCGGGATCAACTCGTACAGGTCATGTCCACTGATGCCCGGGACGACGTCCAAGGTGCTGGAGCCGAGGTCCAGGCGAAGGAACTCGGCCGCACGGGCGGCCTTGTCCGGCTCCAGGAAAGGCACAAGGCTGACCATGAGCCGTCCTTGCGTCCCGGCTGCGTACACCTCTTCGTAGTTCTTGTCGTACTCCTTGTTGTGCTTCACGCTGCGGCCCGTCATCACGCCGAGATTGGTGGTGACCGCCTGCAAGTCGTCGAGCAGGCGGGGGCTGTTGAGGCAGATGGCCCACTCCGGCGCCGATGTGGTGGTGACGTAGGCCTCGAGGGCCAGGCCCTGCAGGAAGGAGAGCACCATGTCCCGGGGAGAGCGGAGCACTGCGTCCGGGATGCGCTTGTCTGCCGAGTTGGTGCCGCAGCCGAGGGCTGCCATGAACTCCACGACTGACTTGGAAGTCACCACCACGCCGGGGCACTTGCCCGGCTGGCGAGTGATGCGCGCTTGCAGGCCGAACTGCGACCCCCATGCCCGGCGGACCCGCTCAAGGACTTCCGGTGCCGAGTTGGTGATGGTGATTGCCCAGTTGCTGCGGGTGGTGTGCCCCTCTGCCGCATAGGCGCCGAGCAGGAGGGCGAGTTCTGCGGTCATCTCCGACGGCAGCCTCACGTGCTTCGGGCTGCCGTGGCTGGGAGAAACCGCGACATGCCGCAGATCGGCCGGGACAGCCGACCAGAGTTCGGCACCACACTGGACGGCGACATAATCACCCTCCCGGATCTCCCCCAGGCGCTTCCAGGCAAGCGCGCCTTCTGAGGCGACGAGCAGTCGGTGCGGAAGCGTGCCGGTAATCGTGTGGCCGGAGCGCAGGGTCACCCGGCGGACCGGCCTGGCGCCTCCGTAGTAGAAGGCGTCGGTCTTCCGGTCACCGTCGAGTGAAGAGATCACCAGATGCTCTTCGCGGAAGCTGTCCTCGGGCTCGCCTTTATGGAGACTGGCGATCCGGATGAGCCCATCAGAGGACGCGACCAAGGTCTCGCCTACCACGCACTTGGAGATTGCGCCACTCAGCCCGGGCTGGACCGCGGCCATCATCCGGACATGGCCCATCGCGCTGATCGCACGCTCGCCCATGGCGCAGTCGAACACGTCGTAGTGCTCGGGCTTGAGGCCGGGAGCGTTGATGACGTGGCCGTGCTCGGAGATGTACTCGGTGATCGCCTCAACCTGTTCGGGCTGGTATCCGAGGCTCTTGAGGGCGCGGGGCACCGTCTGGTTCACGATCTGCATGGACCCGCCGCCGACCAGTTTCTTGAACTTCACCAGCGCCAGATCCGGCTCCACTCCGGTGGTGTCACAGTCCATCATGAGCCCTATAGTCCCAGTTGGGGCCAATAGGCTAGCTTGGGCGTTTCTGTACCCATTCGTCTCGCCGAGTTCCAGGCACTCCTGCCAAGCGGCGACGGCGGCCTGGTGGATCTCCTCGTCCATCCCGCCGAGGGTCTGGATCAAGGCGTCAGCATCCGCGTGCTTGCGCATGACGCGCTTGTGAGGCGCCGCGTTGCGCTCGTAACCCTCGTAAGGACCCACCACGGCCGCGAGTTCGGCCGAGCGGCGGTAGGCCGTGCCCGTCATGAGCGAGGTGATCGCGGCAGCGATCGCACGCCCGCCTTCGGAGTCGTAGGCATGGCCGGTCGCCATGAGCAGGGCACCGAGGTTTGCGTAGCCGATGCCAAGCTGGCGGTAGGCGCGGGTGGTCGTGGCGATCTTGTCGGTGGGGAAGTCGGCGAAGCTGATCGAGATGTCCATCGCGGTGATGACCAGTTCGGTGATCTGCTGGAAGCGCTTCACATCGAATTGGTTCTTGTCACTCAGGAACTTCAGCAGGTTGATGCTGGCGAGATTGCAGGACGAGTTGTCCAAATGGACGTACTCGGAGCAGTTGGCAACAACCGTGCCTCCGACGATGTAGGAGTGGTTGCGGGGTTCCGTCAGGTTGTAGGTGACCTCGAATCCGCACGACTCTCGGCTCACCAGCCGGACGGTCCGGTCGACGTTGCAAAAGCTGGCGGACCCTACGATGCCGGCCAGCTTGCCGCTCTTGCTGGGCAGGCTGAAACCCACTCGCCGGTGGAACTCCCGTAGGCCGACCGCCGTGATGCGCAGGTCGAATGACGGCCCGTCCGAGCCATAGGTCATCTCGCTGCCGTCCTTGCGCGTACAGCGGAAGCTCTCGGTCTTCGATCCGGTCCGGTAGATGCGGCTCGCGATCCCGAGTGCGGCGAGGATCTCCTGAACGTCGATGAGGAGATCCTCCGAGCGGCTCCCAAGGCCCACGTAGCGGGTCCCGTTGGCCTGCTGGTCCACGACGCAACCATCCGCGTCGAACAGGCCCTGCAGGAACGCGACCACATCGTCTTCAGGCGCTTCGAAGATGGCGCTCGGGACCCGCTTTTCGGCAGCCCGGCGATCAGATGTTCCGAGTGCCTTGAGGAACTCCCCGAATGCGCGCCTCCCGACGCGCAGCTGCAGCGTGCCGTTCGCCTGCAGGCTTGGCTTGCTCTCGAAGCCGGTGATCCGGGTTAGCAGTTCGCGGTGACGAGGCAGCACCACATCGCGGTCCTCGTCAGACCCGTAGACCGTGACGGCGTTTGCCCTGGAGTCGATGCAGCCGTCTCCCACGAGCCACCCGAGGTAATGCGCGAAGTCCTTCTCCCACTTGGTGGGAAGATCAAGAGGACGGCGCGCACGCTCGTTCGCTGCTACAAGGAGCGCTTGGGCAGGTATCTGGGCATCGGCCAATGGACGGGATGCGTACTGAGTCGACCGGACCACCCGGTCGTGCGCCGCCAGGTCTTCCGCGTGCACCCAGCCGCGGTTCGCGGTCCAGACGCGGTGCGCAGGGGTGCAGCGAAGGCGGGAGCCATCGGAGAACCGCAGCTCAATGATTTCGTTGCGTCCCGTCACCATGTACCGGGTCGGCAATGTCGCAGTGATGCGGTCCTGTGGGTCACTCCGCGAGGTCACATCGTTGGTGTAAACCGCGAAGCTCTCTTCGTCCGCCGCCCGCCGGACAAGGTCGCCGATGGGCACCAGCCCATGATCGGTCAGGACACGCTGATCTGCCGGGAAGCAGGGATTGCTCGCGGTAATTCGGCCTGCTTCCGGGCAGGTGTGCCAGCCATTGATGGTGTCGTCATATTGGATTCCCGGGTCGGCGCATTCCCAGGCGGCCTTGGCCATCTTGCCGAACAACCGCCTGGCGTCGACGGTCTCGATCACTTCCCCGGTCCGGCGGGCGGCCAGGTCGAAGGTGCCACCGGACTCCACCGCCCGCATGAACTCATCCGACACCCGGACCGAGTTGTTGGCGTTCTGGTACTGGACGCTGGTGATGTCCTTGCCGCCGAGGTCCATGTCGAACCCGGCATCGCGCAGGACCCGGATCTTGTCCTCTTCGCGCGCCTTCGTCTCGATGAACTCCCCGACATCGGGATGGTCGACGTCAAGGACCACCATCTTGGCCGCACGCCGGGTGGCGCCGCCAGACTTGATGGTCCCGGCGGAAGCGTCCGCCCCTCGCATGAAGGACACCGGACCGCTCGCGGTGCCACCGGAGGAGAGGAGTTCCTTGCTGGAGCGCAGGCGCGAGAGATTGACGCCCGAGCCGGATCCGCCCTTGAAGATCAGCCCTTCCTCCTTGTACCACTCCAGGATCGAGTCCATGGTGTCGTCAACGGAGAGAATGAAGCAGTTGTGCACGCGGATGCCACCCGAGAGGTACTCACCACTCTCGGTCTGGATGTCGTAGACCTCCATCGCGCCGATTTGTTCGACGTCGGCGATCTCCAACCGCTTGAGTGGCAGAGTCGGCCTGCCCGGCAACTCGAAACTGCGCTCCAGTTTCCCGGCCTTGACCGGGTCGATAAACCCGATCTCGTCGGCGAACACACGACGATCGCCCGCGTTCTGGATGCGCAGCGACCAGCAGCCCTGCCGGTCCGCACGACGGTCGCGCTTGAAGCCGACCCGCGCGAAGATCCCGAAGCGCAGCAGCAGGCTCTGCATGCCCCGGATCATGCCTTCGGAGATCATGTCGACCTCCACGACCGTGGAAGATTTCCGGGCAGAGACGAAACCTTCGGCCTGGAAGACGCTCTTCAGGTAGGCGGCCACCACCGGCAACGGCGCATCGAAGAGGCGGGCCGGAACCTCCATCTCCGTACCGCACCGGCCAGCCAGTGCGGCCTCGGCGATGTCGCGCGGGTCAATCTCGGCTTCGCCGAAGGCTGGCCTGCGATGCCACTCCAGCTTGTCCCCGGCCCGGAGGCGGCCAGCGGGAACGAACCGGCCCGTCCCTTCCCCCGACGAGCGCCACACCAGATGATCCGCTGTGACGTCGAGTGTGTAGCCGGCCTTGGTGTGGATGCGGAGCACATCCTTAACGCCGTTGGACTTGGTGGCGACAACCGTTGTCAGGCCATACGCGTCGTGGACCTTGGCCCCGACGGCGTTCGTCTCCACCAGTGCCCCGATCGGGATGAGTCCTGCCGGGGTGCTGACGAGCGCGTCGAAGGGCTGGCACGCCGAAACTTGCTGCGGCGACGAAGTCCCGACGTTGAACCAGACCGGAGAGTTGAAACTGAAGATCTGGTGGATCAGGGCGTACTTGAGTTCGTGGTCGAAGACCTCGGCATCCTTCGGGGTGGCGAAATAGCCTTCCCGGACGCCGGCCGCGACATAGACATCGACCACCCGGTTGACGAGTTGCTTGAGACTCCACTCGCGCTCCGGTGACCCCACGGCGCCCCGGAAGTACTTGGTGGTGACGATGTTGGTGGCGTTGACAGACCAGAAGTCGGGGAACTCGACACCGCGCTGGGAGAAGTTGATCGACCCGTCACGCCAATTGGTCATGACGACATCGCGCCGTTCCCAGGTCACCTCATCGTAGGGATGCACGCCTTCGCGGGTGTGGATGCGCTTGATCCGCAGCCCCCTGCGCGCGCCCCTGCCCCTGCCCGCCGCAGGCCCGCTCGCGGTCTCGGTCATGTCAGATCCCCCTTCCGGGACCCGGCTGCGGATCCCTCTTGGGCTATCCCAGCCCGTCCGATGAAGTGCAGGCCCTGATGTCAGGGCGCGAGTACGCCGGTGCCGTCGTGGTCCATCACGCGGCGCACCTGCCGGAGTGCCGTGATCTCGTCCTCGAAGTCGGCCAGCGACTCGAATCCCCGGTACACCGACGCGAACCGCAGATAGGCGACTTCGTCCAGGTCGCGCAACGGGCCCAGGATCGCCAGCCCAACCTCGTTCGAGGGCACCTCGGCGAGCCCACGGGCCCTGATCGTGTCCTCGGCCTGCTGAGCGAGCAGCGCGAGCTGGTCATCGCTGACCGGCCGGCCCTGGCAGGCCCGCCGGACACCGGAGACGATCTTTTCCCTGGTGAACGGCTCGGTGGCGCCGCTGCGCTTGGCCACCATCAAGATCACGGTCTCTTGGGTGGTGAAGCGCCGGCCACACGAGGGGCAAGAGCGCCGACGGCGGATCGCGGCTCCGTCGTCGGCTGTCCTGCTGTCGATGACCCGGCTATCGGGATGACGGCAGAACGGACAGAACATGCGATCACCTCCCCCGCTCACAGGAGTGGACTTTCAACACCTGTGGACACAAGCTGTGGATGAACTACAGCCGCGTAACTACTAGATGTTGTGCCTACCGTAAGCCAGCCGCGCCACATGTGCAAGCCCGAGGGCGCGCCGGGCTCACCGGGTGTCGCGCCACCAACGATTCCGCAGGTGACAGCACCCCATCAACCGGAATCGGCAACACAGCACGGCGTGTCGTGAAACTCAGCCTCTCGGCACCCAGAGACGTTCGCCCGGCTGAATGTCAACTCCGGGCAGTGCGTTGGCCTCGATGATCTCCTGGATGGTGGCCTGCGGGTCGGCGGTCGGTTGCGCGCGTGTGGCGATGGCCCACAGCGTGTCGCCCGGGCGGACCACGATCTCCCTCATATTCCGGTGGACCGCAGCCAGCGACGGACCGCTCCGGGCTGCCTGGGCGACCCCGGCGGCGCCCACACCAACCACGCCGAGCACGGCCACCGCCAGAGAGGTGAACGCGCAGGCCGCCACGACCCTGCCGCGGTGGGTGAGGGCGACTCGCCGACTGCCCCGCGTGCCCGCGCGCGACCCCGGCCCAGGCGAATGCAAGGACTGGGGCATGCGGCCCGTGAACTCGGCAGCAGGCATCAGCCGCCGCCCGGGCACGCGGGACGCTGAGCGGTCAGCAGGGACAGCGGGCCTGAGCGGCACCGGCCCAGTAGCGATCGCGGTCATCTCCGCCTCCTCAACCGAAAACCCGTTCTATCGTACAAGCATTCGTTCGTATCTGAGTTCGATCGAATGCTTGTACGATACACTCTAGAACTTGGGTACGACACTCCAGATGCTGGATCGAACACATGTTTGATCTGTGACAGGCGAAGCGATAGCGTCAGCAAGGTCCAGGTCGTCCGAGCCGGAGGTGAGCACATGGTGGACAGCACGCGTGACGGTGAAGTCAACGGAGCCGGGCCGGGAGAGCCGTTCGATGACAGACCCGGCGAGCGCCTCAAGGGCAAGCCCGGCCGTAAGCCCAAGGGCAGCGTGCCCGCCGTGGCCACCGAGATGCCAGACCAGCCCGATCCCAGCCATGTGCTCACCTGGCGCCAGCGGAAGGTTCTCCAGGTCATCCGGGACTCGGTCCAGCGGCGCGGTTATCCGCCGTCGATGCGTGAGATAGGCGAAGCCGTCGGGCTGACCAGCACCTCAAGCGTCTCTTACCAACTCGCCACATTGCAGCGGAAGGGTTACCTTCGCCGCGATGCCGGACGCCCACGCACGGTCGAGGTCCGGTTGCCCGGGCACCCTGCCATCCGGCCCGCCGAGGCCGATGTCCCGCAGGATGATCTCCCGATGGACATCACCTCGCAGGAGACCGCCTACGTGCCGCTGGTCGGCCGGATCGCCGCGGGCGGCCCGATCCTGGCCGAGGAGTCCATCGAAGACATCTTCCCGCTGCCCAAGCAGGTCGTCGGGGAAGGGACCCTGTTCCTGCTGAATGTGGCCGGAGACTCCATGATCAACGCCGCCATCGCGGACGGCGACTGGGTCGTCGTCCGGCAGCAGCCCCAGGCCGAGAACGGGGACATCGTGGCGGCCATGATCGACGGTGAAGCCACAGTCAAGACGTTCAAGCGATCCGGCGGCCACGTGTGGCTGATGCCGCACAACCCGTCCTACGCGCCGATCCCCGGTGACGACGCGGCAATCCTGGGCCGTGTCGTGGCAGTGCTCCGCAGGGTGTGACGCACCCCGCGCCGCCCGCGGGCAAGGCTGGGCCGGCAGCCGCGGGTGGGCGTGGCCCGCAGCTGTGACGCGCCCCCACACCCCTCGCGGGTAAGGCTGGGCCGGCATCCTCGGAACGCCCGACCCAACCGGGCAGATGCCCACCGCCATACGCCGGCTCAGCGATGGCCCGGTCCCTCGACGGCCTGGAACGCCCGCTTCACCTGATCGCGCCCGGCGCCGGCCGCCAGCAGAGCATGCAGGAGCAAGCGCGCCTTGAGCGGGTCAAGGTGCCCCGCCCCGATGATCCCGCGCGACCGCAGATCGCGCTCGGAGCCGCTGAAGCCGTACATGTCGTGCAGGACCGGTCCCGCACCGGTACGGGAGGCCAGCACGACGGGGACCTCCCTCGCCAGCGCTTCCAGGTCCGCCACGACCGGCGGTGGGACGTGGCCAACCCCGAACCCGGCCACCACAACCCCGTCGAAGACCCCCGCGCACGCACGGACAAGCGCGCCGTCGTCTCCCAGCGTCATCGTGACCACGCCCACCCGCACCCTGCTGCCGGGACCCGGCGTGAGCCCATCCAGCAGAGCCGCGGACCTGGTCGCTGGCCTCGCCAGCAGGAACACCTCCCCGGCTGTGACCTGTCCGAGCGGGCCGGCGGCCGGGGATGTGAAAGCGGTGACGCTGGTGGAGTGTGTCTTGCGCGCGTACCGGGCCGCGTGGATCTCATCGCCCATGACGACCACGGCGCCCACCCCCCGCAGCGCAGAGCTCGCGGCCACCGTCACCGCCGCCAGCAGGTTGGCGGGTCCGTCCGGCCCAGCCAGCCCGGCGTGCCGCATGGCCCCGGTGACGACGACCGGCGCCTCACCGGCATGCATCAGGTCCAGCAGGAACGCGGTCTCCTCGATGGTGTCGGTTCCCTGCACCACGACCGCCCCTGCCGCCCCACCCGCGAACTCGTCCGCAAGATCCGCCGCCAGGGACAGCACGGCGTCGATCGTGAGCGCCGCACCGGGCATCCGTGCCAGGTCATGAACGGCGAGTTCCACGCCCGGGAGGGCCAGCGAGGGCACAGCCGCCACCAGGTCTTCCGCTGAGAGTGCGGGAACCGCGCCGGCAGCCGCTCCCCCGGCGGGGGCCATGGCGATCGTGCCACCCAGCGTGAACACGGCGACCCGCGTCCGGCCACCCATCCGCAGATTCCCCCTTCCGGGTGCGCCGACGAGCCGCGATCAGCCGGGAACGACGTTCACCAGCCGGGGCGCCCTGACGATGACCGCCTTGACTTCACGTCCCTCCAGTGCCCGGACCACACCGGGCGCCGCCAGGGCCTGCGCCCGCAGCGCGTCTTCGCTGATCTCCGGAGACACTTCCAGCCGGTCCCGTACCTTGCCGGCCACCTGGACGACGCAGGTCACACTCTCCTGCACCAGCAGTTCCGGATCCGCCTGTGGCCAGCCGGCGACCGCGACCGACGGGGCGTGGCCCAGCAGCGACCAGCACTCCTCCGCCGTGTACGGCGCGAACAGCGACAGCAGAATAGCCAGCGTCTCGGCGGCTTCACGAACGGCGGGGTCGGCTGTCCCCGGGCCGCTGTCGATCGCCCGCCGGGCCGCGGTCGTCAGCTCCATCAGCCGGGCCACCGCGACGTTCAGCCGCGCAGTTTCGACCAGCCGGGTCACCTCGTCGATGGTCCGATGGGTGACCTTGCGCAGGGCACGATTGCCCGCATCCGGCTGTGTCACCCGGGCGGGCACCTCCCCGGTGGCCGTTGCGGCGCCCACATCGGCGGCAACGCGCCAGACCCGGCCCAGGAATTTCACTGACGCATCGGGATTGACGTCAGCCCAGTCGATGTCGTCCTCGGGCGGGCTGGCGAAGATCATCGTCAGCCGGATCGCGTCCACACCGTGGGCGGCCAGCTGCTCCCCCAGGTCAACGCCGTTCCCCAGTGATTTGGACATGGCCCTGCCCTGGTTGATGACCTGTCCCTGGTTGACCAGGGCTGTGAACGGCTCACTGAAGTCGACCATGCCCATGTCATGCAGCACCTTGACGAAGAATCGCGCATACATCAGGTGCAGGATCGCGTGCTCCACCCCGCCCACGTACAGATCCACCGGCGCCCACCGCCGGACCGCCTCCACTTCGAAGGGGCCGTGCTGGTAACCCGGCGAGCAGTACCGCAGGAAGTACCAGGAGGAGTCGACGAAGGTGTCCATGGTGTCGGTGTCACGCCGGGCCGCGCCGCCGCACTTGGGGCACTGTGTGTTCACCCACTCCGCTGCCGCCGCCAGCGGGGAGACACCCTTGGGCGCCAGATCCTGGCCACGCAGGTCGGGCAGGGTGATCGGCAGGTCCTCGTCCGGCACCGGGACCTCACCGCAGGACGGGCAGTAGATGATCGGGATGGGGGTTCCCCAGAACCTCTGCCGGGAGACCAGCCAGTCGCGCAGACGATAGCTGACCGCGGCCCGGCCCTGTCCATCGGCCGTCAGGATCTCGGTGATCCGGGCGATCGCGGATGCCTTATCCAGGCCGTTCAGCGGGCCGGAGTTGACCAGCCTGCCGTCGCCGTGCGTGGCCACACCGGTGACCGCCGGGTCCGCTTCACCCGTCTCGACGACAACCCGGACGTCCAGGCCATGCGCGCGGGCGAAGTCCAGGTCCCGCTGGTCGTGAGCGGGGACGGCCATGATCGCACCGGTCCCGTAATCAGGCAGCACGTAGTCCGCCGCCCACACGGGCACCCGTTCGCCGTTGACCGGATTGACGGCGTGCCGGCCCAGGAACACGCCGGTCTTGGGCCGGTCAGCCGATTGCCGTTCGATGTCGGTCAGCTTCCGGACACCGGTCAGGTAATCCTCCAGGGCATCCCGTTGCGTGGGAGAGCAGATCTCCGCCGCCAGCGGTGAATCGGCCGCGACCACGAAGAAGGTCGCCCCGTACAGGGTGTCCGGGCGGGTGGTGAACACGGTGACCGGTTCGTCGCGTCCCTCGACCTCGAATCTGATCTCGGCACCCTCGGACCGCCCGATCCAGTTGCGCTGCATCAGCAGCACCCGGTCGGGCCACCTGCCCGCCAGTGGCGCCATGTCGGCCAGCAGGCGGTCGGCGTACTCGGTGATCTTGAAGTACCACTGGGTCAGCGTCCGCCTGATGACCTCCGAGCCACAGCGCTCGCACCGGCCGGCGATGACCTGCTCGTTGGCCAGCACCGTCTGGTCGGCCGGGCACCAGTTGACGTAGCCGTCCTTGCGGTAAGCCAGGCCCCGCTCGTAGAACCGCAGGAACAGCCACTGGTTCCACCGGTAATAGTCCGGGTCGCAGGTGTGCAGCCGCCGCGACCAGTCGAAGGACACGCCATAGCGCCGGAACGAGGCCGCCTGAGTCTCGATGTTGGCGTAAGTCCAGTCGGCTGGGTGGGCGTTCTTGCGGATGGCTGCGTTTTCCGCCGGCAGCCCGAAGGCATCCCAGCCGATCGGGTGCAGGACGTTGTGCCCACGCTGGAAGTAGTACCGAGCCATCGCATCCGCGATCGCATAGGCCTCGGCGTGGCCCATGTGCAGATCGCCCGACGGGTAGGGGAACATGTCCAACAGGTAGGTCCGTGGCCGCTCGTCCGCGGGGTCGTCACTGGCCCGGAAGAGGTCCATCTCGTCCCACACCGCCAGCCATTTGGCCTGAATCGCGCGTGGGTCGTAATGCTGCTGCGCACGCTGGGCGCTATCAGCGGTTGTCATGATCTTCCCTCATCACGTGGTCGGTCTGGCTCCGGGAACAGAAAAGCCCCTCGTTACACGAGGGGCGCCACGCCGGCGAGAAGGTATGCCGACGCGGCTAACTAAGGAGCAGCCGAGCAGGACGCATGGGAACAGGGTAACGCAACGACCAGGATCCTCGCATCGACGTGGGCAAAGGACCCACGCCGGCCGGACTGGCCGGCCCCCTGCAGGCGGCCCTCCCCGCCGCCGCGCCTACGCTGTCCGCACATCAGTGCAGTATCGGACGTTCCCCGTTCGAGCCCCTCCGGGATCTGGCATCCAGTTGTCATCACAGCCGTAGTCTGCTCGGTCAACCCGGTGCACCGCGCACCAGAGCACTGGTGCGCGTGAGCGAGCCTGCCGAATTAGGACCCCTCCTGCGATAGCTTCCGACGCATGTGCTCGGCCGCTGGGTGATGGAGTTCCACAAGGATCGCCAGGGCGCGCCGCCAGTTCTCGATCGCGGCGGGCAGGTCGCCCGTGTCGCGGTGATAGTCCCCGAGGTGCCCAAGGACGTCAGCTTCGTTGAAGCGGTCACCCAATTGCCGGAAGATGGAAAGGGCTCGCTCATAACATGCCAGGGCGTCGCGGTACTGGCCGAGCTGAGCGTGGGTGTAGCCGAGGCTGTCCCAAGCGCACGCCTCACTCTCCCGCTTGCCAAGCTCCTGGTGCAGGGAAATGGCCTGGCGGGCACACTCCTGAGCCTGCCCGAACTCCCCCAGCCGGGCGTGGCACCAGCCGATGTTGTTGATGACGGTTGCCTGCCAGCCCCTGTCACCCACAGCCCGGAACAGGCCGAGTGCCTGAAGGGAATGTTGAAGGGCGTCGCGGTGCCGGCCCTGCCGCTCGGCCAGAGCACCGAGGCTGCTGTGGACCCGGCCCTGGCCGATGCGGTCGCCGAGTTGCCGGTAGAGGTCGAGCGCCTTGCCGAAATGGGTGCGGGCGTCCTCGTCGTTGCCGAGCCGGTTGTTGGTCTGGCCGAGCCTGTGGTGGCAGATTGCCTGCTTCTGCCGGTCGCCCAGGCTCTGTGAAGCGGCGAGCGCGGTCTGCTGAACCGGCAGGAGGCTGTCCCAGTACCCCCGCCGGTCAGCGAAGGTGGTGAGCACCTCTGCCAGCTGCCAGGCGCAGGTATGAAGACCGGCCCGAGCTGCCGTGCCGACCAGGACGGGCATCACCTGGCGTTCGGCCTGGAACCAGGCCATCGCCTCCTCGTAGCCGGAAACCACTTCTGGCACCACGCCGGGCTGTGGGGGCAGCGCCGCGACCGGCTCGCGTACTCGCTTGAGCATCTCGTCGGCCTGCCGGGCGGTCTGCAGGTAGTGGTCGAGCACCCGACAGGTGGCACGTTGGCATTCCTCCCGGCTGTCGGTGGCATCGGCGAGTTCGCCCGCATAGACGCGCAGCAGGTCGTGAAAGGCGAACCGGCCTGGGCGGCCCGAGGTGACCAGGGATGCGCGGGTCAGCTGTCTCAGCATGCGGTCAGCTTCGTCGCGGCGCGTCCCGGCCAGGCTGGCGGCCGCGGCTGTGCTGATGTCAGGGCCCGGGTGCAGGCTGAGCATTCGGAACATCCGCGCAACCGCGGCAGGCAGGTACGGGTAGGACCAGGAGAATGCGGTCCGAACGCTGCCGGAAGCGTCTCCGGCATCGAGGGCGTCCAGTCGGCCTCTGGCGTCTCGCAGCTCGCTGACCAGGGTGGCAAGAGACATGCGCCGCTGCAGGGCGACCTGGGCGGCAGCGATCACCAACGCGAGCGGCAACCGCGCGCAGAGCGCGATCAGCTCGGTGGCCATGTGGGGTTCGGCTGCGACCCGTCCCGGGCCGAGATGTTTAGCGAGCAGCTCGCGCGCGTCTGCCTCAGTGAGCACATCGAGGACAACCGGGTGTGCACCCTCAGCCGCAATCAGGCTGGCGAGCTGGCTTCGGCTGGTCACCAGCACCAGGCACCCCGCTCCGCCGGGCAGCAGCGGCCGCACCTGGTCGGTATCCCTGGCATTGTCGAGGACTATGAGCATCCGCCTGCCTGCGACCAGGCTGCGGAACAAGTTCAAGCAAGGATCTTGGTCGCGAGGCATCTGCTCCGACGGAACCTGGAGCGAGTTCAGGAGTCCTCTGGCCACTTCTGCGGGCGGGACCGGCGTTCGCGCACGGTCGTAGCCGTGCAGGTTGACATAGAGCTGGCCATCTGGGAAGCGCGCCGCGACCCTGTGCGCCCAGTGGATGGCGAGCGCGGTCTTACCGACCCCAGCGGTCCCGCTGATCACTGAGATCACCATGGTCCCCGGCGTTTGGTCGTGTGCCGAATCCAGCAGCCGGGTGAGCACCTCCAGCTCTGCTGCGCGGCCCGCGAAGTGGCGCACCAGCCCAGGCAGCTGGCGTGGCACCACCGCGTGGGTTGACACGGCTGGCATCGGTCCGGCGCGGCCAGGCGCGTCAGCCCCGCGGCCGCCCAGTGGAGCCCCCAACGCGGGTGCGGCGGCGAGCACCTGCTGGTGCAGCCGCCGCAGCTCGGGCCCCGGCTCGCTGCCCAGCTCCTCGATCAGCACGCGGCGGGCGCGCTGGTAGACGACCAAGGCGTCACCCTGCCGGCCGTCACGGTACAGCGCCAGCATCAGCAGCGCCACCAGCCGCTCACGCAGGGGATGGGCATCGGCAAGCTGCCACAGCTCGGGAATCACCTCGCTGTGCCGCCCCAGGTGCAGATCCGCCTCGACCCGCGCTTCCACCGCCTGCAGGCGCAGTTCGGCCAGCCGAGGCCCCAGCCGCAACGCGAGGTGATCCGACGGGACGTCTGCCAGTGGCTCGCCGCGCCACAGCGCGAGCGCCTCCCTCAGCTCGGCGGACGCGAGTTCCCAGGACTCCTGCCGCGCCGCGGCCCGCGCTCTTTCCTTCGCGGCCTCGAACTGAGACAAGTCCAACTCGGCGACATCAACGCGGATCAGGTACCCGCCCGCCACCGTGACGATGCGCGTATCCCCCTCGACGTCCAGCGCCTTCCGCAATCGCTTGACGTAGTTCTGGAGGGTCACGCGCGCCGACGCCGGGGGGGCATCCCCCCACAACACCAAGGCAAGCTCCTCCGCCGGCACTGCCCGGTTGGCATTGACGAGCAGTGCGGCCAGCAGTGCCCGCTGCTTTCCCGGCGGGATTGTCCTGACTGCTCCGGCCCGGCGCACGAGCATTGGCCCGAGTAACCCGAACTCGGTCTCCGTGGCCACGTTCGCTCCTACCAGCGGTGCTAACGGCGCGCTAGCGCCGCGCCAGCAGCATGCTAGCGCCGGCCGGAAGACTGCGAGCAGGCAAGGCAGATGCGGCACGAACCATAGCAGGGCGACGGACGGAAAGCGCGTGGAATCCGGTCGGCAACAAGGCGCCAGAATGCCGCTCGGACCGCGTGGCTGCGGTGACAGCATGTGCTGGACCGCATGGAGGCGCACGCGTTTCCCGAATGGCACCCCGGTGTTCGGCCAGCAACCAATCAATGGAGGAGGATTGTGAAAATCAACTACCGCCTGGCGGCGATGGCCTCAGCCATCACAATCATGGCTACCGGCGTCATCGGCGCCTTCGCGGCCGCCCCGGCCAGCGCAACGGTGAAGACGACGTGGTGCCTGAAGAACTCCACGATCTGCCTTTACAGTGAAGGTTATGACAACCAGGTCCGCACCAGCTCCAACGGCACGGACTTCATAAGGACCTATCCGACGTCCTTCGAGGGTCAGCCCGCATATCAATGGCGGCAGGCTGGCACCAGCAACTGCCTGGAATTCGACGCACAGGGCGGCGACATAGTCAGAATGGATACATGCGTCTCTGGGCGGGCGTCTCAGATCTGGCGCACGACCGCGGACGGCTCCATGGTCAACGACTATGCCACCGGGCTCTACGGCCAGCAGGCGTGCATGTCCGATCCGAATGGATTCATCTACGTATACGACTGCACAACTGCTCCCAACCACTTCTGGCAGGAAGGATAGCGCCCGCAGCTAGCTGAGCCACCCGCAGGCCGATCCGCTCTTCACACGGCGGCAGGCGGGTGGCCAGCCCGGTCGCCGCCCTCCACGTTGGACGGGCGCATTTACTCACTCGCTGACCTGCTCGTCGGCTTCCAGGTCATCGGAGCTGACGCGCATGCTTCTCGCACAGACCGGGCTAGTGGGGATTCCGTTCGGCTCACACGCATCCTCCGTGCTGAGAGTTCGTGCCGGGCAGTCGTCACTCGGCACGTCCTCGGCGAACTGACCGCTCCGCCGCCCATTCTCGCCAGCGGCTGCCGCCCTACCATCTCCCGCCGCAATCCATTCCCGGTCAAATCCCGCACTTTGGCACCGGCCGCGCAAGAGCCGTCCGGCAGACACACCGGAGAATCTGGCCGACATAGACGGTTTGGCACATTGCCGTGGTCACTGACATTTCATATTAAGTGACCGGCTGGGCAAGACCTCGCGCTGCGGCCGCCATAACATTCAGATCGCTTCCGGGCGCGCCGAACCGGCTAGCAGCAGCACTTCTGCCACCATGATCTCGACCCCGTGAGATCTTCGCCGCCCCGTCATCCTGCGCGCGCCAAAGACACCTTTTGGCATGCTTCGCCTCGTCCCGGGAAGGTCGGCACGGAAAGCAATGATCCTGCGCTGACGGTTATCGAGAAAGAGCGTCTTGTAATGGGCATGAGCAGTTCCGGTGGCGCCGCGGATGCCTGAACCAGTCCCCATCGCGATCGTCGGGATGGCCTGCCGATTCCCGGAGGCCCCCGGAATCGCGCCATATCTCGACTTGTGCCTGGCCGGACGGCGGGCCTTCCGCCGCATTCCGCCCGTCCGCTGGGACGCTCCCGGCCCGGCGGGCGCTCCCGGCCCGGCGGGCGCTCCCGATCCGGCCCGGCCAGGCAGCGACCCGCCCACAAACCCCCTCGGGCGAGCGGCCCTGATCGAGGGATGGCGGTTCGACCGGGCCGCCTTCGGCGTCTCATCCAAGGCATACCGGGACACGGATCCGGCCCAATGGCTGGCCCTGGAAACCGCTGCCCGGGCGCTCGCCGACGCCGGCTTCCCCGGCGGGCAGGGCCTGGCCCGTGACCGGACCGGCGTGATGATCGGCAACACCCTGATGGGCGAGATCTCACGTACCTCCACCCTGCGCGCCCGCTGG
>DAHUZQ010000032.1 GCA_027306495.1 Actinomycetota bacterium | reverse complement strand
TGGCCAGCGCCGGGGCCAGCATTCCGGCGCCCTTGGCCATCCCCCCGACCGTGTAGCCGTCAGCGCGCTGGAAGGCGATCTTGGCGACCGTGTCGGTGGTCCGGATCGCGTCGGCCGCCGCGAGGCCGCCCGCGCGCGAGGCCTCCGTCACGGCGACCTCGACACCCGCCAGCAGGTGGTCCATCGGCAGGCGCTCGCCGATCAGGCCGGTCGAGCAGACGGCGATCTCGCCCGCCGAATCCGCCAGGCAGCCGGCCAGTCGTTCGGCGCTGGCATGGGTGTCCTGGAAGCCGAGCGGCCCGGTGCAGGCGTTCGCCCCGCCCGAATTGAGCAGCACGGCACGGACCCGCCCGCCCTCGACGACGCGCTGCGTCCACAGGACCGGTGCGGCCTTGACCCGGTTGGCCGTGAAGACGCCGGCGGCCGCCCTGGAGGGCCCATCGTTGATCACGACGGCGAGGTCGCGGGCGCCGGACGCTTTCAGCCCGGCCCAGACACCCGCCGCGCGGAATCCCCGGGCCGCGGTGACGCTCATGCCGCCACCGGGCAGATGCTGTGAGAAGGGGGAACGAGGATCACGGTGCGACTCCCATTGCCGTCAGGCCGGTGGTCTCCGGCAGGCCGAGCATCAGGTTGGCGGCCTGGATGGCCTGGCCGGCCGCCCCCTTGCCGAGGTTGTCCAGGGCGGCGGCCACGACCACCCGGCCGCAGTGCCCGTCGATTGCCGCCTGCAGGTGGACGGCGTTCGAGCCGACGGTGGCCGCCGTCGTGGGCCATTGGCCCGCCGGGAGCACCCGCACGAACGGCTCACCAGCGTAGGCGTGCGCGAGCGCCCCGGCGGCGGCCGCGGGATCCGGCCGGGGGCTGGCGAGCCGGGCGGTGCAGGTCGCCAGGATGCCCCGCGGCATGGGTGCCAGCAGCGGGGTGAACGAGACCGTGGGCGTGAGGCCCGCCGCCTCCCCCAGCGCCTGCTCGATCTCGGGGGTGTGCCGGTGCACCCCCCCGGCTTTGTAGGGGGTGATCGATCCCATGACCTCAGTCGCCAGCAGACCGGCCGATGGGGCACGGCCCGCGCCCGAGGTGCCCGAGGCGGACACGATGACGACGTCCCGCTCGGCGGCCAGGCCGGCCATCAGCAGCGGCGCCAGCGCCAGGATCGCCGCAGTGGCGTGGCAGCCCGGCGCCGCGACCCGACTGCTCCCCGCGATAGCCGCCCGTGCGCCGGGCAGTTCCGGCAATCCGTACGTCCAGCGTCCGGCGTGGGTGCCGCCGTAGTACCGGGCCCAGTTCGCTGGGTCGGCCAGGCGGAAGCTGGCACTGAGGTCGACCACCGCGACACGGTCGGGCAGCCCGGCGGCGAGCGCGGCGGACTGTTCATGCGGAAGCGCCAGGAAGACCAGGTCCGCGCCGGCGAGCAAAGCCGGGTCGGCTGGTTCGAACTCACGGTCCGCCAGGCCGGTCAGGTGCGGGTGCAGGTCGGTGACGGGAGCGCCCACCTTGGAGCCAGCGGCGATCGGCCCGAGTTCCAGGCCCGGGTGCGCTGAGATCAAGCGCAGCAGTTCGCCGCCGGCGTACCCGCTGGCGCCCGCTACCGCGACCAGCACTCCCATTCGCCCTCCACCCGGTGAGCCTCTGCAAAAGTATGCATTGAAGTGAGAGTATATGCAAACGGCCTGCCGTGACCGGGCCCGGCTGCTCATGTCACGCCTTCTGACCATGATCGCCGCAGATGTGCCCCGATTCTGTGGTCGCGGCACATGAAATCGATGTCGGTGGGGTGCTCTCAGCGGTGGCGGCGCGCTCTCGGCAGATCGGTCCGGTATGGACCCAACCGGGCGCCGGAGGCGGCATGATGAAGGCGCGGAAAGGAGCCGACCGTGCGCACGCGACCCCCCACGCTGTTGGCGTTCGCGTTTGCCGCGGTCGCGCTGCCACTGATCACCGCCTGCGGCGTGGGACACGGTGGCAACCCGGCGGCGGGCGGACGGCCGCGCACCTCCTCCGAAGCTCCCGTGGCCGTCTGTGGCAGAGAGCGGACCGGGGCCGGTGTGCCGGTGACGGTGGAGGTCGCCCGGGGCTCGACCTCGTGCGCCACCGCCCAGCGGGTGGAGCGCGGCTATCTGCGCGCACTCGCCTCCGGCAAGGTGCCCGGCAACGGCGGCGGCGCCCCGGTCAAGGTGGGGAGCTGGGTCTGCCAGGGATACAACACCCCGCAGTTGCTGGCGACAGGCGACGCGTCAGCGTGCCGCCGCGCCGGCGCGCAGATCCTTGCGGTACTGGCGACGCCGACGCCGACGCCGACCTGATCAGCCAACCACGTCCGGTACGAGGTCCGGGCCGGGGGCCGCTCGCAGGGCGGGCATACCCAGGTCGGTGATCATGCAGACCTGATCCCGGCCCCCTTGCTTGGCCTGGTAGAGCGCGCGGTCAGCGGCCGCGACCAGGTCGGTGAGCTGGCTGCCGGTGGCCGACTCCCACGACGACCCGAGCGCCGCGACACCCATGGACACCGTCAGGCGTACCGGCTCGGAACCCGGCCCGTCCACCACGATCGGGGTCTGGGCGATATGGTTGCGGATCCGCTCGGCGATGCGGTAGGAGTCCGCCACCGCGGTCTGGGGGAACAGCAGCGCGAACTCCTCGCCACCGAACCGGCCGACCAGGTCATACTCGCGCACGAAGATCTTGAAGGTGCGGGCGACCGCTCCCAGGGCCTGATCCCCGATGAGATGGCCGTGCAGGTCGTTCACCGCCTTGAAGTGATCGATGTCGAGCAGTGCCACGGCGACCGGTGTCCGGGTGCGGACGGCCCGGGCCACCTCCGCCGCCGCTTCCCGCTCCCAGGTGCCGGCATTGAGCAGCCCGGTCTTGGAGTCGATACGGGAGGCGTTCAGAAGCTGCGCGTGCCGGTTGGACCGCTGCAGCAGGCTGACGAAGGGCAGGGCGAACAGGACCGTGAGCGGGCTGATCGCCACCACGAACGTCACCAGGATGGCGACCGACAGTTCCATCACGTCGTTCTGCATGACCTCGCGGGTGAGCAGGGCCGCGCGGACGGGCGTGGCCGGGTCGGAACCCTTGATCGCCGGGATCACCAGGCCCAGGTTGGTGGCCCACTGGACCAGGGCTGCCACCGCGACCACCAGCACCCACAGGAACCCGTGAAATCCCGGCCGGGGCGCCACCCCCAGGCCAGAGCCCACCGAGTGAAAGGCCAGCGACGCGGCCCCGTAGGACAGGCCGACGGCGGCGGCTGTGAAAACCCGGCGATGGAGTGGCAGCTTGCGGATCCGCACCTGCGACAGCCCGATCCGCAGTACCGGAGCCGTCAGCGCGAACACAGGCGGGAGCAAGATCGCGATGGGCAGTTCCCAGACGGCGTAAAGATCGCTGATGAGGCCCACGTTCTCGCCGGCCCGCCGGCTCAGTTCGACGGTGGCGGCTCCGCACGCGAGCATGAGCCCGAAAACTTCGAAATCGAAGGCCGAGTACGCGCCCGTGATAGCCGCGTAGGCGACCACACCGGCGTACACGGTGATGAGCACGAAGAGATACTTGGCGAGCCAGGAGGGAAGTTGCCAGACCGGCCACGCCGAAGGAGCACGGACCCGGGCACGCAGACGGTGATGGGTACCTTGGCCCATCGACTCCTCCTCAGTGGCGGGCTGGCATCACCGTGGTCTGCGCATTACCTGCGGGGCCAGGGGTGGCACCCGCATTGTCACAGAGGCTATGCGCCCCCTGTCAAGGTCTCATCACTCAGCGAAGTTGACCACCCGGATCACCCAGTTCAGTGCCCATATTTTACCGGCCCCGGGAGGGCAGCTCACGGTTTGAGATGTCAACATTACGGACAGCGACACATATCGCACTAATGATCCCCTAAATCCCCGTCACCGACATGAAGCCCGTCTGTACCTGTAACGCTGTCTTGAGCAGGCTGGCCCACCCACAGAAAGGACACGCGGCATGCGCACCCACGGCTGGGGCTGACCGCCCCCACCCGCCCCCAACCCCCAGCCACCCACAGAAAGGACACGCCGCATGCGCACCCACGGCTGGGGCTGACCGCCCCC
>DAHUZQ010000022.1 GCA_027306495.1 Actinomycetota bacterium | reverse complement strand
TTCTCGTAGTGCTCAAGCTCCACGGCAAACAGCCGGACCATGTCGAGGGCGATCCCGGCCACGCCGGCAATTCCGACGCATGAGTATTCGTCGGTACGGAACACCTTCTCGATGTCGCGCTGGGCGATCATGCTGCCCGCTGTCGACCGGCGGTCACCAGCCATGATCACACCACCGGCGTAATCGGCCGCCACGATCGTGGTCCCGTGCGGTATCGCGGCGCCAGCGGCGGCCGACGGGCCGACGGGCATCCCCTGGATCGCGGCCAGGCCCGCGCCGGAGGGCACACCCGAACCCGGCAGCCGGACCGGCCCCGCGCCAGCCGCACCGGGGAGCAGTCCCGGTGCCGCGCAGGCCAGGAAGTCAGCGAAGGACGGCGTGCCCGGGCCCATGCACGCCGCCGTAAACCCGCCGCTGAAGTAGTCGAAGCCCACGGGCGTCCTTCCGGTCGTAAGCGGTGGTTACCTGCCCCGAACCTTACTGCGGCCGAACCGATCGGGGAGCCGGAGGCCGCCCCGTTGCGGGAGTCAATGGCGAGCCCGCCCGTGGATCACTGCCCGCCCTTCTGGACGTAAGAACGGACGAACTCCTCGGCGTTCTCCTCCAGCACTTCATCGATCTCGTCGAGGATGGCGTCCACATCGTCGCTGAGCTTCTCGTGGCGCTCCTTGACCTCCGCGGTCGCCTGCGCGTCCGCGCTCTCGGTCTCCTCGTCCCGCCGAGTCGTCTGCCGCTGGCCGCCGGTGTCATTTGTCGCCATCGAAACCTCCGTGGTCGGTGGGGCCATCCTCACCACTTCAACCGTATCCTCGCCTGCGGACGGTCCGCCCAACCCTGGGAACAGGAGTGATTTGACCAGATCCGACAATTTCCGGCCTAACCGGGACGATAACGGCCACCACACGGCCGTTCCGGAAAAATCTCGGCAGCGGGCCGTCAGCGGCGGCCGGTGAGCGCGTCCACCAGGTCAGCGGCGGTGCGACTGCGCTCGATGATCTCGCCTACGTGGGCGCGGGTGCCCCGCAACGGCTCCAGCGTGGGCACGCGCTTCAGCGAGTCGTGGCCAGGGATGTCGAAGATGACCGAATCCCAGGAGGCCGCGGCCACGGAATCGGGGTACTTCTGCAGGCATCGGCCCCGGAAGTAGGCCCGGGTGTCCTCGGGCGGGTCACCCACCGCGGCAAGCACCTCTTCGTCGGTGACCAGCCGGGTCATCCGGCCCCGGGCCGTCAGCCGGTTGTAGAGGCCCCGCTCGGCCCGCACGTCGGAGTACTGAAGGTCGACAAGCTGCAGCCGGGGGTGCCCCCATGCCAGGCCGTCGCGGACCCGGTAGCCCTCCAGCAGTTCCAGCTTGGCCACCCAGTCCAATTCGTGGGACAGCCGCATCGGGTCTTCGGCCAGCCGGATGAGCACCGATTCCCACCGGGCCAGCACGTCGGCGGTGATCTCGTCCACATCGGCGCCGAACCTGTCCTCGGTGAACTTGCGCGCCCGGTCCAGGTACTCCATCTGCAACTGGACCGGCGTCATCTTGCGGCCGTCCCGCAGGCTGATCAGCCGCCGGCAGGACGGGTCGTGAGACACCGCGCGCAACTCGGCGACCGGAGCGTCCAGGGACAGGTCGACGTCGAAGAACCGCTCCTCGATCATCGCCAGCACCAGGGCGGTCGTGCCCAGCTTGAGATAGGTGCTGATCTCGCTCATGTTGGCGTCGCCGATGATCACGTGCAGGCGCCGGTACTTCTCCGGGTCGGCGTGCGGTTCGTCGCGCGTGTTGATGATCGGCCGCTTGAGGGTGGTCTCCAGGCCGACCTCGACCTCGAAGAAGTCCGCACGCTGGCTGATCTGGAAGCCGTCGCCGCGCCCGTCCGCGCCCAGGCCGACCCGGCCCGCGCCGCACACCACCTGACGGCTGACGAAGAACGGGGTCAGGTGCCGGACGATGTCCGCGAACGGGGTCGCCCGCTGCATGAGGTAGTTCTCGTGGCACCCGTACGAGGCACCCTTGTTGTCGGTGTTGTTCTTATAGAGCTGGATCGGGGCGGAGCCCGGAACGGTCGCCGCACGCGCCGCCGCCTCCGCCATCACCCACTCGCCCGCTTTGTCCCAGATGACGGCGGACCGCGGATTGGTGCATTCCGGGGCGGAATACTCCGGGTGCGCGTGATCCACGTACAGCCGGGCGCCGTTGGTGAGGATGACGTTGGCGAGACCGAGATCCTCGTCCGTGAGCTGGGTCGGGTCGGGGGTCTCCCGGGTGAGGTCGAACCCCCGGGCGTCCCGCAGCGGGTTCTCCTCCTCGAAGTCCCACCGCGCCCGGCGCGGGCGGGCCGCCGTCGCCGCCTGGTAGGCATTCACGACCTGCGAAGAGGTGACCATGGCGTTGGCACCCGGCTGGCCGGGCACGGAGATGCCGTACTCGGTCTCGATCCCCATCACCCGGCGCGTGCTCATGACAAGAGCCTAGCCGGGGCCGGCACAGCATCGGCCGTGACCGGACCCGCGGCGTCCCCACCGGTCAGCGGTATCCTGCCGGGAGGTCAGAGGTACTGCCCGGTGTTGGCGACCGTGTCGATGGAGCGGCCGGCCTCGGTCCCCTGCTTCCCTGAGACCAGCGTGCGGATGTAGACGATCCGCTCGCCCTTCTTGCCGGAGATGCGCGCCCAGTCGTCCGGGTTCGTGGTGTTGGGTAGGTCCTCGTTCTCGCTGAACTCGTCGACGCAGGCGGCCAGCAGGTGCGCCACCCGCAGACCTTTCTGGCCCGTCTCCAGGAATTCCTTGATCGCCATTTTCTTCGCACGGTCGACGATGTTCTGGATCATCGCGCCGGAGTTGAAGTCCTTGAAGTACAGGACCTCCTTGTCACCATTGGCGTAGGTGACCTCCAGGAACCTGTTCTCCTCGCTCTCGCTGTACATGCGCTCGACCACCCGCTGGATCATCGCGTCCACCGCGATGGTCGCGGAGCCGCCATGCTCGGCCAGGTCGTCGGGGTGCAGCGGCAGGGCCGGCAGCACGTACTTGGAGTAGATGTCCCTCGCCGCTTCGGCATCGGGGCGCTCGATCTTGATCTTGACGTCGAGCCGGCCCGGGCGCAGGATCGCCGGGTCGATCATGTCCTCGCGGTTGGAGGCCCCGATCACGATCACGTTCTCCAGGCCTTCCACCCCGTCGATCTCGCTCAGCAACTGGGGCACGATGGTGTTCTCGACGTCGCTGGACACCCCCGACCCCCGGGTGCGGAAGATGGAGTCCATCTCGTCGAAGAACACGATGACCGGCATGCCCTCGCTGGCCTTCTCCCGCGCCCGCTGGAAGACCAGCCGGATGTGGCGCTCGGTCTCGCCGACGTACTTGTTCAGCAGCTCGGGGCCCTTGATGTTGAGGAAGAAGCTCTTGCCCTCGGTCTCGCGCCCGAGCTGTGCGGTCCGCGCCGCGACCTGCTTGGCGAGGGAGTTGGCGACCGCCTTGGCGATCAGCGTCTTGCCGCAGCCCGGCGGGCCGTAGAGCAGGACGCCCTTGGGCGGGCGGAGCTGATGCTCCTTGAACAGGTCCGCGTGCAGGTAGGGGAGTTCAATGGCGTCGCGGATCTGCTCGATCTGCCGGGATAGGCCGCCGATGTCGGCGTAGCTGATGTCCGGGACCTCCTCCAGGATCAGCTCCTCGACTTCGGCCTTGGGGATGCGTTCGTAGACGTAGCCGGACCGGGGCTCCAGCAGCAGCGAGTCACCGCCCCGCAGGGTCATCTCCCGCAGCGGCTCGGCGAGCCGGACCACCCGTTCCTCGTCGGCGTGCGAGATGACCAGGGCACGGTCCCCGCCGTCGAGGATCTCCTTGAGCATGACCACTTCGCCCACGGTCTCGTAATCCTGGGCTATGACGACGTTGAGCGCCTCATTCAGCACCACTTCCTGCCCGGCACGCAGGGAGTCGGCCTCGATGGCGGGGCTGACGCTGACCCGCATCTTGCGGCCGCCGGTGAACACGTCGGCCGTGCCCTCTTCACGCGCCTCCAGGAAAATCCCGAATCCCGACGGCGGCTTGGCCAGCCGGTCGACCTCTTCCTTCAGCGCGACGATCTGGTCGCGTGCTTCCCGCAGGGTTTCGGCAAGGCGCTCGTTCTGGCCCGTGACGGCCCCAAGCTTGGTCTCCGCATCGCGAAGCCGCTCCTCGAGCAGCCTGGACTGCCGAGGCGTCTCAGCCAGCCGCCGATGGAGGACCGCCACCTCCTCTTCGAGGAAGGAAATCTGCGTGGTGAGACTCTTGACCTGATCGTCGTGCTGCGCGGCGAGCGAGCCTTCGTCCCGAGTGGCCACGCCCCCACCTCCTTCCGAAAGCAGGTCCGTCTCTGACCCTACCTATCCAGGGGACTCTCGTAACCTGGCTCTCGTGCCCGTCCTGAGCATTTCCGGCCGCCGATCTTCGCTCAGGACGGCGCCGCCAATGCCGGGTGCCGTGACTTTACCCTGGTCAGCGCAACTTCGGAAGATGCCGCTTTCACCGATTGTGTATCGAAGGTCACCAAGGGTCGCCACCATCGATTGCGCCCTTCGCCGGCCGACGCCGGAGCAGGGGTGGTGAAACGCCTGCGGCCATCCGCCGGGCGGTCACGAGGAAGCCCGTGTGACCGACCATGCGGTGCTCCGGGCGGACTGCCAGGCCGTCGACGTGCCAGCCGCGGACCAGCGATTCCCAGGCGCTCGGCTCGGCGAATCCGCCGTGCCCGCGCAGGGCCTCCACCGTCCGCGACAACTGGGTGACGGTGGCGACGTAGCAGCAGGCCACCCCGCCGGGGATGAGTGCGTCGGCCGCGCTCGCCACGTGTTCCCACGGCGCCAGCATGTCCAGCACAACCCGGTCGAAACCTTCCTTACCGGGGTAGGCCTCCTGTGGTGTGGCGCTGCCCGGTGGGCCGCCGGGCACGTCCCCCAGTTGGCCGCCGGGCACGTCCCCCAGTTGGCCGCCGGGCACGTCCCCCAGTTGGCCGCCGGGCACGTCCCAGTCCCCGAGCAGGTCTGCGGGGAGATCCGTGGGCAGGTCGCGGACGTGCAGACGCCAGGCCGGGTGTGGGCCGCCGAAGAAGCGGGTCACGTTCTGGCGGGCGATGTCCGCGAAGTCGGCCCGGCGCTCGAAGGAGACCACCACTCCGGCCTCGCCGACGGCCCGCAGCAGCCAGCAGGAGAGCGCACCGGAACCCGCCCCGGCCTCCAGCACCGCCGCGCCGGGGAAGATGTCCGCCATCGCCACGATCTGGGCGGCGTCCTTCGGGTACACCACCGCCGCGCCGCGGCCCATGGAAAGGGTGTAGTCGGCCAGCAGGGGGCGCAGCGCCAGGTACTGGGTGCCGCCGGAGGAGGTGACAACGCTGCCTTCGGGCAGGCCGATCAGGTCATCATGGGCGATCACACCCCGGTGGGTGTGGAACGAACGGCCGGGCTGGAGCACGACCAGGTGCCGCCGACCCTTGGGGTCGGTCAGTTGAGCCTGATCGCCGGCAGCGAACGGCCCGCGGCGCTGGCGGGTCACGCGCGCCACCCTAGCGGTGACGGACTGGTGCCGGGTCAGGCATGGGCCGTCAGGCGCGAGCGAAGGCATGCTCGAGGTCGATGGACGCCAGCACACCAAACACCTGCCCCGTTGGCTCGACGAGCAGGTACTCGGTGGCCGGGGTCTTGCGCACCGCCTCCAGCAGGGCCAGGCCGGACAGGTCCGCCGGGAGCACCAGTCCGGGGTCGAGGTTGCGTGCCAGCGACCCGGCGTCGATCCACGGCCGCCGCTGCGGGGGGGTAGCCATGACCGCGGACTCGTTCACGATGGCGATCGGCCGGTCGTCATGGTCGACCACCACCAGCGCACGGGCCTGGGCGGCGTCCGCCCGCCTGATGGCCTCCGCCAGCGGCAGCGTGGCGGGAATCGGGATAGCCCGCCGGGCGAGCAGGCGGGCCTGCACCCCTGGCAGCCGTTCCCGTGCCCGGGTGGCGCGCAGCGACTGAGTGGCGCCCATCCACATGAACGCCGCGATAACCGCCAGCCAGGCGAAATCGAAGGGCTGGAAGGTGCCACCGACCCGGGCGAATATGGCCAGGGGCACGATCAGCAGCAGGGCGGCCAGGACGCGGCCTGCCCAGGCGGCCGCGATAGTGCCGGTGGTGGACCGGCCGGTCAGCTTCCAGACCCCAGCCCGCAATATCCGCCCGCCGTCCAGCGGCAGGCCGGGAAGCAGGTTGAAGATGCCCACCAGTATGTTCGCGAGAATGAACTGGTCCAGCAGGATGCCGGGGATGCCGGCAGGGTTGAACGCCTGGTGGAGCCCGAACCCGCCAGCGGCCAGTGCCAGCGACATGGCCGGGCCAGCCGCCGAAACCAGCAGTTCGCGGCCGGGGGTCTCGGGCTCACGCTCGATCTCGGAGAAGCCACCCAGCGGGTAGAGCAGGATCCTGCGGACCGGCAGCCCGAACGCCACCGCCACCAGCGAATGGCTGAGTTCGTGGATGAGCACCGAGCCGTACAGCAGCACCACGAAGGCGGCTGCCACCAGATACCGCAGTGATCCCAAGCTGGTCAGGCCACCCGCGTAGATGATGACGAAGACGCCGGCGACCAGGAACCAGTACGGGGAGACGTAGACCGGGATGCCAAACGGGCGTGCGATCTTCATGCCTGGGCCCGGTGCCTGGGGGCCAGGCGCCTGGGGTTCGGGGGCCTGCGGCTGGGGCGTGCCGGGTGCGTTGCCTGCCACAGATCGATGCTATGTGCTCCACCGGTCGGTCAGCACTCCCGGTGGCATAGGCGATCTGTGATCCGCATCGCCCGCTGAGGCGGCAAGGCCCGCACCGGGCCAACTTGGGGACAATGTCCGAGGGGTCCCCTAGTCTGCCAAGCATGGGAGAGCAAGTCGGGGCGCTCGCGGACCGCCGGGCGGAGGCGGTGCCTGCCGAGCGGAGCGGAGCGCTCGCCGCTGAGCAGGCGACGGGAGAGCCCACGACGGCGGACCCCACGACGGCTGGGCCCACGACGGCGGACCCCACGACGGCAGACCCCGAGTCAGCAGCGCGGCGCGGGCCGTCCCTGTCCCCCTCCCGCGCCGGAGACTTCCTGACCTGCCCCCTTCTCTACCGGTTCCGGGTGATCGACCGGCTGCCCGAGCCTCCCAGTCCCCCCGCCCTGCGCGGCACGCTGGTGCACGCCGTGCTGGAGCACCTGTTCGACCGGCCGGCCGGGGAGCGGACCTTCGACCAGGCGGAGTCTTTGCTGGCACCGGAATGGGCCCGGATGAGCGCCGACGACCCCGGCCTCGCCGGGCTGTTCGGCACCGAAGCGGAGGAGGATGTCTGGCTGGCTGAGGCTGCGGCGATGCTGGAGCGGTACTTCACGCTGGAGGACCCGCGCCGGATCGAGCCCGCCCACCGGGAACTGTGCGTGGAGGCCGATCTCGCCTCGGGGCTGCGCGTCCGTGGGTACATAGACCGTCTCGATGTGGCCCCGGATGGGGCGATGCGCGTCGTGGACTACAAGACCGGCGCGGCACCGCCGGAAGCGTTCGAGGCGCAGGCCCTGTTCCAGATGCGGTTTTACGCCCTGGTGCTCTGGCGTGGCCGGGGTGACATCCCACGCCTGCTGCAGCTGATGTACCTGGGCAACGGTGAGATCGTCCGGTACCAGCCGGAGGAGCGGGACCTGCTGGCCACCGAACGCAAGGTCAACGCCATCTGGCAGGCGATCCAACGGGCGCGGGAGAGCCGGGACTGGCGGCCGAGACCGGGCAGGCTCTGCGCGTGGTGCGCGCACCAGGCCCTGTGCCCCGCTTTCGGCGGCACCCCGCCACCCCTGCCCGAGGATGCGCCCGGGGCGCCAGCCGGAGAGACCACTGAGGGGGCGCCATGATCACGGAATCGAGTCAGTCGGATTGACTGAGAGGATTCCGTGATCATGGATATGACCCCTGGCGACCCGAGAAGGACGGAGGCATTCGTGGCGATGATCGATGCGCGCGGCCTGACGCGCACCTTCACCAGCCGTAAACGGACGGTCGAGGCCGTCCGCGGCGTGGACCTGAAGGTCGCCGATGGTGAGATCGTCGGCTTCCTCGGCCCGAACGGGGCCGGCAAGACGACGACGCTGCGGATGCTGACCACCCTGCTGCGCCCGACCTCGGGCACCGCCACCGTGGCCGGGGCGGACCTGCTCCGAGATCCGGTCGGGGTGCGGCGGCGGATCGGCTACGTCGCCCAGGCCATCGGCGCGACCGGCGGCGGGTCCGACCCGAACGCCAAGGTCGCGGAAGAGGTCACCATCCAGGCCCGCTTGTACCGTGTACCACCAGCGGAGGCCACCAAGCGGGTCAGCCTGCTCATGGAACAACTCGAACTCGCTGGCCTCGAAGACAGGCTCGTCAAGACGCTGTCCGGCGGGCAGCGGCGACGACTGGACATCGCGCTGGGGCTGGTCCACTCACCGCGGGTGCTCTTCCTGGACGAGCCGACCACCGGCCTGGACCCGCAAAGCCGCAGCCACCTGTGGGAACACATCCGCCGCCTCCGGGGGGACCTCGGCACCACGGTGTTCCTCACAACCCACTACCTGGAGGAGGCGGACGCCCTGTGCGACCGGATCCTGGTCATCGACTACGGCAAGATCGTGGCCGAAGGCAGCCCGGATGAGCTGAAGCGGCGAATCGCCGGCGATGTCATCACCCTGGCCGTCACCGGGGACCCGGACATAGCCAAAGGGGTGCTGGGCAGCCATCCCGGCGTCCGGGAGATCAGTATGGAAGACCGCTCGCTGCGGCTGACCGTGGAGCAGGGCGAGGAAGCCCTGCCGGGACTGCTCCGGGCGCTCGACGCGGCCGGCATCTCCATGGTGTCCATCCAACTCGCCAGGCCATCGCTTGACGATGTGTTCCTGACCGTGACCGGACGCCCGCTGCGTGATGACACCCCTGCCCCGGCTCCCGTCCCCAACCGCTGACAGGGCACGACCACCGGAGAGGCGTCCGTATGTCCTTCGCACGTGACACCGTGCTGATCTTCCAGCGTCAGATGCGTCTGTCGCTGCGCAACCCGGCATGGGTGATCATCGGCCTGATCCAGCCGATCCTGTACCTCGCGTTCTTCGCGCCGCTGCTTACCAAAGTGATCAGCTCCGGCGTCCGCGGTTTCTCCAGCGGCAGCGCTTGGGCGTGGTTCGTGCCCGGGCTGCTGATCCAGTTGGGGCTGTTCGGTGCGGCGTTCGTCGGTTTCACGATCATCGCGGACTGGCGGTACGGAGTGATCGAACGGTTCCGGGTCACCCCGGCCAGCAGGCTCGCCATCTTGTCGGGACGACTGCTGCGCGATGTGGTGACACTGCTGGTGCAGGCTGTCGTGCTCGTCCTGGCCGGGCTGGCCTTCGGACTGCGCGCGCCGTTCGCGGGAATCTTGATCGGAATGGGTTTCATCGTCCTGGTGGCCATCAGCCTGGCCGCCGTCTCCTACACGGTCGGCTTGCTCACCAAGAGCGAAGACGTGCTGGCGCCGGCGATCAACATGGTCGTCGTCCCGCTCATGCTGCTGTCCGGCATCATGCTCCCGATGACACTCGGCCCCGGCTGGCTGCAGGGCATCGCCCGCGCCACGCCGTTCCGCTACATCATCGACGCGATGCGTTCGGCCTACGCCGGCCAATACGCCAACACGGTCATGGTGGAGGGGGTCGCGGTCGCCATCGGAATGGCGATCGTCTGCCTGTGGTTCGCCACGCGCGCCTTTGTACGCGAGAACGCCTGACCGGTACCGGGCCGCAATCCTCTTCCGCTTCTGCGCCCAGCGGCTGACCGGTAGCGTCTGCGTTCATGACTGATACGGGAATCCCCGCCACGGGGACCGCGCGCGTCCACGTGCTGCGCGAGGGCTATGTGCGGGAGACCGCGGCCGGAGACCGGGTGGGGAGCACGGTGACCCTCATCCTCGACGCCGAACGGGTGATCATCGTTGACCCCGGCATGGTCGCGCACCGCGACGTGCTGCTGGCCGAACTCGCGGTGGCCGGGCCCGCACCCGGCGACGTGACCGACATCGTGTTCAGCCACCACCACCCCGACCACACCGTGAACGCCGCACTGTTCCCCGCCGCGGCGATCCATGACTTCTGGGCCACCTACTCCGGTGACTTGTGGGTCGGCCGGGACGAGGGCGAGTTCGCGCTGACCGGCTCAGTGCGGCTGATCCCCACCCCCGGCCACACGGCGCAGGACATCACCACCCTGGCGGCCACGCCCGACGGCGTCTACGCCTGCACCCACGCCTGGTGGGGGCCGGACGGGCCCGATGAGGACCCACTCGCGGCCGATCAGGCGGCGCTGTGCGCCAGCCGGGAGACCATCCTGGCGGTCGCCTCGATCATCGTGCCAGGCCACGGCCCGGCGTTCCCCGCCGGGCACATGCGCCGCTGAGGTTCCGCACCGCGCCGGCTGCCCGGCCCGATGTGGTGGCCCGGTCGGTCAGTTCCGGACGGGGTTCCCGGGGCCGAGTGGGGTGACCGTGAGGTCACGGTACTGGTCGATCGGCCACGTCCGGGTGAACGCTCCGGCCTCGAGTCCGGCGAGGCCAGCGCTGAACGAGGAATCCGTGGCCGAGCCGACCAGGTTGCCGTCGATGGAGGCTGTGATGCTCGAGCCGTTCATGCTCAGTGACAGAGTGTGCCAGGTGCCCGGGCTGAGCGCCGGCCCATGACCCGATGCCAGCACTGTCCGGGTGGGACTCGACACGGAGTTCCTGTAGAGCGCCCAGGCGCCATCTGCGCCCACGTCCAGCATGTAGCCGTTGAACAGGCCGATGCTGCTGGCCGGGTGACTATGCGCCCGCAGGGAGAACCGTCCGATCACGCCGGCCGTTCCGGACTGTTGGGTGAGGAGCACCTGCACGCTGACTGTGTAGTTGGCCCAGCTTGGGTCCCCGATGATCGCATACGGGTAATCGAGACCAGTGGAGTGCCAGAGCACCGGCGTCTGCGGCGTCAACTGCTGCAGGCACTGTCCACGCAGCCCGCCGAGGCAGGGATCCAGCCCGAACGCTCCGTCGAGGGTGGCGAGGAACGGGGCCTCGTCGCTGCCATCGTTGCGCGTCAGCGAGTTGTGATAGGGCAGTGGCAGGGCGCTGGGGGGCGGCACCGTGGGCGGGAGGCCACCTGCCTTGCTCTGCCCGGATGTCGTGGTGAAGGTGACCACGTATCCCGGTGGGATCACGTAGTTGAATCTGTGATGGCTGGGCCTGATGCTGGGTTCTTCGACGAACCACTGGGACGGGTCCGCGCTTTCCAGGTTCGTCGCCCATACGCGAATGATCCTGGCCTTGAGCCCCCCCGTCACTTTCATAGTGATGCGTTGCGGAGTGATCACCCGCCCAGCGGCGGAGCCGGTGTTCTCAGCTACCATGCTCCATGCCCTCCGGCCGGGTGACATGTAGGTGACATAGGAGCCGCTGTCCCCGAGCAGGCCGCCGCCCCCCCGGACATATGACCAGCCTGGCTGGGTGAACTGGGTGGTCTGGGCCGTTGCCCAGGTCTGCAGGCTGACCGAGTAGGCGCCCGACCACGGTTGGTTGGCGTAGACGAGGCCGCCGTCCTCGAAAGGCAGGCCCGGCGGCATGGCGGTCAGCAGTGGGCATTCGAGCAGGGCGAGCATGTGGCCCTGCACGTACATCCGGTTGATGGCCCGGACCATGCCGGCTGCCCCGGTATTGGCGTCCAGGCCGCCCTGTTCGGACAGCCACAATGGCTTGCCGGTGCGAAGCGCCGAGCCCGGAGTGACGCACCGGTATTGCGCGGGGTTACAGGAATCGTGAACGCCGATGATGCTCACGGCCCTGGCGAACTGCTTGTCCTGCAGCATTACGGGCACCATATTCCACCGCGCTGAGCGATTCTCATCGCCGGCCACGATCTTGACGTGGCGATAGCCATGTCTGTCGAGCGCGGCACGCATGAGCTCGTACCACCTGACGTTGTAGCCAGCCTCGTCCCGGCCACCCAGGTAGCTGATGGTCAGGCCGTGCGACTTCGCACAGTTCAGCCAGTCGATGACGTAATTGACGTCCCGTGCCGTCCAGGAGGTGCCCTGCTTGTCAGCCGTCCAGCCGGGTGCGCCCCACTGCAGCCCATAGAGCTTGATATGGGGATTGCGCCGCAGCGCCTGCCTGGCTATCCACCATTCATAACCAGCGTTGCAGTTGATGATGCTGCGGGTGTGCTCGATCGACGGCTCTGCCCCATTGCTGGAGTTGGAGTCGCCGCCGATCTCCAGTTTGAGCAGTTGCAGGGAGGCACCGTAGCGGGGCGTGAAGAGATAGTCCAGGATCGCCTGGCGCTGCGGGGCGGGATAGTCAATCAGGTAACGGGAGGATGCACCGGCACTGATCGCCCCCACACCCTCGAATCTGGGCCCAACCCGTTTGCCGCTGACCGAGATGGCCGTCAGCCGGCCAAGGGCGGCCGGACGCGTGGCGGACTGCCCACTGGCGACGGGCCGGTCGGCGGCGGCTTGCGCGGGCGCTGTGCCCGACATGGCCGCGCCACCGGCCATGATGACAGCGATCGCCGCCACGCCGAGGCGCCCTGGCTTCCCGGCAAGAACCCCAGCGCGGGAGCACCGGCGACAGCCTGCGGGCGCCTGCCGACGTTCCGCTCTGCCGCTCAAGGTCACATCAGCCCGGGGAGGCTTTCTCCCGCGCATGCTGATTCCTCCGCTTCTGCCGCCGGGACAGGCGGACCATATCACCCGGAACCCGGGGGTAATGCATTGATTTGCGCACCATTTATGGCATGCAATCAAATCACGGGCACGGAGCTGCGTTGCGCGTCGCGCTAGCGTCGAGGAAAGGAGAGTAAGTTCCAACCGCACGGGCTCTGCCGGCTGCGGTCGCCCAAGGCGATGCTTTGTCGGAGGGTCGGGCTAATCTAGGCTCCTGACATGCGGATCTTCCAGGTGGATGCCTTCACCGGCAGCGCGTTCGGGGGGAACCCGGCCGCCGTGTGCCTGCTCACCGCCCCCGCCGAACCGGCCTGGATGCAGGCGGTCGCGGCCGAGATGAACCTGTCCGAGACGGCATTCGTGGAACCGGCCGACGGCCGTTACCACTTGCGCTGGTTCACCCCGGCGGCCGAGGTCGCCTTGTGCGGGCACGCGACCCTCGCCAGCGCACACGTGCTCTTCGAAACCGGCCTGGCCGATGCGGGCCAGACCATCAAGTTCGACTCGCTGAGCGGACCCCTGACCGCCCGCGCCGCCGCGACGGCCGCGGCGGCGGTGACCGCCACAGCCGGGGCGCCGGCTGGACTGGAGATCGAGCTCGACTTCCCGGCCCGGCCGGCGGTGAGCGCACCGCCCCTGGACGGCCTGCTCGCCGCCCTCGGCGTCGACGGCCCGGTGTGGACCGGGGCCGGTGAGGATGACTACCTGGTCGTAATCGGCCGCGAGGAGGAAGTCCTGAACCTCCGGCCGGATCTGGCCGCGCTCGCGCGACTCAGCGCCCGCGGCGTCATCGTGACGGCGCCCGCGTCGCGGCCGGACGCCGACTTCGTCTCCCGCTTCTTCGCGCCCGCGGTCGGGGTGCCCGAGGACCCGGTGACCGGGTCCGCGCACTGCACCCTCGCGCCGTACTGGGCCGAGCGCATCGGCCGGTCAGAGCTGACCGGCTACCAGGCCTCGGCCCGGGGCGGCACCGTGAAGGTCAGCCTGGACAGCGACCGGGTGCGGTTGGCGGGCCGGGCGGTGACGGTGCTGACGGGGCGGTTGAGCGACGCCGCGCTGCCGAACGCTCAGCGGCCGACGGCGTAACCCTGCATGCCGCGCGCGTTTGCGGCGGCGTAGAGCATCCCGCCGTCGCGCGCCACGGCACTGACCCGGCCGAGCGACCACGGCGGCCGAACGCTGACTTCGTGGCCCCGGGCGCGCAGGTCTGCGATGACCTCGGCGCCGGCCCGTTCCTCAATGTCGAGGGCACCTGGCGCGGACTCGCGCGGGTAGAACGACGACGGGAAGTGCCGGGTGTGGAAGGCGGGCGCGTCGATGGCCTCCTGCAGGTTCATGCCGAAGTGCACGTGGTTGAGGAAGAACCCGAGGGTCCACTGGTCCTGCTGGTCGCCGCCGGGAGTCCCGAACGCCAGGTAGGGCACACCGCCGCGCAGCACCAGCGACGGTGACAGCGTCGTGCGGGGCCGCTTGCCGGGCGCGAGGGTGTTGGCCAGGCCCGGCGTGAGGGTGAACATCTGCGCCCGGGTGCCCAGGCAGAATCCCAGCGCCGGGATGACCGGCGAACTGTGCAGCCAGCCGCCGCTCGGCGTGGCGGTCACCACATTGCCGAACCGGTCGGCCACATCGAGATGGCAGGTGTCGCCCGGCCCGAGTTCGGGCGCATCCGCCAGGCGCCGTCCACCCCGGGTCGCATCGGATTCCACCAGCGAGGGCTCTCCGGAGTCCGCCCCGCGGGGGATCTCCACTTCCCCGGTCGCATACCCGGGCAGGACCGGTGTGCGGCCGCCCGGGGACCCGGGGCGCAGTTCCAGCGAGGCCCGGTCACCGGCGAGCAGGCGCCGCTGCGCGGCGTACCCATCGGACAGCAGGTCGGCCAGCGGGACGTCGGCGGCGCGCGGGTCGCCGTACCAGGCCTCCCGGTCGGCGAACGCCAGCTTGGCGCACTCGGTGACGGTATGGATGTAATCGGCGCTGCCCGGCCCCATCGCGGTCAGGTCGTAGCCCGCGAGCAGTGCCAGTTGCTGGAGGAAGACCGGCCCCTGCCCCCACGGGCCGGTCTTGCACACCGTCAGCCCGGCGTAGTCGAACGTGGTGGGCAGTTCTTCGGCCGCCCGCCACAGGGCGAGGTCGGCGGCGGCCAGCAGGGCCCGGTGGGGTTCCCCGGTGATGTCCATCACCTGCGCGTCCGCCAGGTAGTCGGCGATGGCCTCGGCGACGAACCCCTCATAGAAGGCGCGCCGCGCGGCCTCGATCTGGACTTCGCGGCCGGCCCCGGCCGCCTCCGCCTCG